>DASSBJ010000087.1:0-21963 GCA_035698885.1 Solirubrobacterales bacterium
GCGTGCTATGCCGACCTCGGTTTTATGCCGACCTGATTCGTGAAACCATTTACCAGGTGGAGAGCGAGCAGTAAGGGTCGGCATAATCACAGCGACTCAAGGAAGGCGAGTACCGCGTCCGGGGGCCGGTAACGGCCTGGCTTCGCCTCCGGCGGCGTTGTTCTTTCCAACGCCCGTTCCTTGATCGTGAGATCGGCATGTAGGTAGACCTGCGTGGTCTCCACCTGCTCGTGTCCGAGCCAGAGCGCGATGACCGAGGTGTCAACACCGGCCCGCAGCAACCGCATCGCGGCGGTGTGCCGCAACACGTGCGGCGTGACCTTCTTTTCGCGCAGTGACGAGCAGGCCGAGGCGGCGCTTTCTGAGTGCTTGGCGAGCCGGCGCTCGAGGCCGTCGCGGCTGAGCGGACGGCCGGAGCGGGTAGGGAACAACGGCGCCTCCGGCTGATCGCCTCGCTCGGCGAGCCAGACGCCGAGGAGGGCCACCGTCGTCGCGGTAAGCGGCGTGATCCGCTGCTTGCGGCCCTTCCCCAGGCAACTGACGTGGGCGCCACTTCCGAGGTGCACGTCATCGCAATGCAGGCCCGTCAGCTCCGAGGCTCGCAGCCCTGTCTGGGCGGCGAGCATCAGCATCGCGCGGTCTCGTCGACCCGTCCAGGTCGAGCAGTCTGGGGCGGCGAGGAGCGCTTCCAGCTCCTCCTCGGAGAGGAAGGTGACCAGATTCCGCTGGAAGCGCTTCGACGGGATCGCCAGCACCCGCTCGATCACGGCCGCGTGCTCGGGGTGGCGCAACGCCGCGTATCGAAACAGGGAGCGGATTGCCGCCAGACGGGAGTTGCGGGTTCTAACCCCGTTGCCCCGATCGCGCTCGAGGTGGTCGAGGAAGGCGCCAATCAGGGGGGCGTCGAGGTCGTCGATCTCCAGCGCGGAGGGTTGCTTGCCGAGCTGCCGCTCCGCGAAGCCCAGCAGCAATCGCATCGTGTCACGGTAGGCGGCGAGAGTATGTGGACTTGCTTGACGCTGGCGCACCAGCCGCTCGGTGAAGAACAGCTGAAGCGTCGGTGCGAGGGCGCTCACGAGCGGGCACCGAGGTGGCGGTCAAGGCGCCCGGCGGCCAGGCCCATCAGCTCGGGTGCGGCTGAGAGGTACCAGTAAGTGTGGGCCGGATCGGCGTGCCCGAGGTAGGTGGAGAGCAGCGCCAAGCGCTCCTGCGGCTCGCCCCCGTCGCGATAGGCATCGAGGATGGTGCGCACCGCAAAGCTGTGGCGCAAGTCGTGCAGCCTCGGCCGACAGGAGGCCGAGCGCGGTTCGATGCCGGCGCGGTCCACCAACCGGGTAAAGGTGCCGCTCGCCGAGCGGTAGGCCAGCCGAGCGCTGCGGGCGGAAACGAACACCGCATCGGTGCTCGCCGCCGCGCGCGGGCGATCCGTGCGGCCCAGATAGCGCAGCACAGTTTCAATCGCGCTCGTGTGCAACGGCAGCTCGCGCGACTTGGCGAACTTGGTCTCGCGCACGAGGATCGTGCCCTCCTTCGGGTTGACGTCTCCGCGGTCCAGCGCGAGCGCCTCCCCGATACGCATCCCGGTGACTGCGAGCAGCCCGACCAGGGTCCGGTAGGTCGCGGCCCTGTGCGCGTAGCGCAGCGTGCTCGCGGCCTCGATCAGCGCCGCGATCTGCTCATCGGAGTAGAGGAAGGGCGTAGCTCTATGCGGAGGGTCCGGCAGGAGCGCCGCCGGCGGCACCTCGCAGGCGGAGTCGATCGTCTGCAGATGAGCGGCGAAGCTCCGCACCACCGACATCCGCAGCGCATGCCAGGCCGCACCGCCGCCGGGCAGGGTAGCCCAGCTGAGCGCGTGCTCGACGGTGATCGTCCTCGCCCCGCGCTCCTCGATATAGGTGATGAACTGACCAAGCAGCTTCTCGGCCCGCTCCAGCTTGTAGCCGAGGGCGCGGCGCACCGTCAGGTAGTCGGCGAGCGCTGCTCGCAGCGGGCTCATCGAACGGTCTCCGGCCAGCGACGGGCGACCTTTCGCAGCGCCTCGCGATCGACCTTGGCGTAGATCGCCGTCGTCATCGCGCGCCGGTGGCGCAGGAGCTGCCCGACCTCCTCGAGCGAGGCGCCGCCGCGCAGCGTCTCACTCGCGGCGGTGTGGCGAAGACGATGGGCGCGAATGGGGCCGAGGCCGCACCGAGAGGCGGCGCTCACGACGACCGCCGAGATCGCGCCGCCGCTCATCGCGCGGTGCGGGGCATGAACGGTCACGAAAACGTTGCGGCCTCGCGTGTTCTCGGGCCGACCGCCTCGCAGGTAGGCGGCGATCGCCTCGCCGACGTCGGCCGGCAAGGGCAGCCGCTCCTCACGGCGGCCCTTGCCGCGCACGATGATCTCGCCCGCTCGCCAGTCGATGTCCTCGAAGCGAAGGGCGGCGACCTCGCCGGCTCGCAAGCCCAGCCGAACGAGCGCGGTCAGGATCGCGAAGTCGCGACGCCCCGTCGCTGTGTTCAAGTCGCAGGAGGACAGGAGGCTGCGCACCTCGGCAGGCTCCAATCTCTTCGGCAGCCCGCCCAGGCGCCAGGATGCGGCCGACGGCACCGCGGCCACCAGCGGCCGCTCGATCATGCCCTCCAGATGCAGGAAACCGAGCAGCGAGCGCAGCGCGGTCATCGTCAGCTTTACCGTTCCGGGCGACAAGCGTGGGCAGCTCGCGACCACGAACGCGGTGACATCGGCGGCACTCAGCTGATCGAAGCCGAGAGCCCCCTGCGAAAGCCGACCTTCCAGGAATGGCCGCACTGCTCGCGCATAGTCACCGGCCCCCTTTTCTTGAAGACCCCGCTCGACGACGAGGTATCGCCGGAACCGGCGCAGCAGCTCGTCGATCGGCGCGGCCGCCGATGGTGTGGACGGTCCGGTCACCCGGACCCGTGATGGATCAGTCATGAACGCCTCCTCCTTGGATCGATGGAAGGAGGAGCTTCCCCGGGTCGCTCAAGTCGGCGAGGTTATGCCGACCCTATTGGGGCGACAACCGCCGCCAGTGCGCCTTGCGGCTTCAGGTCGGCATAAAACCGAGGTCGGCATAGCACGCGCAGCAGGCCGTGGAGAAGTGGCTCAAGGCGGTGCTCGGGTCTCAGGGAGTCGAATTCGAGTACACCCACGATCTACGCCGCCTGATCGCGCAGGTGGAGGCGGCCGTCGGCGAGTTTCCGTTCGAGACCCCAGAGGTGGTTGCGCTGACCGAGCATGCCGTGCCCTTGCGCTACGACGAAATCTTGGACGCCGAGCCCATCGACCGCGACGCCACCGTCGCCCTGGTGAACGAGCTGGGCGGCTGGGCCAAGGCACGGCTTGTCGGAGTGGCAAGCGACGAACCGGATCGGGAATGAGCCTGCCAAGCTAGACGAGCCGACCGTCGCCGGCTGGCTCTATCCGATCCCGGACCTAGAGTTCGTTCCGTGCCGAGCAGGAACGGATCTGGGAGCGGCGAAGTAGTCGAGTTGGCACAGGCGAGCGACCGCGTCCTACAACAGGAACGCGGCCGGCTCGTCGAGAGCATCGAGGGCCTGCGCGGCCGCACGGAGATCCACCGCGAGATGCTCGAGAGCATGGAGGAGCAGCTCGCCCGCGAGGAGCGCCTGCTGCGCGAGGTCGAAGAGCTCTCCGACCGCCGCCCGCAGCTGCGGCTCGAGCGGCTCGATCGCCAGCTGCGCGGCAGGCGTTTGCAGGAAGTCGCGGTCGAGGTGCTGCGCCTCGAGCACGGCAGCGAGGAGCCGATCCACTACCGCCAGTGGTTCTCGCTGCTGCGCGCCCAGGGCTTCGAGATCCTCGGCAAGGACCCACTCAACAGCTTCCTCACCGCCGCCGGCAGGGCCGAGGGCGTCGAGCCGATCGGCTCTCGCACCGGTCTGTACCGGCTCGTAGACGCCGGCGTTTAAGGGACGCGGCAAGTTCCGTCTGGGCCTCGTGGTTCTCTTCAACAACAAGATGTGGCTACGCAGCACGTCTCAACAGAATTCAGAGCGAGGGAGATAGAACAGAAAATGGAGCCCCATATCTGCGTAGTCGCAAACCGAACCACCGACAAACGTGGCGAGTACGTCGAGGTCGCCAACTCCGGCCCGGTCGCGGTGGCCGTGAACGGGCTTGAGCTGACCGACTACACGGCGACCCAGCAGCACGTCCACGTCTACCGTTTTCCCGGGGCTAAGGGCGGCGGCGACTTGGAGCTGAAACCCGGGCAGTCCGCCTACGTCTTCACCGGCAAGGGCGAAGACACGCGCAACGACAACGGCAACCTTCTGCTGTTCGCCGGCCGCTCGGCCGCGATCTGGAACGACGACGGAGACGTGGCGTACCTGCGCAAGCTGGACGGCACCTTCGTCGACTCGATGACGGTCGGTAACCCCAAACGCCACCCCAACGGCCACTGAGCGATGGTCAGCGATCTCATAAACCGACTCACCAATCGCTGGTACGAGGAGTGCGAGGAGCGCAGCCTCCCGACCGATTCCTATCACGCGTTGAGAAAGGGCCTGAGAGGCTTCCTTCCCACCGATGCGCCTGCCGGAATCGCCTACCGCGACGAGCACCCCTTTGTTCTCGCCCTTGCCCCTGAGGCGCTGTTGTTCTTCACACCGCCTGCCGATGACCAGCTACTCGACGCGCTCGCCATTCCGATCGGCGGCATTCATCGCATTGCCATCGGCTGCGGACGTGGTAGCTCGATTCATGCCAACTACAGGGTCTGCACCTGGGGCCTGACTGTCGGGGAGGGGGAGCGGCGGGACCTCATCACCCGACGGGCTGTAGGTGCGGGGTTTACATCCGACAACGGTGGCGAGGGCGTGATGTTCGCCTTGGCCGAGCGCCTCGGCTGGCCGACCCCGCTCTGGCAGGAGGCGAAGGAAACGGCATGATCTTCGAGCTCCGAGCGCAGTTCATCGACCAGCGGGCCGACGCCAGAGTCGAGCAGGGCCCCGGCGCGCTCGTCGTTCGCAGCGGACGGCTGACCCACCGTGCCCGCGACCTCTCGCAAGCGATCAGGATCGCGGCGGCCGCCATCGGGCCTCTGATGGAGCGTGGCGATCGTCTCGGCGAAGGCTGGGGGCTGATGATCGCCGCCGGTCCTGCGAGCGTCGCGTACGGGAACTGGCCGAGCGGACCGCCCGGCGACCCCCGCAGGGGACCACCGGGCCTTGACGCGATCTTGCGCCAATACAGATCCGGCGACGGCGCGCGCGGCGCGCTGCAGAACGCGATCAAGGTAATCGAAGCCTTCGCCGAGTACCGACCCCGCCGGATCCGGCGGGCGGCATGATGGCCGTTGACGCCATCTTCATCAGCAGCGTGGTCGGGGGCTTCGAGGACGTTCGCGATGCCGCGGCCGCTGCGGTGTCCGCGAGCGGCCTGCATCCGATTCGCTCCGAGGAGCTGAGTGCCGATCCCGCGTCCTCGCAGCGGGCGCTGCTCGACCAAGTCGCCGCAGCGGAGTACTACCTGCTTCTCCTCGGCGCCCGCTACGGCGACTCGGGCTCCGGCGAGACGAGTCCGACTGAGGACGAGTACGCCGAGGCCGTGCGCCTCGGCAAGCCGATCCTGGTCCTCCTGCAAGAGGTCGAACTCGAGCTGCGCCAACGCGAGTTCCTCGAGCGAATTCGTGGCAGCTGGGGAGAAGGCGTCTTCCACGGGACCTTCACTGGCGCTGACGATGTCGGCGCCAAGGTGGCGCAAGCCCTTGCCCGCCAGCGCTCGACGGTCATCGAGGACGCTCCGGCCGCCGCCGAGCGTGCTCTCGCGCTTGCGGGAGAGGACTCGCGGCACGGCTGGCATGAGTCTGCAACTGTCCGCGTCGCCTTCGCACCGCTGCGGCAGACGACGCTGCTCGATCCCGTCGCGCTCGAAGACACTACGCTCCCAGACGACCTGATCGCGGCCCTCCGCGCCGCCCGCGCGATTCCCCAGAGCGTCGGCATGGACGGCGATGTTTCGGCTGCGGGGGTAAAGCTTGCCCCCAGTCCACAGCAGAGCGGGCCGGAAGCGCGAGTCTATGCCGACGGCGCGATCGCGATCTCCGGCTCGGTGGCGGCGGAGGGCATGCTCGGTGGGATGCAGATCGACCCGGATCGACTCGCGTCCCTGCTGGCTGGCACCGCCCGCGCAGCACAGCTGATCTGGGATCGGATCGACACTCGCGCCGAGGTCGGCCAGGTGGCGGTGGCGGCCGCCGTCCTCGATGCCCAGCACCTCGCCTATGGAGCCTCTTCATCGGGCTCGGTTCCCATGGGCGGCTCGATCCCCGACACTCTGATCGCGCCGAATCCACCCCATGTCGTGCCTCGAGGCCAGCTCGACCAGGAGTCCACGTCCCATCGGGTTCAGGCCGCGATCAAGCGCGCCTTCGCCGACGCCGGCAGAGTCCAGGCTTAGTTCCTAAGCCACCGCGTGCAGATCTCGTCGGCGAGCCGTCGGCGAGCCGTCTCGTCGGCACCGAGGCCGGGCGCGGCGATCATGTAGACGATGGTCGACGGCGACCGGCTAAAGCCGCGCAGTGCAAGAAAGGAGAACCTCCTCGCCGGGTCTCTCAAGCCGGTGTGGGAGATACCCCGACTGACGACTTCGGCGCGGCCTTTGAAGCCGCGGCGCGGCGACGTACCCCGCTCACGCAACGTAAAGACATTCACGTTTATGATGCCTTCCACGCCACCTGCGGGGAGGAGCGCGGCATCACCATGGGTCCCAGCGTCTTGAGATCGGTCCACCTCGGCTCGGGCCGGCGCCTGACCGGTCTGGGCTTATCTCCAGAACAGGTCGCATTCGACCAGCGCCGCCGCATCCACGCCGGTCTCGAGGCCGCGGTGGCCCGTCGGGGCTACCTCCGCACGACCGTCAGGCACATCATCGAACCCGCGGGCGTCTCGCGCCGCACCTTCTACGAGCTCTACCCCGGCAAGCAGGGCGCCTTCCTCGCCGCCCACGAGGGGGCGCTCGCCGAGCTGACCGAGCGCGTCTCGGTGGCCACGGGCTCCCTACCCTGGCGGCGAGCGGTTGAGGCGGCGATCGCAGCCGCGCTGGCCTTCGCCGCCGCGTCCCCCGAGCGCGCCCTGCTGCTCGCCGGCGACGGGTTCGCGGTGGGTCCCTGGGCCGCCTACGCCCACGACGCGCTGCTCGCCCGCTTCGGTCCCTCGCTCGGTCTGGGCCGCGCTCTCTCCTCGACGGCGAAGCCACCGACGCTGGAGGCGGCGCTGATCGGCGGCATCGCGGGAGTGGTCGCCGATCGCCTGCGCACCGGTAGGTCCCGGGAGCTTCGCGGCCTCGACGCCCGGCTGACCGAGTTCGCCCTCGCCCCCTACGTCGGCCTCGAGGCCGCCCTCTCCGCCTCCCGGGGGGAGAACTTCGCCGCCGAATCTCTCAAGTAGGTATGAGCCAGAGGAGCGCCTCACCCCGACTATTTTGCAAACGCCTTCCAGGCCGCCTTCGCGCGCCTGCAGATCCGCATCGAGACAGCCTGTGCCTCCGAGCGGCTCCTCACGCCGTACCTCGGAGCCGCGGAAGCGCGTAGGGTCGGCGCCGAGTCGGCCTGAGCCGCTACGGCTCCAGGCTCTAAGCGACGGCGCGCAGGTGCCTGCGGCGAATCGCCCGGTCGGCCAGCCGGCGAGGATCATCCTCTCGACCCAGGGCACCCGCTGCGTCCGGCGCAGGTGCACCCAAAGTGTGTTGAGCGCCCCCGCGCCGCTAAAGTGGATTCCAGCGCCCGGATAGCTCAGTTGGTAGAGCACTTCCATGGTAAGGAAGGGGTCACGAGTTCGAGTCTCGTTCCGGGCTTCCAAGCGATGCCGGCGGTTCCGCCCCGCTTCTTCGTCCAGCGAGCCTCAGTAGTAGTGGCGGCGTCCGCCGACAGCGCGACCGGCGAGGCCGAGGATCCAGAAGATCACGCCGAGGACCACGAGGATCCCGCCGATGAACCAGAGGAACCCGACGTTGAAGATGATCGCCAGGACGAGACAGACGATTCCGAGAATGATCACTGTTCGCACCTCCGGTCGCGGTTTGCTGGCCACGTCGCTACCCGTAACCGCTGAATAGAAATCCGCTCAGGGCGCGAAGCTGTTGATCGAGGCGCCCCTACGCGACCGCGCGCAGGTGACGGCGCCGGTTGGCGCCGGCGGCCAGTCGCTGCGCCTCGCCGAGGCCGAGAAAGGGGACGGCGAGCATGTATACGACGTCCGGTGCGACGGCGGGAAGGTCGGCAGCGCCCCCGGCGGCGACCTGGCGGGCGATCAGCGCCTCGGCGCCGGCGAGGGCCCCGCGACCGGCGCTCGCCGGGATCTCCTCGGTGGCGTGCTCGCGGCCGCGCTCCAGCAGGGCGAGCAGCTCGCCGCGGGCGGACTCGGCCACGGCCGCGGCGCGTCCACCCGCCGGCGGCGCCTCGATCAGCAGCACATGGGCGAGAGCTGGACGCGCGGCGAGGAAGCCCAGCAGCGCGGCGGCCCCGTCACGCAGGTTCGCGGCCCAGCTCTGCCGCGGCGAGATCGCCTCGTCGAGGGCCTGCCGCGCCTGGGCGGTCGCCGCTTCGACTGTCGCGGCAAGGCAGTCCGCCTCGTCGACGAAGAGGTCTTCGAAGGACTCGCGCGAGACGCCGGCGGCGGCGCAGACGTCATCGACGCCGGTCGCCGCGAACCCTTGCGCGGCACAGCGCTCGGCCATCCCGATGAGGATCCATTCGCGCTCCGAGTGGCTCGTAACCGGCTCCATAGTTCGGAAACGCGATTGTACACCCCTGGGAGAGGTTCCAAGACGCATCCGTACCGGCTTAACAGAAGGAATCGAGCCGCGCACGATCCGGTCGAATTCCCTTGCGCTTTTGAGACAGCAACGTTTATCATCGCGGGGGCGGGCATGGACGGGAGAGCGCAGCAACCGGAGGAGTTCGGAACCTCCTTCGAGGCCGCGTTCGCTCGCCTGCAGGTGATGCTCGAGATGGTCTGCGCCGGTGAGGGCTCGTGGGTCGAGCGGGCGACCGTGGCGGTCCGCCGGACGCTCGAGTTCGCCGTGGCCGAGCCCGAGGCGGCGACGGTGCTGACCAAGGACGCCCTGGCCCAGGGCGCTGCCGGGGTCGCACGCTACGAGCGGCTGATGAACTACCTCGCCGGCCTGCTCGAGGGCGGTCGCGCCGAGAGCCCGCAGGGCGACGAGCTGCCGCCGACGACAGAGCGCACGATTGCCGGCGGGGTGGCGACGATCGTCAGCAACCGGGTCGGCCGGGGCCGGCGAGAGGGTCTGCTCGACCTCACCCCCGAGATCGTCCAGTTCGTGCTGACGCCCTACCTCGGCACCGAGCAGGCGAAGCGGATCGCCGCCGCCGACTGGCCACCCAGCCAGCCCGAGCGATAGCCTCCGCGCCCGCATGGACTTCTCGCTGACCGACGAGCAGCAGGACTTCGTCGCCGCGATCCGCGACTTCTGCCAGCGCGAGTGCGGGACGGCCGAGCAGCGCGAGAAGCTGACCGACGGCTACGAGCTGCACCACAGCTTCGACCTCTATCGAAAGATGGCCGAGCTCGGCTGGCTCGGGGTCACCATCCCCGAGCAGTACGGCGGCTCGGGCGGCTCGATGCTCGACGCCTGCCTGTTCATGGAGGAGTCCTCGCGCGGGCTGGCGCCGATCGGCGGCTACGCGACGACGCTGATCGTCGCCGGCGCGACGCAGCGCTTCGGCACGGAGGAGCAGAAGAAGGAGATCCTCGGCGGGATCGCCGGCGGCGCGGTCGAGGCGATCGCGATGACCGAGCCCGAGGCGGGCTCCGACGTCGGCGCGCTCACCACCTCGGCCGAGCGGGTCGACGGCGGCTTCGTGCTCAACGGCCAGAAGGTCTTCATCTCCAACGCCCACATCGCCGACCACATCCTCGTCGTCTGCCGCACGACCAAGGGCGAGTCCAAGCACGAGGGCCTCTCGATGATCTGGCTGCCGCGCGAGACCGAGGGCCTGGAGATCGTCCCGATAAAGACGATGGGCGGCAGCGAGACCAACACGCTCTACCTCAGCGACGTCGAGGCCCCCGAGGACGCGCTGCTCGGCGAGCTCGACCAGGCCTGGACGCAGCTGATGGCCGGGCTCAACGTCGAGCGGCTGATCCTCGCCGCGACGATGCTCGGGATCGGCCAGCGCGCCTTCGACGACGCGCTCGCCTACGTCAAGGAGCGCAAGCAGTTCGGCCGCCCGATCGGTTCCTTCCAGGCGCTCCAGCACCGCCTCGCCGACATGGCGACGGAGCTCGAATCGGCCCGCCTGATGACCCGCTGGGTCGCCGCGCTGACCGACGAGGACCCGGGCCGGATGCTGCCGCGCGAGGCCTCGATGGTCAAGCTGCACGTGACCGAGGTCGCCAAACGCGTCGCCGTCGAGGGCATGCAGCTGATGGGCGGCTACGGCTACTCCTCCGAGTACGACATGGAGCGCCTCGTCCGCGCGACGATGGTCTCGACGATCTACGGCGGCACCTCGGAGATCCAGCGCACGATCATCGCCAAAACGCTGGGGCTATAAGAGCGCTATTCTTCGCGGCAGCCTCGCGCTTCGGCCCGGGGTTTTCTCTTGTAACGGCGTCGTTCGGCAACGAGGAGAAGCATGGCTCGCGGAGATGTCCGCATCGCGGTGACGCTGGCTTGCGAAGACTGCAAGCGGCGCAATTATCAGACCAACAAGTCGCGGCGAAACTCGCCGGACCGGATCGAGCTGCGCAAGTACTGCCGCTGGTGCGGCCGCCACACGGCGCACAAGGAGACTCGGTAATCGCCGATGGCCAAGTCGCGCGCACAGCGCAAGGCGGAGAAGCGCGCCCGCGAAGCCGAAGAGCGAGAGCGCTCCGGCGGCAACGGCCGTAAGTCCGATTCCAGCGCCCAGCACGACACCCAGGTCGGAGTCTCCGGCGAGGTCGCCGAGGTCGAGGCGGTCGAGGCGGGGATCGGCGCCGGCGCGGCCGAAGCCGACCTCGAGACGCCGGACGCGCCGAAGGGCCGCGGCGCCCGGCGCGCCGAGGCGAAGGCCGCCAAGCAGGCCGAGAAGCGCCGCCGCGAGGACGAGAAGCGCCGCGAGCGCGAGCAGGTCGCCAAGCGCCAGAAGCAGGCCCAGGCCGAGAAGCGCCAGCGCGGCGGCGTCATCGGCTTCCTCGTCTCCTGCTGGGCCGAGCTGCGCAAAGTCCAGTGGCCGGATCGCGAAACCCTCGTGCAGGCGACCGCCGTGACGATCATCTTCGTCGCCGTCGCCGCCACCTACCTCGGCGCCCTCGACAGCGCCTTCAGCTTCCTCATCAAGCAGATCCTCTAGCGGGATCCCCTAAGAGAAGGACACTCACTTGTATCGCTGGTACGTGATCAACACCTACTCCGGGCACGAGAACAAGGTCAAGCACAACCTCGAGCACCGGGTGCAGACGATGGCCCAGAACCGCAACGTGCGCCAGGTCGTCGTGCCCACCGAACAGGTGATGGAACTCAACAAAGAAGGCCAGAAAGAGCCGAAGGAGAAACGGACGATGCCCGGCTACGTCCTGGTCAACATGGAGATGACCGACGACGCCTGGGGCCTGGTCAAGAACACGCCCGGCGTGACCGGCTTCGTCGGCTCGCGCAACAAGCCGGTGCCGCTCTCCAAACCGGAGGTCGACCGGCTGCTGCACCGCGAGACGGCCGAGCGGCCGCGCACGCAGGCCCAGTTCTCGGTCGGCGAATCGGTCAAAGTCATCAACGGCCCGCTCTCCGACTTCTCCGGCGAGATCGCCGAGATCAACGAGGACGCCGCCAAACTCAAGGTGCTGGTCTCGATCTTCGGCCGCGAGACGCCCGTTGAGGTTAACTACGACCAGGTCAAGAAGATCTAAACTGGCGCGATAGCCGGCGCGCTCCGGCGTCCTCGGTCGCTCGCGTGCAGAGCACGCCACGCTCCCTGCGTCCTTGGATCGCTTGGCTCTCGCACCAGTTAATGTCCCGAACCGCTTATGGCCAAGAAAACTCTCACCCTCATCAAGTTGCAGATCCAGGCGGGCAACGCCAACCCGGCGCCGCCGGTCGGCCCCGCGCTGGGCCAGCACGGCGTCAACATCATGGAGTTCTGCAAAGCCTTCAACGCCCAGACGCAGGGCGAGGGCGGCACGATCATCCCGGTCGAGATCACCGTCTACGAGGACCGCAGCTTCGACTTCGTCACCAAGACGCCGCCCGCCGCGGTGCTGATCCGCGAAGCGATCGGCATCTCCAAGGGCTCGGGCGAGCCGCACGTGAACAAAGTCGGCACGATCTCCCCCGAGCAGGTGCGCCAGATCGCCGAGCGCAAGATGCCCGACCTCAACGCCAACGACCTCGACGCCGCCTCGAAGATCATCGCCGGCACCGCCCGCTCGATGGGCGTCGACGTCAAATAGGAGGCTTCCCCCCGATGGCCCACGGCAAGCGCTACCGCAAACAGGCAGAGAAAGTCCAGCGCGAGCATCTCTACCCGCCCGCCGAGGCGATCGCCCTGATCAAGGAGACCGCCAGCGCCGGCTTCGACGAGACGGTCGAGCTGCACCTGCGGCTCGGCGTCAACGTGCGCCACGCCGAGGAACAGCTGCGCGGCACGCTCGCCCTGCCGCACGGGCTGGGCAGAGAGGTGACGATCGCGGTCTTCGCCGAAGGCCAGCAGGCGCGCGACGCCGAGGCGGCCGGCGCCGACTTCGTCGGCGGCCAGGACCTGGTCGAGAAGGTCGAGGAGGGCTGGACGGACTTCGACATCGCGATCTCGACCCCCGACATGATGAAAGCGGTCGGCCAGCTCGGCCGCGTGCTCGGCCCGCAGGGCAAGATGCCGAACCCGAAGGTCGGCACGGTCACCGACGACATCGAGAAGGCGGTCGGCGAGTCGAAGGCCGGCAAGGTCGAGTACCGGACCGACCGCCAGGCGATCGTCCACCTGGCGATCGGCAAGGCGAGCTTCGAGGCGCAGCAGCTGCTGGAGAACTGCCTCGCGGTGATCGACGAGGTCGTGCGCGCCAAACCGTCCTCCTCGAAGGGCAGGTACATCCTCTCGGCGACGCTGACGACGACGATGGGCCCCGGGATCCACATCGACGCGGGCGCGAGGACGAAAGAGCCGGCGATCGCCTAGACTGCGCCGTCGCAAACCCGAGACCACCGGCGGGCGCAAGCCAGAAGCCCGGTGCAGGTGAGAGATGAACAGAGAAGAAAAGGGACAAGCCATTGAGCAGATCGCTGCCGAGATCGGCGCGGCGGAGGCGATCTTCGCGGTCGACTACCGCGGCATCAGCGTCCCCCAGGCGGCCGAACTGCGCGGCAGGCTGCGCGAGGCCGACGCCAGCTTCCGCATCGTCAAGAACCGGCTGACCAAACGGGCGGCCGAGCAGGCGGGCGAGGAGCGCCTCGGCGAGCTGCTCAGCGGCCCGACCGCGCTGGCCTTCGTCCGCGGCGACACGGCGCAGGCGGCGAAGGCGATCTCGAGCTTCAACAAAGAGCACGACGTGCTGGTCTTCAAGGGCGGCTTCATGGGCGAGCTGGCGCTCGACGAGGAACGCTTCAAGTCGATCGCCCGCCTGCCGGCGCGCGAAGTGCTCGACGGGCAGCTCGCCGGCGTCGTGGCGAGCCCGCTCACCGGCCTGGTCCGCGGACTCGGGTCGATGGTCCAGGGACTCGCGACCCAACTTCAACAGCTGCAAGAGCAAAAGGAGAAAGAGGCGTAATGGCAACGAAGACTTCCACTGAGGATTGGATCGAGGAGCTGAAAGGCATCTCGGTGCTCGAGCTCTCCGAGCGGATCAAAGCGCTCGAGGAGGAGTTCGGCGTATCGGCGACCGCGGTCGCCGCCGCGGCCCCGGCCGCCGCGGGCGCCCCCGAGGGCGACGGCGGCGGCGGAGCCGAAGAGTCCTCCACCGTCGACCTGGTGCTGACCGAGGTCGGCGGCCAGAAAGTCCCCGTGATCAAGGTCGTTCGCGCGGCCACCGGCCTCGGCCTGAAAGAGGCCAAGGCGATCGTCGACGAGGCCCCGAAAGCGATCAAAGAGGGCATCGAGCGCGACGAGGCCGAGAAGATCAAGGGGGAACTCGAGGAGGCCGGCGCGACCGTCGAGCTCAAATAGCGCGCTACAATGCGGAATCCGGCCGTGGGCTCGGCCGGTCCGCCGGGCGACCGGGGGAGTTTGTTATCTTCCCTGGTCGCGCGCCTGTTGTGTCCCCCTGCCCATATCTGCGCTGTATCCACGTCCCTCTGACCGCCTGAGGAGTCGCCGACTTTGGCACGTTCGAACGCTGCCCCCGTAACCCGCAGGAGTTTCTCCCGACTAGACACCCCCCTCGAGGTACCCCACCTGATCGACATCCAGCGTCGCTCCTTCGAAGAGCTGACCGATCCGAAGGGTGGCGGGCTTAGAGAGACCATCGACGACATATCCCCGATCGAGGACTACACGGGGAATCTCGCGATCGTCTTCGGCGAGTTCAAGTTCGAGGAGCCGCCGCACACGATCGAGGAGTGCCGCGAGAAGGACATGACCTACTCGCGCCCGCTCTCGGCGACGGTCGCCTTCCAGAACAAGGAGACCGGCGAGATCCGCGAGCAGGCCGTCTTCATGGGCGACTTCCCGTGGATGACCGACCGCGGCACCTTCATCATCAACGGCACCGAGCGCGTCGTCGTCACCCAGCTGGTGCGCTCGCCCGGCGCCTACGTGATGGCGCCCAAGGACCCCGAGAAACAGGTCTTCATCGCCAACCTGATGCCGGCGCGCGGCTCCTGGCTGGAGCTGGAAATCGACAAAAAAGGCAAAGTCTTCGTGCGCATCGACCGCAAGCGCAAACTGCCGGTCACGGTGCTGCTGCGGGCGATGGGCTACGTCGACGACGAGCAGATCCTGCGGATGTTCGACGACTCGGTCTACCTCAAGCACACGATCGCCGCCGACACCGAGGCGACGACGACCGAAGAAGGCGCGCTGATCGAGCTGTTCAAAAAGCAGCGCCCCGGCGAGCCGCCCTCGGTCGACGCCGCGAAAGCGCTGCTCGAGCAGCTCTTCTTCGACCCCAAGCGCTACGACCTCACCCGGGTCGGCCGCTACAAGCTGAACGCTCGGCTCGACCTCGACATCGACCTCGACAACCGGGTGCTCACGCACGACGACATCATCGCCCTGATCAAGGAGCTGGTGAGCCTGCCGAAGCTGCTCGGGATCCCCGAGGAGATCGACGAGGAGCACCCGATCAAGGACTACGCCGCGGAGGCGGTCACCTACCCGCGCGAGCCGGTCGCCGAGCACCTCGACGAGTACGAGCACTTCGGCAACCGCCGCCTGCGCACGGTCGGCGAGCTGATCCAGGAGGCCTTCCGGATCGGCCTCTACCGGATGGAGCGGGTCGTCCGCGAGCGGCTGACGACCGAAGACGCCGACGCGATCACCCCGCAGACGATCATCAACATCCGCCCGGTCGTCGCGGCGATGAAGGAGTTCTTCGGCTCCTCGCAGCTCTCGCAGTTCATGGACCAGACCAACAGCCTCTCCGGGCTCACGCATCGGCGCAAACTCTCGGCCCTCGGCGCCGGCGGGCTGACCCGTGAGCGGGCGCCGATCGAGGTCCGCGACGTGCACCCGACCCACTACGGACGCATGTGCCCGATCGAGACGCCGGAGGGGCCGAACATCGGCCTGCTCGGCTCGCTCGCGTCCTACGCGGAGATCTCCGAGCACGGCTTCGTCACCACGCCCTACCGGGTGGTCAAGGACGGCGTCGTCAGCGACGAAATCCTCCACCTCGACGCCACCCAGGAGGAAGAAAAGGTCATCGCCCAGGCCAACGCGGTGGTCGACCCGGAGACGAAGAAGCTGAAGGGCCCGCAGGTGCTGGTGCGCGCGGCCGAGCAGGAGTACGCGACCGCGACGCCCAAGGAAGTCGACCTGATGGACGTCTCGCCGACCCAGATCTGGTCGGTGGCGACGGCGCTGATCCCGTTCCTCGAGCACGACGACGCCAACCGGGCGCTGATGGGCTCCAACATGCAGCGCCAGGCGGTGCCGCTGCTGAAGCCCGAGCCGCCGCTGATCGGCACCGGCATGGAGCGCCGCGCCGCGGTCGACACCGGCGACGTCATCCTCGCCGCCAACGACGGCGAGGTCAGTCACGTCGACTCCGACAAGATCGTCGTTACCACCGGCTCCAAGCGGGACGAATACCCGCTGCACAAGTTCATGCGCTCCAACCAGGGGACGATCATCCACCAGCGGCCGATCGTCGCCAGCGGGCAGAAGGTGAAGGCGGGCGACGTGCTCGCCGACGGCTCCTCGACCGCGGGCGGAGAGATCGCGCTCGGCAAGAACTGCCTGGTCGCCTTCATGTCCTGGGAGGGCTACAACTTCGAGGACGCGATCATCCTCTCCGAGCGCCTGGTCAAGGACGACGAGATGACCTCGATCCACATCGAGGAGTACGAGATCGACGCCCGCACGACCAAGCTCGGCGACGAGGAGATCACCCGCGACATCCCCAACCGCTCCGAGGAGAGCCTGCGCAACCTCGACGAGCGCGGCATCGTCCGCGTCGGCGCCGAGGTGATCTCGGGCGACCTGCTGGTCGGCAAGGTGACGCCGAAGGGCGAGACCGAGCTGACCGCCGAGGAGAAGCTGATCCGCGCGATCTTCAAGGAGAAGGCGCGCGAGGTCCGCGACACCTCGCTGAAAGTCCCGCACGGCGAGGGCGGCGTGGTGATCGACGTGCTGACCTTCAGCCGCGACGACGGCGACGACCTGCCGCCCGGCGTCAACGACCTGGTCCGCGTCTACGTCGCGACCAAGCGCAAGATCGCCGAGGGCGACAAGCTCGCCGGCCGCCACGGGAACAAGGGTGTGATCTCGAAGATCGTGCCCGAAGAGGACATGCCTCACCTCGCCGACGGCACGCCCGTCGACGTGATCCTCAACCCGCTCGGCGTGCCGAGCCGGATGAACATCGGCCAGGTGCTGGAGACGCACCTCGGCTGGGTCGCCGGCAACGGCTGGTACGACGACGGCTCGGAGGCCTACAGGCAGGCCCACTCCGAGCAGGGCGACGGCCGCGTCTACGTGGCCACCTCGGTCTTCGACGGCGCCAGCGTCGAGGACGTCGACGAGGCGCTCGTGCAGTGGCAGGAGCAGAACTCCGAGCGCGGCATCGACCTCGGCGTCGACAAGAGCGCCCGCGCCGGCGCCCGCGCCGCGGGCTCGATGCAGCTCTACAACGGCCGCACCGGCGAGCCGTACGAGGGCAAGGTCACGGTCGGCTACATGTACATCCTCAAGCTGCTGCACCTGGTCGACGACAAGATCCACGCCCGCTCGACCGGCCCCTACTCGCTGGTCACCCAGCAGCCGCTGGGCGGCAAGGCGCAGTTCGGCGGCCAGCGCTTCGGCGAGATGGAGGTCTGGGCGCTGGAGGCCTACGGCGCCGCCTACACGCTGCAGGAGATGCTCACGGTCAAGTCCGACGACACGGTCGGCCGGGTCAAGGCCTACGAGGCGATCGTCAAGGGCGAGAACATCCCCGAGCCCTCGATCCCCGAGTCGTTCAAAGTCCTGCTGAAGGAGATCCAGAGCCTCTCGCTCGACGCCAACGTGGTCTCCGAAGGGGGCGACGTCGAAATCTCCGAGGAGGACGACGACCTGCTGAAAGCCGCCGAGGAGCTCGGCATGGACCTGACCGGCGTGCGCGCCGACGGCGCCAACGGCGACGGCGCGGCCGACGAGAAGGAGGAGCAGGTGGTCGCCGAGGGCGAGGGCGGCTCGGACGGCGATGACGGCGGCGGTGGCGCCGAGGCCGAGGCCAAAGAAGAGACGAAGGTGGAGGACTGAGGATGATCGACATCAACAACTTCGACGCGATCGAGATCGGCCTCGCGTCCTCGAAGAAGATCCGCTCCTGGAGCTGGGGCGAGGTCACCAAGCCGGAGACGATCAACTACCGCACCCTGAAGCCGGAGAAAGACGGCCTCTTCTGCGAGCGCATCTTCGGTCCGACCAAGGACTGGGAGTGCTACTGCGGCAAGTACAAGCGGGTCCGCTACAAGGGCATCGTCTGCGAGCGCTGCGGCGTCGAGGTGACGCGCTCGAAGGTGCGCCGCGAGCGCATGGGCCACGTCGACCTGGCGGCGCCCGTCTCCCACATCTGGTTCTTCAAGGGCGTGCCCAGCCGGATCGGCTACCTGATCGACATGGCGCCCAAGGAGCTGGAGAAGGTCCTCTACTTCGCCGCCTCGATGGTCACCTGGGTCGACAGCGAGGCCCGCGACAAGGACCTCGGCAAGCTGGAGAAAGAAGTCAAGAAGGTCACCGACGGCTACGAGGCCGAAAAGCAGAAACGGACGCAGGAGCTGAGCGAGTCGCTCGAGCGGCGGGTCAAGTACCTGGAGGAGGGCAGCCAGGACAAGTTCGACGACGACGACCACATCTGGGCCGACTCGCTGAAACTGACGGCGACGCAGCTGCGCAAGCTGAAGGACGACGAGCGGGCGAAGATGATCAAAGAGCTGCGCAAGACGTTCGACGCCGAGATCTCCGACACCGAGGCCTACATCGAAGAGGCGATCGAGCGGATGGACGAAGTCTGGAAGATCTTCACCGAGATGAAGCCGAAGGACGTCGTCAACGACGAGACGGTCTTCCGTGAGCTCAAGGACCGCTTCGGCTCGCCCTTCGGCTGGGGCGAGTACTTCCGCGGCGGCATGGGCGCCGAAGCCGTGCGCGACCTGCTCGAGCAGGTCGACCTGGCGGCCGAATGCGAGGAGCTGGAGCAGACGATCAACAGCTCCAAAGGCCAGAAACAGGCGCGTGCGGTGAAGCGGCTGAAAGTCGCCTCGGCATTCCTCAACTCCGACAACAAGCCGGACTGGATGATCCTCGACTCGGTGCCGGTGATCCCGCCGGAGCTGCGCCCGATGGTGCAGCTCGACGGCGGCCGCTTCGCGACGTCGGACCTCAACGACCTCTACCGCCGGGTGATCAACCGCAACAACCGGCTGAAAAGGCTGCTCGACCTCGGGGCGCCGGAAATCATCGTCAACAACGAGAAGCGGATGCTGCAGGAGGCGGTCGACGCGCTGTTCGACAACGGCCGCCGCGGCCGCCCGGTCACCGGGCCGGGCAACCGCCCGCTGAAGTCGCTCTCCGACATGCTCAAGGGCAAGCAGGGGCGCTTCCGCCAGAACCTGCTCGGCAAGCGCGTCGACTACTCCGGCCGCTCGGTGATCGTCTCCGGCCCGAGCCTGCAGCTGCAGCAGTGCGGGCTGCCGAAGCTGATGGCGCTCGAGCTGTTCAAGCCGTTCATCATGGCCCAGCTGGTCGAGCGCAAAGCGGTGCAGAACATCAAGGCGGCCAAGAAGATGGTCGAGTCGATGGTGCCCGAGGTCTGGGACGTGCTCGAGGAAGTGATCCACGAGCACCCGGTGCTGCTCAACCGCGCGCCGACCCTGCACCGGCTCGGCATCCAGGCCTTCGAACCGATCCTCGTCGAGGGCAAGGCGATCCAGGTCCACCCGCTCGTCTGCCACGCCTTCAACGCCGACTTCGACGGCGACCAGATGGCGGTCCACGTGCCGCTCTCCGCCGAGGCCCAGGCCGAGGCTCGGGTGCTGATGCTGTCGGCCAACAACATCCTCTCGCCGGCCCACGGCGCGCCGCTGGCGACGCCGACGCAGGACATGGTGCTCGGCATCTACTACCTCACCTACGGCCCGCCGGCCGACGAGCTGGCGAAGCGCGACGAGGAGCTGAAGAGCGGCAAGCGCGGCGAGCTGAACGGCTCGGCGCCGAAGGTCTTCCGCTCCGCGCAGGAGGCCGAGCTGGTCTACGAGAACGGCGGCTGCAAGCTGCACGACCTGGCCGAGTACCGCCGCGCCGGGCACGAGCACTTCCTGACCACGGTCGGCCGGATCATCTTCAACGAGAAGATCGAGCGGGCGCTCGCCAACGCGCTCGGCGAGGAGTTCGACCCCGAGGGCTTCGTCTTCGCCAACCAGGCGCTGAAGAAGCGCGACGTCAACGAGATGGTCTCCAACCTGGTCGAGGCCTACGGCGCGCCGGCGGTCTCGCGAGTGCTCGACGCGTTCAAGGACCTCGGCTTCCACTACGCCAGCCAGGCGGGGATCACGGTCGCCAAGAACAACGTCGTCTCGCCGCCCAGCAAGGCCGAGATCCTCGACCGCTACGAGAAGCTGACGGCGGAGATCCAGGGCCAGTACGACGACGGCTACATCACCGCCGAGGAGCGTCACGAGGCGATCACCGCGCAGTGGAACAAAGCCACCGACGAGGTAGCCCAGGCGATGGAGGACAACCTCGACGAGCTGAACCCGATCTTCATGATGGCCAACTCGGGCGCTCGCGGGTCGTTCAAACAGATCCGCCAGCTGGCCGGAATGCGCGGCCTGATGGCCAATCCGAAAGGCGAAATCATCGAGCGGCCGATCAAGGCCAACTTCATGGAGGGCCTCTCGGTGCTGGAGTACTTCATCTCCACCCACGGCGCCCGAAAGGGCCTCGCCGACACGGCGCTGCGCACGGCGGACTCCGGCTACCTGACCCGCCGCCTGGTCGACGTCGCCCAGGACGTGATCATCCGCGACGAGGACTGCAAGACCAAAGACCACATCGAGATGGCGCTGCGCAAGGACGACGGCACGCTCAACGACAACCTGTTCGGCCGCCTGGCGGCGAAGAAGCTCGAGACCAAGCGCGGCCGCGAGCTGCTCAAGCGCAACCAGGAGATCACCCTGGCCGACGTCGAGGAGATCGCCGAGGCCTTCGGCGACGAGGAGATCAAGGTGCCCGTCCGCTCGACCCTCAAGTGCGAGGCCGAATCGGGCGTGTGCCGCGCCTGCTACGGGATCGCCCCGGCGACCGGCTCGACGGTCGACATCGGCGACGCGGTGGGGATCATCGCCGCCCAGTCGATCGGCGAGCCCGGCACGCAGCTGACCATGCGCACCTTCCACACCGGCGGCGTCGCCGGCCAGGACATCACGCAGGGCCTGCCGCGCATCGTCGAGCTTTTCGAGGCGCGCAAACCGAAGGGTCTCGCGCAGATGGCCGAGGAGGCCGGCAAGGTCTCGATCGAGGAGACCGACAAAGCGCTGAAGGTGATCGTCACCGAGTCGAGCGGCGAAGAGCACAGCTACAGCTTCCCGCCGCGCACCCGGCTGCACGTCGCCGACGGCGACAAGGTCGAGGTCGGCCAGCAGCTCAACGAGGGCTCGCTCTACCCGGCCGACCTGCTGGCGATCCGCGGCCGCACCGAGACCGAGCTCTACCTGGTCGCCGAGGTGCAGAAGGTCTACCGGGCGCAGGGCGTCGACATCAACGACAAGCACATCGAGCTGATCGCGCGGCAGATGCTGAGGAAGGTGAAAGTCGAGTCGAAGGGCTCGACCAGCCTGCTGCCGGGCCAGCTCGAGGATCGCAATGCGCTCAAACGGCTCAACAAGCAGGTCAAGGCCGACGGCGGCACCGCGGCGAAAGGCGAGGAGGTCATCCTCGGCATCACCAAGGCCTCGCTGGCGACCGAGTCGTTCCTCTCCGCCGCCTCCTTCCAGGAGACGACCAAGGTGCTCACCGACGCGGCGCTGGAGGGCAAACGCGACAAGCTCGTCGGCCTGAAGGAGAACGTGATCATCGGCAAGCTGATCCCGGCGGCCACCGGGCTCAAGCACTACCGCACGCTGGCGGTCGAGCCGGCCGTGCCGATCGAGCCGCCGAGCGACGAGGACCTGCTCGACGAGGACGAGCTGGCCGCCGAGCTCGGCTTCGACGGCGAGGATGCCCCGGTCGAGAGCTTCGGCCCCTCGGTCGCCGAGGAGCTCGAGGAGCTGGCGCAGGAGATCGAGTCGAGCAGCGGCGAGGACGGCAAAGCGTAGGAGGGGCGGGGTGCCCGTCCATCGGAACCCGCTCCCTTCGGTCGCTCA
>DASSBJ010000088.1:0-9237 GCA_035698885.1 Solirubrobacterales bacterium
TTGGCGACGCTCTGGGCGTAGTTGTAGCCGTGATGCGAGGAGGCCCGCTCGGCGACGCCGCCGTCGGGGGCGATGCGCAGGTCGACCGATTCCCAGTCGTCGTGGTGATAGCCCTCGTCCTCGGCGATCGGGACGCCACGCAGGGTGGCGGAGTCGGCGTAGTAGAGCCAGTACTGGATGTAGAGATTGCCGCCGCGGGGACCGGAGCAGTCGGGCGGCGACGCGGCGCCCTGCGGCAGCGCGGCGCCCGGGCCGCCGCGGCAGTCGACCACGTGGACGAAGGCCGTGACGTGCTCGCCCTCGTCGGTCAGGTGGACCAGCCCGCGCGGCGTCCCGTCGCCGCAGGCGGTCGCGCGGCAGCGCCGGAAGTCGACCGGCAACGCCTTCGAGCCGCGCTCGAGCATGATCGCCGGCATGTGCCGCCGCACCAGCCGCCCGATTTCATCCCCATAGGTGGCGATCAGCGTCGGCTCGTCGCCGCAGCCGTCGGCCATCGCCGCAGCACAGAGCAGCCGCGAAGCCACCGCCCGCGCCAACCCCGTCCCCGGCGCCCGCACGCCGGCGGCGACCAACGCCAAGAACACGAGCCCCGCCACCGCCACAAGCCCCACCCACTCCACAACCCCCTGCCCCCGCTCCCCCTTCAACCCTATGCCGCCACCAGACGTGCCGGTGCTGCGGCGTCCATATGGACCCCTGCGCACCGGCACGTCAGCCATGAGGCGTCTCCAGAAGTCGCCGGAGATCATCGGCGACCTTCGCGGGTTCACGAGTAAGGCGCCGATCCGTGAGACGGATTACGCGATATCCCTCTACCTGCATGGCAGCATCGCGCTCGCGATCGCGCTCGAACGCCGCGCGATGGCGGTGAAACTGCCAGCTATCGCTCTCGACCATCAGCTTGCGGTCCGGCCAGAAGGCGTCGACCTCTCGCCCGAGAACTCGGGCGCCGGCCACGGGTGCCGGGAGGCCGTGCTCCCGACAGAGGTCCAAGACTCTGTCCTCCAAGGGAGACTGCGTGTCCTGGGGCATTTTCAGCTCATCGATCAGACGCCGCACGGGACGCAGCGCACGACGCCCCGGAGAGCGCGCACAGACCGCTTCGAGCTCAGGGAGCCTGAGCATTTGGAGGCGATCGGCCTCCTCGGCGGCCCGCCTCAGGTCATCGTCTGCTTCGACTTCTGCAAAGTCGAAGAGGGTGCGGGCGACTGTCGTGACAGGAATACGATCGGCGGTGGTTCGATCGACATCTGCTATCGCTCCCTCATGTACGGCAATTCCCGGCCGCCCTCGGCCAACCACTGCGGTGACGTCGACCGGACCCTTCCGCGGCTTGGCGATGCCCCAGAGCGCGCATGCACTTCGATGGCTCAGAAGAGCCCCAGCCCCGCAGGCGAGCACCGCCGCCATCCATTCACCCCGTCTCGTGATTCGTCCGTCGCCGACGAAGTAGACACCCCGGTGTACCGGGTACATACGACCGGCTTCGATCCGGCGACCGATCGTCCTGACACCCAAACCCCCGTCGATCAGCTGCCGACGGGCGATCACTCCATGCTGCCGCCTCGCCAGGCTCGACAGCGCACGTTCGCGCTCCGCCACAACCTTCCGTTGTTTAGTCCTCAAACGTGCCGGTGCTGCCGTGTCCATATGGACCTCCAAGCGACGGCACGTCCCAGATTCGCCCCCCTTGAGGCGGAAAACGCCCGCAGTTTGGGGGCGTTGGCCCCGGCCCGGGAGCCTTCAGGCCCCTAGAGGTTGCCGATCTCGGCGGCTATTTCGCCTGCCGCCGCTTTGGCGTCGGCGAAGAGCATCGAGGTGTTGGGTTCGTAGAAGAGGTCGTTGTCGATGCCGGCGAAGCCGGGGCTGAGCGAGCGCTTGATCACGATCACCTGCTGGGCCTCGGAGACTTCGATGATCGGCATGCCGGCGATCGGGCTGTCGGGGTCGTTCTTCGCCGCCGGGTTGGTGACGTCGTTGGCGCCGACGACCACCGCCACGTCGGTGCGCGGCATCTCCGGGTTGATCTCCTCCATCTCCTTCAGCTGCTCGTAGGGCACGTCGGCCTCGGCGAGCAGCACGTTCATGTGGCCGGGCATGCGGCCGGCGACCGGATGGATCGCGTAGTTGACCGTCACCCCGCGCTTCTCCAGCTCGTCGGCGACCTCCTTGATCGCGTGCTGGGCCTGGGCGACCGCGAGGCCGTAGCCGGGGACGATCGTGACCGTGTCGGCGTAGGCGAGCTTGATCGCCGCGTCCTGGGCGCCGATCGCGGTGTGCGGGCGCTCCTCGCCGTCGCCGCCCCCGCCGCCCGCCGGGGCGCCGCCGAAGCCGGCGAAGAGGATGTTGCCGACCGAGCGGTTCATCGCCGTCGCCATCTCCATCGTCAGGATCGTTCCCGAGGAGCCGACCAGGGTGCCGGCGACGATCAGCGCCACGTTGTCGAGGGCGAAGCCGGCGGCGGCGGCGGAGAGGCCGGTGAAGGCGTTGAGCAGCGAGATCACGACCGGCATGTCGGCGCCGCCGATCGGCAGCACGACGAGGTTGCCGAGGATCGCCGCGGCGACCAGGATCGCGATGAACAGGCCCTGGCTCGGGTCGCCGTTGTTGAGCGCGATGTCGACGCAGGCCGCGACGATGCCGATCAGCAGAACGGCGTTGACCACCTGCTGGCCGGGGACGGCGAGCGGCCTCGTCGGGATCAGGTCCTGCAGCTTGGCGAAGGCGATGTTCGAGCCCCAGAAGGAGACCGAGCCGACGACCGCGGCGAAGAGGACCGGGATCAGCGAGTCGAGCGGGATGTCCTCGCCGAGCGAGATCCCGTGGCGGATCTCCGACCAGGCGATCAGCGCCACGGCGCCGCCGCCGACGCCGTTGTAGAGGGCGACCATCTGCGGCATCTCGGTCATCTGCACGCGGATCGAGGCGATGACGCCGATCGCCGCGCCGACGCCGAGGCCGATCGCGATCAGGCCCCAGTTGCCGATCCCGTCGAGCAGCAGCGTGGTGAGGACGGCGATCGCCATGCCGCCGGCGGCGATCATGTTGCCGCGCTTGGCGGTCGTCGGGTGGGTGCCCTGTTTGATCCCGATGATGAACAGCGAGAAGGCGACGATGTAGAGCGCCGTGGCGGCGTCGCCGCCCGGCTTCAGCACTGCCTCGATCATTTGCCTTCCCCGTCCTTGGGCTTCGGCTTCCTGGAGAACATGCCGAGCATCCGGTCGGTGACCATGAAGCCGCCGACGACGTTGATCGTGCCGAAGGCGATCGCGATCGTGCCGATGACGTACTCGAGCGGGTCGTCGGCGTAGCCGACGACGATCAGGCCGCCGAGCATGACGATGCCGTGGATCGCGTTGGTCTGCGACATCAGCGGCGTGTGCAGGGTCGTCGGCACCTTCGAGATCACCTCGAAGCCGACGAACACGGCGAGGACGAAGATCGTGATCTCGGTGAACAGGCTCATCGCTACTTGGCCGCCCTCTCGTTGCGGATCTCGCCGCCGTGGGTGATGCAGGCGGCGGCGAGGATGTCGTCCTCGAAGTCGACTTTGAGATCGCCCTCCTCGCCGACGAGCAGCCCGAGCAGGTTCTCGAGGTTCTTGGCGTACAGCTGCGAGGCCGGGACCGGCATCTCGCTGGCCAGGTTGCGCGGGCCGATCACCTTGACGCCGCCGTCGGTGACCGTCTGCCCGGCCTCGGTCAGCTCGCAGTTGCCGCCGCTCTCGGCGGCGAGGTCGACGATCACCGAGCCCGGTTCCATGCCGCGCACCGCGTCGGCGGTGATCAGCAGCGGCGCCGGGCGGCCGGGGATCGCCGCGGTGGTGACGATCACGTCCTGCCTGGCGGCGTTCTCGCCGATCGCCTCGACGACCTTCTCGTTCTCCTCGTCGGTCAGCGGCCGGGCGTAGCCGCCCTCGCCTTCGGCGTCGGGGATGAAGTCCAGTTCGAGCGGCCGGCCGCCGAGCGAGGCGATCTGCTCCCAGGCGGCGCGGCGGATGTCGAAGCCGGTGACGATCGCGCCGAGGCGCTTCGCCGTGGCGACCGCCTGCAGGCCGGCGACGCCGGCGCCGAGGACGTGGACCTTGGCCGGCGGCACGGTGCCGGCGGCGGTGGTCATCATGCCGAAGAAGCGGCCCGACTCGCGCGCCGCGATCAGCATCGCCGCGTAGCCGCCAGCGGCGGCCTGCGAGGAGAGCGCGTCCATCGCCTGCGCCCGCGTCGTCCGCGGGATCGCCTCCATCGCGAAGGCCGTGACGCCGGCCGCGGCGAGCGCCTTGTTGGTCTCGGCGGCGGTCCAGGGCGAGAGGTGGCCGATCAGCAGCTGGTCGGAGCGGAGCTTGCCGATCTGCTCGGCGCTCGGGGCGAGGACACGGAGGACGACCTCGGCGCCCCAGGCGACGTCGGGGTCGACGAGCTCGGCGCCGGCCTCCTCGTACTGCGAATCCGGGTGGCCGGCGGCGTCGCCCGCGCCGCGCTCGACCAGCACGTCGACGTGCTCGTTCTTCTTCAGCGACTTGACGACGTCGGGGACCAGCGCGACCCGGCGCTCCCCATCGACGGTCTCTTTCGGCACTCCGATCTTCATCTGCGGCGGCGGACCTTATGACAACCGGTCAGGCCGGTGCATTGACGCCCGCGATCGAAGCCAGGCGCTCGATCGTGTGCAGCTGCTGGTCGCGCTCGACGTGGACGGGAGAGACGATCAGGCGGTCGATGCCGGCGCCGCGGAAGCGCTCGACCCGCTGCGCAACCTCGGCCTCCGTGCCGACCAGCGAGGTCGCCTCGACGATCTCGTCCGGCATCGCCGCGAAGGCGCCCTCGCGGTCGCCGTCCTGGAAGCGGCGCTGCACCTCGTCCGCCACCTCGCCGAAGCCGAAGCGGTGCGCGAGGTCGACGTAGAAGTTGGTCTTGCGGCTGCCCATGCCGCCGAAGTAGAGGACGAGCCCGGCCTTGACGACGCTCTTCGCCGCCTCCAGGTCGCCGTCGATCGCCACCTGCAGCGAGGGGCTGACCTCGAGGTCGGAGCGCTGCCGGCCGCCCTTGGCGAAGCCGGCCTCGAGGTGCTCTCCCCAGGTCCGTGCGAAGGCGTCGACCGAGAAAAAGATCGGGATCCAGCCGTCGCAGATCTCGGCCGCCATCTCGACCGATTTGCGCCCGATCGCTCCGACGAAGACGGGGATCCGGTTGCGCTCGGGGTGGAAGTTGAGCTTCAGCGGCTTGCCCTCGCCGCCCGGCAGCGGCAGCTGGTAATGCTGACCCTGGTGGTCGAGCTTGCCCTCGCGGGCGACGATCTGCCGCACGACTTCGATGTACTCGCGGGTGCGGCCCCACGGCTTCGCGTAGGGGACGCCGTACCAGCCCTCGGAGACCTGCGGGCCCGACGGCCCGAAGCCGAAGAGGAACCGCCCGCCTGACAGTTTGTCGATCGTCGCCCCGGCCATCGCCGCCGCGGCGGGCGGGCGCGCCGGCACCTGCATGATCGCCGCGCCGAGCTTGATCGTCTTCGTCTGCGGCGCCAGCCAGGCGAGCACGCTGACCACGTCGGAGCCGTAGGACTCGGCCGCCCAGACCGACTCGAAGCCGGCGGCCTCGGCGGCGGTGACGACCTCGACGGCGTCCTCGCCCGCGGGGCCGATGCCCCAGTAGCCGAGGTTGAGTCCGAGCTTCAGAGCCATCCGTCCGGAACCCTATTGAATGTGGAGCGATGGCCGCCCCCGCCGCCGACAGCCCGGACGCCGCCGAGCGCGGCCTCAGCAGCGCCGAGGCGGCGCGGCGGCTGCGCGAGCTCGGCGCGCCGCCGGAGGACTCCTCGCGCTCGGTCTCGAGCATCGTCGCCGGCAACGTCTTCACCCTCTTCAACCTGATCATCGCCGTCTTCTTCGTGCTGATCCTCTCGCTGGGGCTGATCGCCGACGCCGCCTTCGGCCTGATCGCGATCGTCAACTCCTACATCGGCATCCGCCAGGAGCTGAAGGCGAAGCGGACGCTCGACGAGCTCGCGGTGCTGGTCGCCCCGCACGCCAAGGCGATCCGCGACGGGACCGTGGTCAGCCTGCGCGCCGAGGAGATCGTGCCCGGCGACGCGATCGCGGTCGAGCCCGGCGACCAGCTCGTCGCCGACGGGGAAGCGGTCGCCAGCCGCGGGATGACGCTCGACGAGTCGATGCTGACCGGCGAGGCCGACGGCGTGCCGAAGGGCGCCGGCGACCGTGTGCTCTCGGGCTCCTTCTGCATCTCCGGCTCCGGCCGCTACCGGGTCGACGCGGTGCGCCAGGACAGCTACGCCGGCAGGCTGGCCGGCGAGGCCCGCGCCTTCCGCCACCCGCCCTCGCCGCTGCAGGGCGAGGTCAACCGGGTGATCGTCGCCTGCACCTGGGCGATGCTGCCGCTCGCCGTCCTGCTGCTGATCACCTTCCAGCTGCGCGGCACCGATCTGATCGAGGCGGCGCAGACGGCGACCGCCGGCCTGGTGACGCTGATCCCCGAGGGGATGGTGCTGCTGATGAGCGTCACCTTCGCCGCCGCCGCGGTGCGGCTGGCGCGGCGGGACACGCTGGTGCAGCAGATGAGCGCCAGCGAGAGCCTCGCCGCGGTCGACACGATCTGCGTCGACAAGACCGGCACGCTGACCGACGGGCAGCTGCGGCTGCTCGGGGTCGAGGTGGCGGAAGGCGGCGACGCCGAGGAGGCGCAGGCGGCGCTGGGTCGCTTCGCCGCCAGCGCCGGCGAGCGCAACCGCACCCTGGAGACGGTCGCCGAGGCCTTCCCGGCGCAGCCGCGGAAGGTCGGCGGCGAAGTCCCCTTCTCCTCGAAATGGAAGTGGAGCGGCCTGCGGATCGACGGCGCCAGCTACGTGCTCGGCGCGCCCGACATCCTCGCCGCGAGCGGCGCGCTGCGGCTGCCGCCGGGCCTGGCGCGCACGCTGGAGGACGAGACCGCCGCCGGGCGGCGCGTCGTCGCCTTCGCGAGCTCGCCCGAGCCGCTGCCCGATGACGCGGCGCATACCCCTCCCCCACCGCTGACGGCGATCGCCCTGGTCGTGCTGGAGGAGACGCTGCGCCCCGACGCGGCGGAGACGATCGCGCTGATCCGCGAGGAAGAAGTCGACCTGAAGCTGATCTCCGGCGACGCGCGGGCGACGGTGACCGCGGTCGCCTACGCGGTCGGCGTGCCGGCCGACGCGGGCGTGGTCGAGGGCTCCGAGCTGCCCGAGGACCCGGAGCGGCTCGCTGCCGTCGCGCAGCGCAACACGATCTTCTGCCGGATCGCGCCCGAGCAGAAGCGGGCGCTGGTCGAGGCGCTGCGCGCCTCGGGCCGCTACACGGCGATGATCGGCGACGGGGTCAACGACGTGCCGGCGCTGAAGCAGGCGCGGCTCGCGGTTGCGATGGGCTCCGGCGCCCAGGTGACCAAGGGGATCGCCGACGTCGTGCTGCTCAAGGACCAGTTCGCGCGCCTGCCGGAAGCGGTCGCCGAGGGGCGGCGGATCGCCCGCAACATCCACCGCCTCGGCCGCCTCTACCTCACCAAGAGCGTGTATGCGGCGGCGCTGATCCTGCTCGTCGCCGTCCCCGGCTGGGCCTTTCCCTTCCTCCCCCGCCACCTGACGCTGGCCGCCTTCCTGACGATCGGCGTTCCCTCCTTCGTGCTCGCCCTCGCCCCCTCGGACGGGCCGCTCTACCGCGGCCGCCTGCTGCGCGCGCTGGCGGCGTTCGCGGTGCCGGCCGGGCTGGCGACGGCGCTCGGCTCGATCCTCTGCTTCTTCCTCGTCGACACCGTCTTCGGCGGCTCGCTCGAGGACGGCCGGACCGCGGCGACGACGACGCTGATCGTGCTCGGCCTCGCCTTCGTCCTGCTGCTAGAGCGCGGCCCCGGCCGCGAGCACATCGCGATCCAGAGCTACATGCTGGCGATGGTCGCCGGCCTCGGCGCGCTCTTCGCCCTGATCCTCGCCGCCGCCCCGGTGCGCGACTTCTTCGAAATGAGCCTGCTCACCTCCGGCCAGTGGTTCCTGGCGCTGCTCTGCGCCGCGGCGGGCCTGACGATCGCCAGCGCCCTCTGGCGCCTGCCCTACATAGAAGGACTGGAAGCGCTCAGCCCTGCGGAGGAAGCACGAACTGACTGACTATGAGGTTCGCGGCCAGGCGCGGCTCGGCGCCCTCGCGGCGGCGCTCCATCCGCACCTCGATCACGACCGTGCTCTTGCCGGCGTGCAGCGGCTCGCCGACGGCGACGATCTCGTCGCCGAGCACGCCGGCGGCGAACACGTTGAGCTTCAGCTCGATCGTCGTGAAGTTGTGGCCGGCGGGGATGCTGCGGAAGGTCGACCAGGCGGCGACCGTGTCGCCGAGCGCGGTCCAGACGCCGCCGTGGACGAAGCCGCCGGGGTGCAGGTGCCGCTCGTCGACGACGATCCGCCCGCGCGCGTGCGTGTCCTCGATCTCCAGCGGCTCGATCCCGAGGTCGCCCGGAAAGCTCCCCGGCAGGAAGTCCCGAACCGAGTCGGGCGTGATCAGGCTGCTCGGATGCGGCGCATCGGTCAAAGTCGGAAGACCCTACCGTGAGGTCGTCTGATCAAGCAGATCAAGGACGCAGCGAGCGTGGCGTGCTCTGCACGCGAGCGAGCGAGGACGCCGAGAGGCGCCGGTCAGCCGATCTCACGGCCGTAGTCGCCGAAGGGCTCGTCCCGTTCCCGCACCGCCTGCTTGAAGCCGCCCTCGGCGGCGCGGCGGACGAAGTCGTGGCCCTCGGGCGTGTGGCGGGCGACGCCGTCGAAGAAGGTGCCGAGCAGCTGCGTCTGCTGCAGGCCCTGCGAGTAGAGCGACTGGTTGACCAGCAGCTTCATCATCACCAGCTGGTTGACCGGCAGCCGGGCGACGCGCCCGAGCAGCTCCTCGAAGCGGTCGTCGAGCTCCTCCGGCGGCGCCGCCTCGGTCGCCAGCCCCCACTCCGCCGCCTGCTCGCCGCTCAGCGAGTCGCCGGTCAGCAAAAGGCGCTTGGCCCGCATCGGACCGAGCCGCGCCGCCCACAGCGCCGTCGTCGGCGAGCCCCAGACGCGCGCCGGCGGGTAGCCGATCTTGGCGTCGGCGCCGATCGCGAGCAGGTCCGAGCAGAGCGCCATGTCGGTGCCGCCGGCGACGCAGTAGCCGTGCACCTTGCAGACGACCGGCTTCTCGGAGTGGAAGAGCGACATGAAGCCGCGCACGTTGCGCCACATGAACTGGAAGTCGGTGAC
>DASSBJ010000089.1:0-13754 GCA_035698885.1 Solirubrobacterales bacterium
CATGGACATCGCCCGCTCGGACGGCAACCAGGAGCTGAAGGGCGTCGACGTCACCCTGCCGCCGGGGCTGACCGCGAAGCTGAAGGGCGTCGACTACTGCCCGGAGGCGGCGCTCGCCGCGGCGGCGAATGCCGACGGCAGCGACGAGGCGGCCCACTCGAGCTGTCCCGACTCGAGCCTGATCGGCAAGGCAGAGGTCGCCGCCGGCAGCGGCCCCGCGCCGATCCACATCACCGGCAAGGTCTTCCTCGCAGGCCCCTATAAGGGCGCACCGCTCTCCCTGGCGGTGGTCACCCCCGCCACGGCCGGCCCGTTCGATCTCGGCACGGTCGTGGTGAGGGTGGCGCTTCACGTCGATCCGCGCACCGCCCAGGTGCGGGCCCAGTCGGACTCGATCCCGCACGTCTACGGCGGCGCGACGCTCGACGTCCGCTCAGTCGCGGTGACGCTCGACCGGCACGAATTCTCGCTCAACCCGACCGGCTGCTCGCCGAGCAGCTTCAACGGCTGGCTCTTCGGCGGCGGCGCCAACCCCAACGACTCCAGCGTCTTCTCGCGCGCTCCGATCTCCGCCGCGTTCCAGGCAAGCGGCTGCGAGAAGCTCGACTTCAAGCCGAAGATCTTCTTCCGCCTCTTCGGCGCCACCCGCCGGGCGAAGAATCCGAAGCTGCGCGCGGTCGTCATCGCCCACCCGGGCGACACCAACATCCGCCGCGCGGCGACGATCCTGCCGCGTTCGCTGATCCTCGACCAGGGCAACCTCTCGAAGGTCTGCACCCGGGTCCAGTTCGCCGCCAACGCCTGCCCGAAGAACTCGATCTACGGCTACGCGCGCGCCTTCTCGCCGCTGCTCGCCAAGCCGCTGCAGGGCCCGGTCTACCTGCGGTCCTCGAACAACACCCTCCCCGATCTGGTCTCCGACCTGCACGGGCAGGTCGACATCGAACTGGACAGCCGCACCGACAGCGTCCACGGCCACATCCGCAACATCTTCGACGTAGTCCCCGACGTGCCGGTGTCGAAGTTCATCCTCATCCTGCGCGGCGGCAAGAAAGGCCTGCTCGTCAACTCGCGCAACCAGTGCCCGCGCAAGCGGGGCCACCGGGGCCGCAGGGGCGGCAAGCGAGCGCACAGCAGCCTGGCGCGCCGCGGCGGCAAGCGGCACAAGGGCAAGAAGAGGCGGCGCCGTGGCCAGCGCGTGATCGTCCACCTCAAGGGCTGGAGCGGCAAGAAGCGCAATCTGCGCCAGCCGCTGCGCGCGCCCTGCGGCAAGAAGCACCGGCACCGGCATCGTCGCCACAGGCGCGCCGGATAGCCTGCGGCGTCGGTGCGCCCGACGCTCTCGGTCCTGATAGTCGCCTGGAACAGCCGCGAGGAGCTGGCGCGCAGCCTGCCCGCGCTGCTGCCTGAGCTGGGCGAGGCGGACGAGCTGATCGTCGTCGACAACGACTCCGCCGACGGCACCTCCGAAGCGGTCGCCGAGCTGGCGCCCGCGGCGCGCGTCGTGCGCAGCGGCGCCAACCTCGGCTTCGCCGCCGCCTGCAACCTCGGCGCCGAGCACGCGTTCGGCGAGCTGCTCGTCATCCTCAACCCGGACGCGACGCCGCGGGCGGGCTGGGGGGAGGCGATCCGCCGCCCCTGGCTGGAGGAGCGCGGCTGGGCGGCCTGGCAGGCGCTGGTCGCCGAGGGGGACGGGGCGACGATCAACTCGGCCGGCAACCCGGTCCACTTCACCGGGATCGTCTGGGCCGGGGCGCACGGGAGGCCGCTGGCCGAGGCGCCGCCGGCGAGCGAGGTGACGGCCCTCTCCGGGGCCTGCCTGGCGATCCCGCGTCGCACCTGGGAGGAGGTCGGCGGCTTCCCCGCCGATTACTTCCTCTACCACGAGGACGTCGACCTCTCGCTGCGCCTGCGGCTGGCCGGCGGGGCGCTGGGGATCGAGCCGGCGGCGGTGGTCGACCACGATTACGAGTTCGGCGCCCGCGAGCACAAGTGGCGCTGGCTCGAGCGCAACCGCCATGCCTTCCTGCTGCGGGCCTATCCCGCGTCGCTGCTGATCCTGCTGGCGCCGGTTCTGCTGGCGACCGAACTGGCGCTGTACGCGGTCGCCGTCCGCGGCGGCTGGGCGCGCCAGAAGCTGGCCGGGCACCTGGAAGCGATCGGCTGGCTGCCGCGCCTGCTGCGCGAGCGCCGCCAGGTTCAGGCGACCCGCACGGTCAGCGCCGCCCAGTTCGCCGCCTGGCTCACCCCCGACCTCGACTCCCCCTTCATCCCCGCCGTCGCGCGCTCCGCGCCGGTGCGCCTCCTGCTCCGCGCCTACTGGCGGGCCGTGCGCGCCGCCTTGCGATAATCCCTCGCCGGTGGACCCTGCGCGCAAACGGAAGATCCGCTTGGTCGTGGCGCTCGGCGTCGCGGTGCTGCTCGCCGGCGCGCTCGTCTACACGTCGTTCAGCGCCTCCTCGCAGGCGAAGGAGCCCTCGCAGCTGATCGGCGTCTCGGGGGGCAGCTACGAGCTCACCGGGCGGGTGGTCAAGCACTCGGTGCGCCACCACGGCGAGGCGATCGGCTTCCGCGTCGCCGACCGCAACGACGCCAGCCAGAGCCTGCCGGTCACCTACGAGGGGACGATCCCCGACCCCTTCCGCGGAGGGCGCGAGATCGTCCTCAGCGGCACGGTCGTGAACGGGGTCTTCGTCGGCGAACCGGACACCCTGGTCACCAAGTGCCCCTCGAAGTTCACGACCAAGGCGAATGGCTAGCGCCGGCAGCGTCGCCCTGGCGCTGGCCTTCCTGACGGCCGCCTTCGCCGCCGTCGCGGCGCTGATCGGGCGCAGGGGGGACGGCCGCTGGGTCGACCGCTCGCGCCGCGCCCTCTACGCGCTCTTCGCCCTGCTGACGCTCTGCGTCGTGCTGATCGAGGTCGCCTTCCTCGGCGACGACTTCTCCTTCGAGATCGTCCAGCAGCACTCCTCGATCGAGACGCCGACCTTCTACAAGCTGGCGGCGATGTGGTCGAGCCAGCAGGGCTCGCTGCTGCTCTGGGCTTGGGTGCTCTCGATCGCCGCCTCGCTGGCGCTGATCGCGACGCGGGGCAAGCTGCGCGAGATCGTCCCCTACGCGACCGCCGTCATGGCCGGTGTCGCCGCCTTCTTCACCGGGCTGATGCTGTTCGCCGGCGGAGTCAACCCGTTCTCGACCCTGAGCCCGGCGCCGGTCGACGGGATCGGCCTCAACCCGCTGCTGCAGCACCCCAGCATGATGATCCACCCGCCGATGCTCTACTCGGGCTACGTCGCCTTCACCGTGCCCTTCGCCTTCGCGGTCGGCGCGCTGATCGCCCGCCGTCTCGACGCCGCCTGGATTCGCTCGACGCGCCGCTTCGCGCTGATCGCCTGGGCCTTTCTCGGGCTCGGTCTGCTGCTCGGCGCCCGCTGGTCCTACACCGAGCTCGGCTGGGGCGGCTACTGGGCCTGGGACCCGGTCGAGAACGCGGCGCTGATGCCGTGGCTGATGGGCACCGCGTTCCTGCACTCGATCATGGTCCAGGAGAGGCGCGGCATGCTGAAGGTCTGGAACGCCTGCCTGATCGTCGCCACCTTCTCGCTGGCGCTGCTCGGCACCTTCCTCGTCCGCTCCGGCGTGCTGCAGTCGATCCACGCCTTCGGCGACAGCACCGTCGGCCCCTACATCCTCGGCCTGATCGCCGTCGTCCTCGTCGGCTCGACCGCGCTGATCGTCTCGCGGCTCGACGACCTGCGCTCGCAGAAGCGGATCGACTCGCTGGCCTCGCGCGAGGCGGTCTTCCTGGTCAACAACCTGCTGCTGGTCGGGCTCGTCGCGGTGATCTTCTGGGGCACCTTCTTCCCGCTGATCTCCGAGCTCTTCACCGGCGAGAAGTCCTCCCTGGCGGCGCCCTGGTTCGACCGCTACACGACGCCGCTGGCGATCGGGCTGGTGCTCTTCACCGGGGTCGGGCCGCTGCTCGCCTGGCGGCGGATCAGCTGGGCCTCGGCGAGGCGCGTCTTCGTCGTGCCGGCGATCGCCGGCGCCGTCGTCGCGCTCGGCCTGGCGCTGTCGACCGACGCCGGCCAAAGGCCCTGGGCGCTCGCCCTCTTCGCCTTCGCCGGCTTCGCCCTGACCGGGCTGGCGCAGGAGTTCTGGCGCGGGGCCCGGGCGCGGCGGTCGCTGCGCGGCGGCTCGCTGCCCTCGGCGCTCGCCGGGATCGTCGCCCGCAACCGGCGCCGCTACGGTGGCTACGTCGTCCATGCCGGCGTCGCCGTGCTGCTGGTCGGCGTCGCCGCATCCTCGAGCTTCCAGCACAAGCAGGACCTGCGCCTGCGGCCGGGGCAGAGCGCCACGGTCGACGGCTACCGGGTCACCTACGTGCGGCCGACGGTCGAGGTCGACAAGCTCGCCTTCACCGCCGGCGCGGTCGAGCGGGTGGAAAAGGACGGCAAGACGTTCACGCTGCACCCGACGCGCCGTTTCTACCGGCCGACCGGGACCGCCGGCGCCGGCACGATCGCCAGCTATTTCGCCGGCGAATCGGACAGCCAGATCGGCCTGCGGGCCGGCCTTCGCCGCGACTTCTGGACCGCGATCCAGCCGACGATCAGCGGCGTGCAGCGCGGCGCCAGGGCGGCCGACGCCGGCTTCAAAGCGTGCGTCGGCGGCGCTCCCGGCACGCCGCCCCAGTGCAAGGCGGTCTCCAGGCTGATGCGCGCCGCGGCCGCCAACCCGCGCCTGCGCCCGCTGGCGCTCGCCCAGATCGAAGGCCTGCAGCTGGCGACCGCGAGGCGGATCGCGCAGGGCTACCTGGCCGATGCGGCGCCGGCGACCTTCCGCGTGATCGTCGATCCGCTCGCCACCTGGATCTGGATCGGCGGGCTGATCGCGCTCTGCGGGGCGCTGATCGCGATCTGGCCGACCCGCGGCGGGCGTCGCCGCCCGGCGCCCGACAGCGAGCTGGAGGCGCTGAAGGAAGCCAAGTACCGCGAGATCCGCGACGCCGAGCTCGACCACGCGGCCGGCAAGCTCTCCGACGAGGACTTCGCCCTGCTCGACACCGAGCTGCGCACGGAAGCGGTCGAGATCCTCAAATGAGGCTTCGACCCGACGTGCTCATCCGGGTCGCGATCCCGCTCGCCACGGCCGTCGCCCTGCTCGCCGCGAGCCCGGCGGCGCCTGCGGCGACGACCTCGCACAGCGCCGCGCCGCGCTCGGCGCGCCAGGCGCTGCGCTTCTGGACGCCGGCCCGCATGCGCCGCGCGCGGCCGCTCGACTCGCCGGCGCCGCGCCACGGCGGCCTCGCCCGCGCCGCGGCCTCGCCCGGCGCCGACAGCGAAGGTCGCGGCGTGGAAGCCGACTCCGAGGCGCGGGCCGAATTCGCCGCGGTCGAGGACCCGACCGCGCCGGGCTTCCGCCAGAACGGCGTCGTCTTCATCGTTCTGCCGGGCGGCTACGGGCTCGGCCGCTGCTCCGGCACCTCCGTCAACGCGCCCAATCGCAGCGTCGTCGTCACCGCCGGCCACTGCGTCAACTCCGGCGGCTCGCGGCACTGGTTCGACCGCGACTGGGTCTTCGTCCCCGGCTACCACAACGGCGTCCGTCCCTTCGGGGTCTTCGCCGCCAGCTGGCTCGGCGCGACCGCGCCCTGGGTGGCGGAAGGCAGCGAGAACGCCGACGTCGGCGCCGCGGTCGTCGGTCGCAACGAACGAGGCCAGCGCCTCGGCGACGCGGTCGGGGGCGCCGGGATCGCCTTCGGCCTGCCGCCGAGCCAGGTCTTCGACGTCCACGGCTACCCGGCGGAAGCGCCGTTCGACGGGGCGACGCAGCGGATCTGCACCGGCACGCCGTTCCTCGGCCACGACCTCGCCTCCTTCCTCTGGCGCGGGCCGCTCAACCTGGCGATCTCCTGCGACGTCACCGGCGGCGCCTCGGGCGGCGGCTGGACGATCCACGGCAACGTGCTCAACAGCGTCACCAACTACGGCTACGGCGACGATCGCCTGACCGACTTCGGCTCCTACTTCGGCGGCGCGGTCCGGGCGCTGTACGAGCAGGCGGCGAAGGTGCGATGAGGCGCGGCCGGGATATCGGCGCCCTGCTGGCGCTCGCGGCGCTGTCGCTTGCCGTTCCCCCGGCGGGCCTCGCGCGGGCCGAGCCCAGCGCGCCGCAGCTCTACTCCGGTGTCGCCCGGCTGAGCGGGCGGCTGGCGCTGATGGGCCAGGGGTCGAGCTCGCTCGGGCTGCCGCGCGGCCGGGCGCTCGCCGAACTGCGCTTCGTGAACCGCGACGGATACACGATCGCGGTCACCGCCTTCGGGCAGACGGTCGCGCTGGACGTCAGCCGGGCGCGGTTCCGCGTCGAGGGCCGCGGCCGGCAGCGGCGCAGGGTGCGCGAACGCGTCGCGGAGACGACCTACCTCGCCCACGGCAGGGTGACGCCGCGCTCGATCGAGGCGTCCTTCGGCGACCGCGGCCGGATCGCGATGCGCTTCCGGCCGAACGGAAGGAAGCTGCACGCGACCCGCAAGGCCGGCTGCAGGAGGCCGAACGGCGCGGTGATCGCCAACCTGGGCAGCTTCCACGGCGAGCTGCGCTTCCGCGGGGAGGGAGGCTTCACCTCGGTCGAGGCGCATCGCATCCCCGGGCGCTCCGTCAACCTGCGAGGGCTCCTCGCATGCCTGCTCGGCATCTCGCCGAAGAGCGACGCCGCGCTGCCGCCCGCTCACGCCCCGCTCGGCATCCACCTGCCGGGACTCGTCGCGGAGCGCGCCGCGCTCCGCGACGGGCCGAACGTGCCGGCGGTGCCGACCCATCCGAGCGGCGGCCCGCGGTCGACGACGCTGGTCGCCAATCGCAAGGAAGCGCTGGCGCGGATCGTCTTCGCCGCCCAGGTTCGCGGCGACGGACGCCCTCGTTTCCTCGCCGTCGACCAGGCCAGCGAGGGGTCGCTCGGCATCGTCCGCCTCGCCTACGTGCGCGGCGACGCGAGCGCCTTCGCCTTCGACGACATCCTCTCCAGCGCGACGGTCAGCCCGCCGCCGCCCTTCCAGGGCAGCGCCGGGCTGCGGCGCGGCCCGGGCAACGCGAAGAGCTGGAGCGGCTCGCTCGCCGTCTCCTTTCTCGGCATGCCGGGCGTGCCGCTGACCGGGGCGCCGTTCGGCGCCTGGCTGTCGCAGGGGTTCTGAGGGTCGGTGGCCAGCGCCCGACCGGCGCCGTCAGATCTTCAGCAGCGCCAGGGTGTTGACGACGAACAGCACGGCGAAGAAGACCGTGGCACGGTCGAGGTTGCGCTCGACCATCGAGCCGCCGCCGAACGAGCTGCCGCCGCCGCCGATGCCGAAGGCGCCGGAGAGCCCGGCGTCTTTGCCGGAGTGCAGCAGGATCAGGAAGATCAGCACTCCCGCGATGATCACCTGGAGAAATGCGAGCAGCGTGTACACGCGGCGAATGGTAGCGACCCGGGGTCGGGCACGGGTCCTGACAGAACGCGCGTTCGTGTTGCATGAATTGACAAATATGGTTAATCTGTCAAGCACGCATACGCCCTTCGGCTATTTGACAAGGAGGTGGCGCCCCGCATGGAGGCTGCCGCACACGAGCATCACCATCATCATGGGCCCGTAGTCGACCTGAATCCCGCCGCCTGGACCGACCCGAAGCGCTACGCATGGCTGCTCGGGCTGATCGTCCCGCTGCTGCCGTTCATCGCCTGGAGCCTGGTGGCGCTGACCGGGCTCGGCGTCTTCTGGTTCTACGGCCCGTTCCTCGTCTTCGTGATCTTCCCGCTGCTTGACGCGATCGTCGGCCTCGACGCGGAGAACCCGCCCGACAGCATCGTCAAGTGGCTCGAACAGGACCGCTACTACCGCTGGTGCACCTACGTCTTCATCCCGGTCCAGTACGCCGGTCTCGTCTTCGCCTGCTACATGTGGGCCGACGGCGGGCTCTCGACCGTCGATGGCATCGGCCTCGCGCTGACGATGGGGATGGTCAGCGGAATCGCGATCAACACCGCGCACGAGCTCGGCCACAAGCGCGCCAGCCTGGAGAAGTGGCTGAGCAAGGTCGCGCTCGCGCAGAGCGGCTACGGGCACTTCTTCATCGAGCACAACCGCGGCCACCACGTCCGCGTCGCCACTCCGGAGGATCCTGCCAGCGCCCGGCTGGGGGAGAGCTTCTGGGCCTTCCTGCCGCGCACCGTCTCCGGCAGCCTCGGCTCGGCCTGGGGGATCGAGCGGGCGCGGCTCGAGCGCGGCGGCCACTCCGCCTGGTCGATCCACAACGACATCCTGCAGGCCTGGGCGATGACCGTCGGCCTCTTCGCCGTCTTGGCGATCGCCTTCGGCCCGGTCGTGCTGCCCTACCTGCTGCTGCAGGCGGTGCTCGGCTTCTCGCTGCTCGAGGTCGTCAACTACCTCGAGCACTACGGCCTGCTGCGCGGGAAGAAAGAGGACGGCCGCTACGAACGCTGCCTGCCGCAGCACAGCTGGAACAGCAACAACGTCGCCTCCAACGTGCTGCTCTACCACCTGCAGCGCCACAGCGACCACCACGCCAACCCGACCCGCCGCTACCAGGCGCTGCGCCACGTCGACGAGGCGCCGCAGCTGCCGACGGGGTACGCGGGGATGATCGTGCTCGCCTGGTTCCCGCCGCTCTGGCGGCGGGTGATGGACCGGCGCCTGCTCGATCACTACGAGGGCGACGTCAGCCGGGCCAACATCCAGCCGCGGGCGCGGCGCCGGCTGCTGGCCCGCTACGGGGGAGGCGCCGCGTGAGCGCCTTCCGCTGCCCCGCCTGCGGCTACACCTACGACGAGCGGCAGGGCAACCCGCGCGAGGGCTTTGCGCCGGGCACGCCGTGGAGCGAGGTGCCGGACGACTGGCACTGCCCCGACTGCGGCGTGCGCGACAAGGTTGATTTCGAGCCGGTCGACGGCGACGAGTGACCGCTTCCGTTGCCACGATTGGGGTCGTGGAGGCGCGCACCCCCTACCCGGAAGCGGCCAAGGCGCTGCTGCGCGAGACCCTCTTCGGCGCCGCGCGGGACCTCGTCCAGCAGCGGGCCTGGTCGGAGATCACGATGTCGGACATCGCGAGCGCCGCCGGGGTCAGCCGCCAGACCCTCTACAAGGAGTTCGGCAGCCGCGACGAGTTCGCCCAGGCGCTGGTGATCCACGAGGGCGAACGTTTCCTCGACGCGGTCGACGCCGCCGTGCGCGAGCACCTCGACGACCCCCGCGCCGCCGTCGGCGCCGCGCTCGGGACCTTCCTGCGCACCGCCGGCGAGGATCCGCTGGTGCGGATCCTGCTCGGCGACGACGGCGGCGCCGGCCTGCTCCCCTTCGTCACCACGCAGGGCATGCCGGTGGTGCAATGGGCGACCGCGCGCCTCACGGCGACGATCGGGGACGGCTGGCCGGAGGCGCCGCCCGCCAAGGTGCGCCTGCTCGCCGAGTCGCTCGTCCGCCTCGCGATCAGCCACGTGACCGCCCCCGGCGAATCCCCCGAGGCGACCGCCAAGCACACCGGCGAGCTGCTCGGCCCCTTCATCGACGAGGCGCTGGGCGAAGCGTCCTAGCCCGCCTGAGCGCGGCAGCTGATGTTTTCCGCCTTCAGGCGGGGGTAGCCCGATGGTTCCGCAAACCAGTAGGGAGGAGCAGCCATGCTCGAGCTCACCGACCAGGCAGAAGAGGCGATTCGCGGCATTCTCGCCTCAGACGGCGTGTCCGACAGCGCCGCCTTCAGGATCACCGCCCAGCAGAGCCCCGACGGCGACGCCGGCACCGGTCTCGCCGTCTCGATCGTCGACGACGCGCCACCGGGGGACAAGGTTGTCGAGGGCGAGGACGTCGAGGTGCGCCTGGACGAGCCCGCCGCCGAGATGCTGGACGACAAACAGCTCGACGCGACCGTCGCCGACGGCCAGGTCCAGTTCAGCCTCAGCGCCCAGGGCTGAGCGCTCACACCCCCGGCATCGGGTCATCGGCCGCCGTTGCCCGGCGGCCTGACCCGCTGCGGCGGCTGGCGCTTTCGGCCCGACCACGCTAGCTTCTCGATGTGACCAAGTGGAGCATCCTCGCGGTGCTTGCGGTGGCCCAGTTCCTGATGGTCCTCGACCAGGCGGTGATGAACGTCGCGATCTCGCAGCTGGTCGACGACTTCGACACCACGGTGACGACGATCCAGATGGTGATCGCGCTGTACGCGCTGGTGATGGCCGGGCTGATGCTGACCGGCGGCAAGCTCGGCGACCTCTGGGGACGGCGGCGCGCCTTCGCGCTCGGCCTCGTCATCTACGGCTGCGGCTCGGCGCTGACCGCCGCCTCGTGGAACGTGCCCAGCCTGATGTTCGGCTGGTCGATCCTCGAGGGGATCGGCGCGGCGCTCGTCCTGCCCGCGCTCGTCGCGCTCGTCGCCGGCAGCTACAGGGGCGGCGACCGGGCGATCGCCTACGGCGTTCTCGGCGGCGTCGCCGGCGCCGGGATCGCGGTCGGGCCGATTCTCGGCGGCTGGATGACCACCGACTTCAGCTGGCGCGTCGTTTTCGTCGGCGAGGTCGTCGTCGCGGTCGGCATCCTGCTCGGCACGCGGCTGATCCGCGAGCCGGCGCGCGAGCGCGACGCGCCGAGCCTCGACTGGGTCGGCAGCGTGCTCTCGGCCGCCGGGCTGGCGCTGATCGTCTTCGGCGTCCTGCAGGCGAGCAACTGGGGGTGGCTCGCCCCCGCCGCGTCGCCGGTCGAGCCGTTCGGCTTCTCGCTGACGCCGTTCGTGATCGGCGCCGGGGCGCTCGTGCTCGCCGGCTTCGTCGCCTGGGAGCGGCGCCGCGAGGAGCGCGGCCTCGACCCGCTCGTCCACCTGCCGCTGCTGCGCATCCGGGCCTTGCGGGGCGGCGTTTCGATGCTGCTCGCCCAGAACCTGATCCTGATGGGGATCTTCTTCACGATCCCGCTCTTCCTGCAGATCGTCCAGGGGCTCGACGCGCTCGAAACCGGTGTGCGCATGCTGCCCGCCTCCGTCGGGCTCTTCCTCGCCGCGATCGCCGGCTCGGCCTTGGCGCGGCGCTTCGCGCCGCGTCCGATCGTGCGGTTCGGGCTGCTCGTCGTCCTGGTTGCGATCGCGATGCTGCTCGGCACGATCGAGCCGGCGCTGGACAACGGCTCCTTCCTCGCCGCGATGGGAGTCCTGGGGGTCGGCATGGGGCTGGTCGTCTCCCAGCTCGGCAACGTCGTCCAGTCAGCGGTCGGCGACGACGACCGCAGTGAGGCCGGCGGCTTGCAGAACACGGCGCAGCAGCTCGGCTCCTCGCTCGGCACCGCGCTGCTCGGCGCGATCGTGATCACCGGCCTGATCGCCGCCTTCACCGCCAACGTCGCCGACGATCAGAGCATCTCCAAGGACGTCGGCCGGCAGCTCGAGGTGAAGCTCAGCGCCGGCGGCAGCTTCGTCCCGGCGGCCGAAGTGCAGGCCGGCGCCGAAGCGGCGGGGCTCGACTCCGCGACCGTCGACTCGCTGGTCGGGCACTACGAAGACGCGCAGCTCAACGCGCTCAAGCTCGCCTTCCTCTTCTCCGGCTTCCTCACCGTCGCCTCGTTCTGGACGACCCGGCGACTGCCGACGCGCCGCTTCGACGAGCTCCAGGCGATGCCCGACCCGCCGGCTGCCGAGCCGCTCGCCGCCTGAGCAGCAAATCCTGGAAGGCGAAGCCGTCGCGGATCGCGGCCTCGCCGAGCTCGACCTGAATCGAGCGCTCGAAGATCGGGCCGGCGTGGACGAAGGTGTGGAACTCGCCGTTCTCGCCGCATGGATCGGCGCCCGGCGGCAGGTCGGCGAGCAGCACCTCGTCGAACGGCCGGCCGACGAAGGAGGGGTCGATCTGCGCCGGGTCGACGCAGACGAGGATCGCCTCGAAGCCGGCGGCGATGAACTCGTGGGCGAGCTCCGCGGTGTCCCGTCCCCAGACCGGGAACAGCGCCTCCCGCCCGGCGCCGGCGAGCCGCTCTTCCCGGTAGGCGCGGATCTGCTCGAGGAAGAGGTCGGCGAAGGCGATCGCCGAGGCGTCGGCGAGCGGGGGAGAGGCGAGGGCCGCGGCCATCCGCTGCTCGTAGACCTGGTTCGGGCAGCTCGCCGGGATGCCGATCTCGACCAGCTCGATTCCGGTTGCCGCCGCCTGCGCACGCAGCAGCTCCCCGCGCACGCCGTGCATGCTGATCCGGTCGTAGTCCTCGGTCAGCGTCGTCAGCAGCGCCGCCGGCTCGATCCCCTCGCGCCGCAGGGCCCAGAGCGCGAGCGCCGAGTCCTTGCCTCCGCTCCAGGACAGCGCCACGGTTCGCGCGTCGGCCATCGGGTTCGACGATATCTCCCGGCGGCGGCGCCCGGCCGAAGTCTTCTGCGCGTCGATACCTGATCAGGTATCGACGCAGGGCAGTCCGACGGTGACCCTCGACCTCGACGTGATGCCACGGCGGGATCTCGCCAACGCCGATCGCCTCGCCGCGGCGCTCAACGACCTCGGTGCGCGCGGGCCGGGCGAGGAGAGGGGGGCGGTGCTGGAGGGCGCCGACTTCCTCGGCTGGCGAAGCCAGCGCTTCGACACCGAAGCCGGGCCGATCGACATCGTCCCGAATGCAAAGGCGATCGGCGCTTTTGAGAATGTGGCCACGATCGAGCTCGAGCTCGGCGACCTCTCCGTGCGCGTACTGACGATCGACGAAGTGATCGCCTCGAAGGAGAGCTTGGGGCGGCCAAAGGACACGGCCGCTCTGCCGGCGCTGTACGCGACGCGCGAGGCGCTTCGACAGGATCGCAGCGCGCGCGACTGAGTTCTCGAGCGCACCGCCGCGCTGCCCGCGCTATCCAGACGGCCCCAGGCGTCTCGTGCTCCAGGCGAGCAGGCCCCCAGGCGGATGGAGTGGCCTGGGCGTGCCGGGGCCCTCCGATGGTGTCAAAGGGCTGTGAGTCCCATCAGCAAGCCGGCGGTTCGCAGTGTTGATCGTGTCGGTTCTAGGATCCCGTCGCGCTCGTGGAGGACGCCCGACCCCCGCAGGTTTGCGATCGCCTGCCTTGCCGTCTCGATCTCGAGCGCGTCGGCGCGTTTACCGACGATTCTTTGCAGCAGATCCTTCCTTGAGAGGTGCGTGGGATGCAGTTCCACCGCCATTTCGAGCACGGCGCCTTCGACGATCTTCAGGTCATGGCCCGGCCAGTTCTCATCCCCTCTCATTTGTCCCTGCGACGGGCTTTCGACGCCTCTTCGATGCTGTCAACGAGCGCGCTGAGCTCGGCTGGGTCCCAGGCCGGCTCGGGATCGAGGAGGGCGAAGATCTGCGCCACCGACTCCGCCGGGCGCAGCGCCCCGAGGTTGGCTCGGTAGTAGTTCTCGAGCGCCCCGCGACGCTGCTCGGTGCGAGTTCGTCGGAGCATGCCTCCGCACTCGTCGCGCAGCACCTTCACGTGGTAGCTGACCTGGCTCAATCCCTTGCCGAGCGACTTCGACAGCTCGCTGGGGCTCACCTCGTCCTGGAGGGCGGCCAGCAGGATGTGCTGCCGCAGCTCATGGTCGAATGCCTTGACGAACTTGAGATCGATCAGCGGTTCCAGGCGTGGCCGGGGCTTCTTGGGGCGCTTCCTCTTCGGCATGGTGTCCGTCCTTCCGTTCAGGCCGCCTAGCCAGGGCTAGCGGTCGGTTCCTTTTGAAGTACTGAACGGTTGCAGATAGGAACCCCTAAGTCTGTACCTAATTCTCGAA
>DASSBJ010000090.1:0-3227 GCA_035698885.1 Solirubrobacterales bacterium
GGCCCAGTCCGATGCCGCCGTCAAGGCGCTCGTGTCCGTGCTCCAGACGATCGACACCGGCCGACCCGCGCGGGCGATGCTCGGCTCCGGCCACTACGCCAACGTGCTGCGGCTGGACGACGAGACCGGCATCGCGCTGTCCACCGACGGCGTCGGGTCGAAGGTGATCGTCGCCGAGCAGCTCGGGCGCTTCGACACGGTGGGTATCGATTGCGTGGCGATGAACGTCAACGACGTGATCTGCGTCGGCGCCGAGCCGCTGGCGATGCTCGACTACATCGCGATCGAGCGCGCCGACCCGGAGGTCTGCGAGCGGATCGGCGCCGGCCTGGCGCGCGGCGCGGAGCTGGCCGGGATCGAGATCCCCGGCGGCGAGCTGGCCCAGCTCGGCGACATGGTCCGCGGCTTCGACGTCGCCGGCGCCTGCTTCGGCACCGTGGCGCTGGATGCGATCGTCGACGGCTCGGCGGTCGAGCCGGGTGACGCGGTCGTCGGCCTTCCCTCCTCCGGCCTGCACTCCAACGGCTACACGCTCGCCCGCCGGGCGCTCGACGGCCTGCCGCTCGACGAGGATCCCGAAGGCCGCCTGGGCCGCCCGCTCGGCGAGGTTCTGCTCGAGCCGACCGAGATCTACGTCAAGCCGGTGCTCGAGCTGCTGCGCTCCGAGGTCGACGTGCGCGGCCTCGCCCACATCACCTCCGGCGGCCTGAAGAACCTCGACCGCCTGGCGGCCGACGTCGCCTACGAGATCGACGACCCCCTTCCCGTGCCGCCGATCTTCACGCTGATCCAGGAGCGCGGCGGCGTCTCCGACGAGGAGATGCGGGAGGTCTTCAACATGGGCTGCGGCTTCTGCTGCGTGGTCGCGGCCGGCGACGAGGCGGCTGCGGTGGAGCTACTACAAGCGCATTACCCGGCCGCAAAGCGGGTCGGCCGGGCAGCAACCCCAGGCAAAGTCTAGTTGACTAGAGTCTAGTTGACTAGAGTCTAGTTTGGTAGTGTCTCCTTGTGGCATTCACCGGTAGGCAGCACGAGCTCGACGCGCTTTTCAGCGAGCTGGATCTCGTCAAGCAGAGTGGTGAAGGGCGCTTCGTCTGGCTTCGCGGGCGGCGGCGGGTCGGCAAGTCCCGCCTCGTACAGGAGCTCTGCAACCGCTCGAACGCGCCATACGCCTTCTACCAGGCGCCACGCAGGGAGCACGCGGAGGCGCTCTCCGCCTTCACGAAAGCCGTCGCCGCATCGAGCCTGCCCGGCGCCGAAGCCTTCGAGGGCGTCTCCTACCCATCCTGGCCCAGTGCGATCGGGGCAGCGGTTCGAGAGGTCGACCCAGCCAGACCGGCGATCCTCGTAATCGACGAGCTTCCCTACCTGGCAGAGCTCGACCCCGGCTTCACGGCGGACCTGCAGATGGCCTGGGACCGAACGCTGGAACGCGCGCCGGTCCTGCTCATATGCGTCGGCTCCGACGTGCGGATGATGGAACGCATGGTCGAGGAGCGCTCGCCGCTCTTTGGCAGACCGACCAGGGAGATGCGCGTGGCTCCGCTCAACCCGGCTGAGGTGGCGGAGATAAATTCAGCACCCGACGCCACTGCCGCCGTCGACCGCTACCTGGTGCTCGGCGGCTTCCCGCTGCTTGCGCCGATGTGGCCGGCAAGCGCAGGGCTGGCCGCCTTCCTCCGCAAGGCACTCGCCGACGACCAGACTCCCTTCGTCACCACCGGGCTGCGGATCCTGGCCTCCGAGTTCGAGCGCGCCCTGCAGGCGGAGCGCGTCATCGAGGCAATCGGGCATGGCGAGACCGCCTACAGTCGGATCGAGACACGCAGCGGCGTGAAGGGAAACACGCTCACCGACGCGCTCGACGTGCTGATCGAGAAGAAGAGGCTGGTGGCCAAGGAGCTCCCCTATGCCGTGCCGCCTGGTAGAAAGGCCGCCAAGTACACGGTTGCCGACCCGTACCTGCGCTTCTGGCTGCGCTTCGTCGGTCCCCACCTCGATGAGCTCTCGCGCGGGATGTCCGACTCGGTCATCGCACGGATCGAGCGAGACTGGGCCACCTACCGCGGCCGTGCCGTCGAGCCTCTGGTGCGCGGCGCGCTCGAGCGCTTGCTGATCGACCCCGCCGTGGGCGGGCGGGTCGGGGACTCGCGCTACGTCGGCGCCTGGTGGCGACGCGATCACTCGATCGAGGTCGACCTGGTCGGCGGCGACCGCCCGGCCCCGACCCGGATCGGATTCGTCGGCTCGATCAAGTGGCGCGAGCGGGGACGCTTTTCAAGCGAGGATCTCGAGCGGCTTGGAGCGAGTCGCGCAGATGTGCCGGGCGCCGAGGGCGCAAAGCTCGTCGCGGTCAGCCGCAGCGGCTTCGAGAAGGGCCTGGGCGCCGATGCAACGTTCGGCCCCGACGAGCTGCTGGCGGCCTGGTAAAGAGCGACCATCGGCAGCGTGTTCGACAATGACCGCACCTAGATGAGCACACGTCCCTCCAGCTCGATGATCGGAACCGTGCTCTCCGGCCGCTACCGGCTGGAGGCGAAGCTCGGCAGCGGCGGGATGTCGACGGTCTACCTGGCGCGCGACGAGACGCTCGACCGGCCGGTCGCGGTCAAGGTGATGCACCGCGAGATGTCCGAGCAGGAGGACCAGCTGCAGCGCTTCCGCCAGGAGGCGCGCGCGGTCGCCAAGCTGACCCACCCCAACGTCGTCGCCGTGATCGACGCCGGCGAGGACGGCGGCCACCCCTACATCGTCTTCGAGTACGTCGAAGGGGAGACGCTGAAGCAGCGGATCAACCGGGTCGGCGCCCTCGACCCGCAGGAGGCGCTCGCCTACGCGATCGAGATCGCCCGCGGCCTCACCGTCGCCCACGGCCGCAACATGGTCCACCGCGACATCAAGCCGCAGAACGTCCTGATCGACGCCGAGGGGCGGGCCAAGCTGACCGACTTCGGGATCTCGCGCCAGCTCGAGCAGGACGGGATGACGGCGACGGGCCGCGTCCTCGGCACCACCGACTACGTCGCCCCCGAGCAGGCGATGGGCCACCCGGTCGACCCCCGCTCCGACGTCTACTCGCTCGGCGTCGTCCTCTACGAGATGCTGGCTGGCCAGGTCCCCTTCCACGCCGACAGCCAGGTCGGGGTGGCGATGAAACACGTCAACGAGGAGCTCCCCGACGTGCAGCGGCGCCGCCCCGAGGCCTCGGCCGCGGTGGCGCTCGTGGT
>DASSBJ010000091.1:0-3624 GCA_035698885.1 Solirubrobacterales bacterium
CGCGAGCGCGACCGCCGAGGTGTCGGAGCCGCCGCGGCCCAGGGTCGTGATGCGGTTGTCGGGGCCGAGCCCCTGGAAGCCGGCGACAATCGCGACTTGGCCCTGGGCGAAGCGCTTCTCCAGCTCGTCGGCGCCGATCTCGGCGATGCGCGCCTTGCCGTGCACGCCGTCCGTGCGTATCGGGATCTGCCAGCCCTGCCAGGAGCGGGCGCCGACGCCCAGCTCCTGGAGCGCGAGGGCGAGGAGGCCCGACGTCACCTGCTCGCCCGAAGCCACCACCGCGTCGTACTCGCGCGCGTCGTGCAGCGGCGAGACGCGGTTGACGTGGTCGACGAGCTGGTTCGTCACCCCGGCCATCGCGGAGACCACGACCGCAATCTCGTGCCCGGCGTCGACGTCGCGCTTGACGCGCCGGGCGACGTTGCGGATTCGTTCGATGTCGGCGACGGACGTGCCGCCGAACTTCTGCACGATGCGGGCCATCTCTCGTACGCGGCTCGGGGGAAGTAACTACCCCTAGATACAAGCTGCCGTCCCGCCTGTCACGTATGAGCGACCGGGGCGGTCCGCGTGCTATACCTTCCCGCCTCGCCATGGCCGACACCACTGCCACCACCGTCGACGCCGAGGAGATCCGCCGCTTCGACGCGTTGGCCGAGAGCTGGTGGGACCCCGACGGCAAGATGGCGCCGCTGCACCGGCTCGCCCCGGTGCGGATCGGTTTCGTGCGCGAGCACCTCGCCCGCATCCACGGCCGCGACCCGCGCAGCCTCCGGCCGTTCGGCGGCTTGCGTCTCCTCGATGTGGGCTGCGGCGCCGGGCTCATGGCCGAGCCGATGGCTCGGCTCGGGTTCGAGGTCGTGGCGAGCGACGCCGCCGCCGAGCCGGTCGAGGTGGCGCGCGCCCATGCCCGCGCCGGCGGCCTCGCCATCGACTACCGGGTCGCCACCGCCGAGAGCCTCGCCGCCGCCGGCGAGCGCTTCGATGCGGTCCTCGCCCTCGAGGTCATCGAGCACGTCGCCGATCTCGGCCTTTTCCTCGCTGCGGTGGCGTCGCTGGTAAAGCCGGGTGGCGGCTTCGCTGCGGCGACCATCAATCGCACGCCGAAATCCTTCCTCTTCGCGATCGTCGGCGCGGAGTACCTCCTGCGCTGGCTGCCCGTCGGGACGCACGAGTGGAAGAGGCTCGTCCGCCCCTCCGAGCTCGTTCCGCCGCTGCGCCGCGCCGGGCTGCGCGTGGAAGCGCTCGCGGGCACCGCCTATGACCCGATCGCCGGCACCTGGCGCCTCGCCCCCGGAGATCTCGACGTCAACTACATGCTGTTTGCGAGCCGGCCCGCTCCTTGACTCCCTCCCCCGCTTGAGCCTGTGAAGAAATCAAACGCCGCCCTTGGACGAGCATCGGCGCGTGATCGGGATAGGGGGAAGCCTCGCAGCTTCTCCCCTCCCACACCACCGAGCGTACGGGTCCGTACTCGGCGGTTCGCGGGATTAGGCGGCATGACCGGCGGCAAGGGAAGGGAGACCGAGCGCGGTGAAGAAGGCCGTGGGCAGGGCGGTGTGGAGCGCAGCACTGCAACTGAGCCGCCAGGGACCGCGATCGCTGCTAGCAGCCTTGGCCGCCAGGTCGTAATCGAGGCCGCGCCGGCGCAGTTCGGCGAAGCGCTTGCGCTTGTGCCGCCACTGTTTCCAAGCGACGGCGCGCAGCCGTCGCCTGAGCCACCCGTCCAGGCGCCGCAGCGCCGACGGTGTCTCGCAGAAGCCGAAGTACCCGCGCCACCCGATGAGGTAGCGCGAGAGGCTTTCGACCATCTGCGCGAGGCTGGCGCCCCGCGTGCGCCGCGTCAGCTCCCGCACTCGGCTCTTGAAGCGGGCGAGGGCCTGCGGCGCTATGCGGCGCCGCGGCTGCTCGTCATTCATGAAGCTGAAGCCCAGGAACTTGCGTTCGCTCGGGCGCGCGACCGCGCTCTTCGCCTTGTTGACCTTGAGCTTCAGCCGCCGGGCGAGGAACCGCTCGACGCTCGCCATCACCCGCTCGCCCGCCCGTCGGCTGCGCACATAGATGTTGCAGTCGTCGGCGTAGCGCACGAAGCGATGGCCGCGGCTTGTCAGCTCCCGGTCCAGCACGTCCAGCATCAGGTTCGACAACAGCGGCGAGAGCGGCCCGCCTTGCGGCGTGCCCTCGTCCGTCGGCCCGATCAGCCCGTCCGCCAGCACGCCCGCGGCCAGGAAGCCGTGGATGAGCGTGCGGAGGCGCCGGTCGGACACGCGCCGCGCCACCAGCCCCATCAGGAGGTCGTGGTTGACCCGCTCGAAGAACTTCTCGAGGTCGAGGTCCACCACCCAGCGATGCCCGTCCGCAATGTAGGATTGCGCACGCGCCACCGCCTGATGCGCCGAGCGCCCCGGCCGGAAGCCGAAGCTGTGCTCGGAGAGGGTCGGGTCCCATGCCGCCTGCAGCACCTGCAGCACCGCCTGCTGAATGAAGCGGTCGAGCACCGTCGGGATGCCGAGCGGCCGTGTGCCGCCCGTCGCCTTCGGTATCTCGACCCGCCGTACCGGCTGCGGCTTGTAGGTGCCTTCGAGCAGCTGAGCCCGGATCGCGAGCCAGTGGTCTTTGAAGTAGGGCGCGAGGTCGGCGACGCTCATGCCGTCGACGCCCGGCGCCCCCTTGTTGCGCCGGACCTGCGCCAGCGCCTTCTTCAAGTTGTCGCGCTCGACAACCGCTTCCATCGACGGCCCGGTCATGGCCGCCCGGCTTTCGGCATCGGCTCGCGCCGCGCGGGCTTCGGTCCCTTCGCCCCCGGCGCTCGGGGCTTCACCCCTCGATGCCGGGGCAAAGGCCAGTTCGTACTGGGTCTTCTGCCGCATGGTCCGCACGAGATCGCCGTCCTACTTGCCACTCCACGTTCGGGCCTTCGCCCGCTTCGGCCGAGGCCTGGCAGGCTACTATGCCCTCTGCTGACTTCTCCGCCGCGATCACGAGCCTTGCAGCCCGCTCAGTCCGGTCGCCCGGACACGACGGAGATCTCCCGAGGTAAGACCGACCGCCTTCGCCGCGCGCCCGCCGGATCTACCGCCCCGGCCCTTGATGGCCATGGACTTCGCGGTCGAAGGCCCGCTCGTCCGGCCGGGTCGGCCTCTTTATCCGGTTCTTGTCCATCGGGCCGCGGCTTTGCTCCACGCTTCCTCCAGACCCTGCCTCGCGGCAACGCCCTTGCGCTTCGCTAACCCTTCGCCACCATCAGGCTGGGTAGAGGACTTTCACCTCCGAGCTGTCGTTCATGCTCGGCACACCTTCGAGGCGCCGCTGGCGCGGCGCACCTCAGCATGAGGTAAGTTGTTGCTGCCCATTGACAAAGCAACCTCACCCTGAGGTGCGCGCCGAAGGCGCGCCACGAAGGGCGCTTCGTCGCCGATGCAGGCTTCCTCTTTGCACTGGCGATTCTTTCACAAACTCGCAAGCGGGGGAGGGAGTAACCGGCCGCTCGCGTAGCGCGTCGCGGGAGGGAGGCCGGCAATTTCGGAGAAGAGCTTGTTCGCCATCGCCTCGGCGAAGCTCGCATAGTCCTCGGCGGCGATCGTGAAGGCGCCCGGGCCGCCGATCACGTAGTCGTTGTAGTAG
>DASSBJ010000092.1:0-4924 GCA_035698885.1 Solirubrobacterales bacterium
GCTCCCCATCTCCCGAGCTGCATCGGCCTGAAGCTAACAAACGAGCGGCCGACCGCGGAGCGAGCGCGGTGGGACGGGCTCAGGCGACGACGTCGTAGACGTCCCACTCGTCGGGCACGCCCTTGAGCGTGTGGCGTCCGGCCAGCTCGAAGCCGACGGCCGAGCCGACCGCGAGGTCGCGGACGGTGCGCGAGGCGAGCACCTGGTGCGGCCCGGCCAGCGCCGCGATGCGGGCCGCGACGTGGACCGCGATGCCGCCGACGTCCTCGCCGATCAGCTCTACCTCGCCGGCGTGCAGGCCGGCGCGCACGTCGATCCCCAGAGCGGGCACCGCGCCGGCGATCGCCAGGCCGCACTCGGCGCCCCGGGTCGGCCCGTCGAAGGTGGCGAGGAAGCCGTCGCCGGTGCTCTTGATCTCGCGGCCCTCGAAGCGGCGCAGCTGCTCCCGGGTCAGTTCCTGGTGCTGCTCGAGCAGGCCGCGCCAGCGCCGGTCGCCGAGCTCGGTGGCGACCCTGGTCGAGTCGACGATGTCGGTGAACAGCACGGTCGCCAGCACCCGCTCGGGCGCCGGGCCGGGACGAACGCCGGTGAGGAACTCCTCGATCGCGGCCAGCGGAGCCTCGCTGTCGCCGACCCAGGGGAAGTGGTCTTCGCCCCCGAATTCGACGTAGCGGCTGTTCTCGATCTGCTCACCCAGCCAGCGCGCGGCGTGGTAGCTGACCGCGCGATCGCCGCGCCGGTGCATGATCAGGGTCGGCGCCTGGATCAGCGGCAGCGCCTCGCGCACGTCGGTGTCGAGGAACATCTGGAACAGCTGCTGGACCCGCATCGGGCTGGCCGCCTGGCGCTCGAAGCGCGCCTGGAGTTCGCGCGCCTGTGGGTTGGGCGCGAGGCTCGGAGAGAAGATGTCGATCGTCGCCCCCTGGCCCCACATCGGCTGGATCAGCTCTTCCTGCGCTTCGATCACGGCCTGGCGCTCGGGCGGCCACGGATAGCCCGGCGCGGCGGTCGAGCGCGCCATCGCACCCCAGAGCACGAGAGCCGAGGTGCGCTCGGGGTAGGTGGCGGCGAAGAGCATGCACATCGGCGCCCCCTCCGACATGCCGAGCAGCGCCGCGCGCTCGGAGCCCGCGGCGTCCATCACCGCGCGCACGTCGTCCATTCGCTCCTCGAGCGTCGGCGCACCCGCGACCGGGTCCGATAGTCCGACGCCCCGGCGGTCGAAGACCAGCACCCGCGCGAAGCCGGCGAGCCGCTCGAGGAAGCGGGCGATCGGCGGCATCTCCCACATCAGATCGAGGTGGGAGAGGAAGGGAAAGGCGACGACGAGATCGAGCTCGCCCTCGCCGAAGACCTGGTAGGCGATGCCGACATCGCCGCTGCGCGCGTATCGGGTCTGCGGTGGCATCGGTGGTGTCAACGGTACGCGCCACGCCGACCACGTCAAGCGCGATCGCCGCCGCCCTCCCCGTGACTACCGCGCCTCCGAGTAGGCGGGCCCGGGGGCGCCCTGCGGCTCCTCGCCGGGCGCGGCCTCGGCCATCGCGGCCGGGTCGGGCGCCGGCACGGAGCGCAGGACGAAGATCGCGATCGCCAGGGCGACGGCGACGAGGCCCGCCGCCACCAGGTAGGCGAGGTGGAAGCCCGAGTTGAGCGCGGCGGAGACCGAGGCGCCGCCGTCTTCCAGCGTGCTCGTGCGCTCCGCCGCCAGCGTCGCCAGCACGGCGAGGCCGATCGCGCCGCCGACCTGGGCGCTGGTGTTGACGACCCCCGAAGCGAGCCCGGCGTCGCTCTGCGTCGCGCCCGACATCGCCAGCGTCATCAGCGAGGAGAAGGAGATGCCGATCCCGACGCCCATCAGCAGCAGCGGCGGCAGCAGATCGGCGAAGTACCGGCCGTCGACCGGCGTGCGGGCGAACAGCAGCAGCGCTGCGGCCGTCAGGGCCATCCCCGGGATCAGCACGTTGCGCGGCCCGAAGCGCATGATCAGCCGCTCGGAGAAGCCGAGCGAGAGGCCGCCCATGACCACCGTCGTCGGCAGGAAGGCGAGCCCGACCTCGAGCGGGTTGTAGCCGAGGATCTGCTGCAGGTACAGCGCGCCGAGGAAGAAGGTCGAGAACATGCCCGCGACGAGCAGCATCTGCAGCGCGTTGGCGCCGGAGACGTTGCGCGAGCGGAACAGCCGCAGCGGCATCAGCGGGTTGGCGATCCGCGCCTGGCGCAGGACGAAGACCGTCTCCAGGGCCAGCGAGATCGCGCCGAGGACCAGCGTCTGGGTCGAGCCCCAGCCGTTTTCGGAGACCTCGAGGATCGTGTAGACGCCGAGCATCAGGCCGGCGGTGATCAGGACGCCGCCGAGGACGTCGGCGCCCTCGCCGAAGCCGAGCCCGGGCCGGTCGGCGATCAGCCGCCGCGCCATCACCGCGGTTGCGACGCCGATCGGCAGGTTGATGAAGAAGATCCAGTGCCAGGCGATCGCCTCGGTCAGGACGCCGCCGACCAGCAGCCCGATCGAGCCGCCGGCGGAGGCGACGAAGGCGTAGACGCCGAGCGCTTTCGCCTGCTCGCGCGGCTCGGGGAACATCGTCACGATCATCCCCAGGATCACCGCCGAGGTCATCGCGCCGCCGATCCCCTGGACGAAGCGGGCGCCGACCAGCATCCCCTGCGTCTGCGAGAGCCCGCAGAGCAGCGAGGCCGCCGTGAACACCGCCAGCCCGGCGAGGAAGACGCGCCGCTGGCCGAGCAGATCGCCGAGCCGCCCGGCGAGCAGCAGCAGGCCGCCGAAGGGCACGAGGTAGGCGTTGACCACCCAGGCGAGGTTGCTCTGCGAGAAGCCGAGGCTGTCCTGGATCGAGGGCAGGGCGACGTTGACGATCGTGATGTCGAGGACGATCATCAGCATCCCCGCGCAGAGGACGTAGAGGGCGATCCAACGGGTGCGATCCTGGGCCTGCGAGGGGTTCACGGCGTCTCCTTCCAGCGGAGGTCGAGGTTTGTCGGACCATCGGGTCCAACGATGAGACCGGAGCCGATCCCGAAACTCATCGGTGTGGAGAGGGCTTCTGGGACGAGGCGGCGCGCGGCGAGCCGCCGACAGCGGAAAGTGTAGCCGGGGCGCGACGGCCGAAGCTGTGGCCGGGCAGCGCCACGTCGTCCATCTGGGTGCGGCGCAGCTCGGCCACCTCGGAGACGAGGACGTTGGTCGTCCCCTCGCGGCGCTCGAGCCTGCCCCTGGCGCGGATCAGGGGCGAGGCGCGGACCTCGGCGCGGTGGCGGTCGTAGACCGGCGGCGGGACGATCAGGTTGACCGTGCCGCGCTCGTCTTCGAGCAGCATGAAGACGATCCCCCGGGCGGTCTCGGGGCGCTGGCGGGCGACGACCATCCCGGCGACCTCGACCGTCGTGCCGTCCTCGATCCGCCCCAGGTCGCTGCTGCGCTTCAGCTCCTCGCCGAGCTCGTGGCGCATCAGCCCGATCGGGTGCTCGCCCAGCGTCATCCCGGTCATCCGGTAGTCGGCGATGGCCTCCCCCCACTCGCCCAGCGGCTCCAGCCCCGGCGCGGGCGCCGCCTCCAGCGGCAGCGCCATCTGCGCCCCCTGCTCCGAGCGGCGCGCCGTCCCAACCGTCCCCACGTCCCAAAGCGCCCGCCGCCTATCGAACGTGCCGGTGCTGAGGTGTCCATATGGACCTCTCTCCACCGGCACGTCTCTGGGGAGCCCGTCGAGGGCGCCGGCCCAGGCGAGGCGCTCGAGGGCGTCGCGACCGGCGCCCGAGCGCGAGGCCAGGTCGGCGGCCCCGCGGTAGGCCCCGCCGCGCTCGCGCTCGGCGACCAGCGCCTCCATCTCCTCCTCCCGCGCCCCCTTCACGTACCCCAGCCCGATCCGCACCTCCGGGGCCGACGGGCGGGGGATTTCCACGTGGCAGAGGACCCTGCTGCGGTTGACGTCGGGTGGGGCGAGGCGGATGCCGCGACGCTGCGCCTCGTGGGCGAGCGCGTCGGGCGGATAGAAGCCCATCGGCTGCTCGTTGAGCAGCGCGCAGAGGAACTCGGGCGCGTAGTGGATGCGCAGCCAGGCCGACTGGTAGGCGAGCAGGCCGAAGGCGGCCGAGTGCGCCTTGGGGAAGCCGAAGCCGGAGAAGCCCTGGATCTGGCGCCAGACCCGCTCGGCCGTCCGCAGCGGCACCCCGTTGCCGACCGCGCCGGCGAGGAAGCGGTCGTGGTGCTCGGAGATCGCCGCCTCGGAGCGCTTGCGGCTCATCGCCCGCCGCAGCCCCTCGGCCTCGGCCGAGCTGAAGCCGGCGAGCGCCATCGCCACCTCGATCACCTGCTCCTGGTAGACGATCGTGCCCAGCGTCTCGCGCAGCACCGGCTCCAGCAGCGGGTGCTCGTAGGGGATCTCGAAGCCGGGCTCCTCGCGCTGCCGCTTGCGCCGCTCTATATAGGGGTGGACGGCGCCGCCCTGGATCGGGCCGGGGCGGACCAGCGCCACCTGCACGGTCAGGTCGTCGAGGCAGCGCGGCCGCGTGCGCGGCAGCATCTGCATCTGGGCGCGGCTCTCGATCTGGAAGACGCCGGTCGTCTCCGCGGCGCGGATCGACTCGAAGGTCTCGGCGTCGCCGAAGTCGATCCGCGAGAGGTCGACCCGCTCGCCGCGCGTGCGGCCGATCTCCTCGACGCAGCGCTCGACCGCCGAGAGCATCCCGAGGCCGAGCAGGTCGATCTTGAGGAAGCCGGCGTCGCCGCAGGAGTCCTTGTCCCACTGCACCATCTGGCGCCCCTCCATCGAGGCCGGCTGCACCGGGCAGAGGTCGATCAGCGGCTGGGTCGAGATGACCATCCCGCCCGGGTGCTGCGACTGGTGGCGGGGCAGCCCCCAGGCGTCGCGGGCGAGCTTGATCAGCGCGTCCCACCGGGGCGATC
>DASSBJ010000093.1:0-15150 GCA_035698885.1 Solirubrobacterales bacterium
GACACCACGACGACCACGGTCACCGGGGTCGAGATGTTCCGCAAGATGCTCGACCAGGGCCAGGCCGGCGACAACATCGGCGCCCTGCTGCGCGGCACCAAGCGCGAGGAGATCGAGCGCGGGCAGGTGCTCTGCAAGCCGGGCTCGATCACCCCGCACACCAAGTTCAAAGCCGAGGTCTACTGCCTGAAGAAGGAGGAGGGCGGCCGTCACACGCCGTTCTTCTCCGGCTACCGGCCTCAGTTCTACTTCCGCACGACCGACGTGACCGGGATCGCCAACCTCCCCGAGGGGACCGAGATGGTGATGCCGGGCGACAACGTCGAGATGACGATCGAGCTGATCCAGCCGATCGCGATGGACCAGGGCCTGCGCTTCGCGATTCGCGAGGGCGGCCGGACCGTCGGGTCGGGGGTCGTCTCGGAGATCGTCGAGTAGCCCAGCACGGGGGCGGGCCCTTGCCCGCCCCTCGCCGCACGCAGCGCGGCGGAAAACTGAAAAGACATACGACCAGGGGCGGCGCCCCACCACCAAGGGGCGGCGCCCCTTCGGCGCGGTAAGAACGCGCAGGAGAAAAGAAAGAAGCAAGCAGACGTGGCGACGATTGCGGCACAGAAAATCCGGATCCGACTGAAGGCGTACGACCACGACGCCATAGATCGGGCTGCCCGCGAGATCGTCGAGACCGCCGAGCGCACCGGCGCCAGCGTCTCCGGCCCGGTGCCGCTGCCGACCGAGAAAAACGTCTACTGCGTGATCAAGTCCCCGTTCAAGGACAAGGACTCGCGCGAGCACTTCGAGATCCGCACCCACAAGCGGTTGATCGACATCCTCCAGCCCTCGCCGAAAACCGTCGACTCGCTGCAGCGCCTCGACTCGCTGCCGGCCGGCGTCGACATAGAGATCCGCCTCTAGGACCGGCATGGCGGCGATCCTCGGCAAAAAGCTCGGCATGACGCAGGTCTTCCGCGAGGACGGCGAGGTCGTGCCGGTGACGGTGGTCGAGGCCGGGCCCTGCAAGGTGACCGCGGTCCGCGACGCCGAGCGCGACGGCTACGCCGCCGTGCAGCTCGCCTTCGACGAGGTCGCGGAGGGCAAGCTGAGCAAGCCCGAGCTCGGCCACCTGAAGAAGGCCGGCGCGCCGCCGCTGCGCCACCTGGTCGAGTTCCGCGACGAGGACCTCGGCGCCGAGGAGGGTGAGGGCCCCAAGGTCGGCGACGACGTGACCGTCGCCTCCTTCGAGCCGGGCCAGAAGGTCAAGGTCGCCGGGACCTCGATCGGCAAGGGCTTCCAGGGCGGGATCAAGCGCCACAACTTCGCTCGCGGCCCGGTCACCCACGGCTCGCACAACGTCCGCGCGCCCGGCTCGATCGGCGCCAGCGCCTTCCCCGGCCGCGTCTTCAAAGGCCAGCGGATGCCCGGCCAGATGGGCAACAAGCGCACGACCCAGCGCGGCCTCGAAGTCGCCGAGGTCGACGCCGAGCGCAACCTGCTGCTGCTCAAGGGCTCGGTCCCCGGCTCGCGCAACTCGTTGATCGAGGTGAGGACCGATGGCTAGCGGCAAAGCGACCGTGCTGGGCAAGACGACGAAAGCCGACCTGCCGGAGGAGCTCTTCGCCGAGCCGTTCCACCACTCGCTCGTGCACGAGACCGCGCGCGCCGACCTCGCCTCGCGCCGCCGCGGCACCGCCTCGACGCTGACCCGCGGCGAGGTCGCCTTCACCACCGCCAAGGCCTGGCGGCAGAAGGGGACCGGCCGCGCCCGCGCCGGCACGCTCGGCGTGCCCAACCGCTTCGGCGGCGGCGTCGCCTTCGGGCCCAAGCCCCGCCACTACACGGTCAAGGTCAACCGCAAGGCGCGCCGCAAGGCGATGCGCGCGGCGCTCTCGGTCCATGCCGAGCGCGGCAGCGTCGCGGTGCTCGACGCCGCCGCCTTCGAGACGCCCTCGACCAAGGACGCCGCCGCTGCGCTCGGCAAATGGGGCGCCAGGCGGCCCGCCCTGGTGGTCATCGACGCCGAGGAGACGGGCGCGCTGAAGAGCTTCCGCAACATCGCCCGGGTGAGCGTCGTCGAGGTCGGCGCGGTGGGCGTCGCCGACGTGATCGGCGCCGCCTCGCTCGTCGTCTCCGAGAAGGCGCTCGAGGCGCTGAAGGGGAGGCTGTCCTGATGGACGCGCGGACCACGATCATCCGCCCGGTCGTCTCGGAGAAGAGCTACGCGCTGATCGCCGAGGGCAAGTACACCTTCCGGGTCGACGATCGCGCCCACAAGACGCAGATCGCGCGCGCGGTGGAAGAGATCTTCAACGTCGCCGTCGCCGAGGTGCGCACCTCGAAGGTGCGGGCGAAGCCGAAGCGGCGCGGCCTCGGCAAAGGCCGCACGCGCGCCTGGAAGAAGGCGATCGTCCAGCTGATGCCGGGCGAGCGGATCGAGCTGTTCGAAGGCGCCGAGACCGCATAGGGGGGAGAGAGATGCCGAACCGCAAAACCAAACCGACGAGCCCCGGGCGCCGCTTCGCCACGTACCCGCTGCGCGAGCAGCTGACCGCGAGCGAGCCGGAGCGCAAGCTGACCGAGGGCCTGCGCAAGAGCGGCGGCCGCAACGCCAACGGCCGCGTCACCGCCCGCCACCGCGGCGGCGGCGCCAAGCGGCGCTACCGCAAGATCGACTTCAAGCGGCGCAAGGACGGGGTGCCGGCGAAGGTCGCCAGCATCGAGTACGACCCCAACCGCAGCTGCTACATCGCGCTGATCCACTACGCCGACGGCGAGAAGAGCTACATCCTGGCCCCGGCGAGCCTCAAGCAGGGCGACACGGTGCGCTCCGGCGAGGGCGCCGACGTCAAACCGGGCCACTCGATGGCTCTCGGCGAGATGCCGACCGGCACGATCGTCCACAACGTCGAGCTGACCGCGGGCCAGGGCGGCAAGATGGGCCGCGCCGCGGGGACCGCGATCCAGCTCGTCGCCAAGGAGGGGGAGATGGTCACCCTGCGCCTGCCCTCCTCGGAGATGCGCATGGTGCGCGCCGAGTGCCGCGCCACGGTCGGCCAGCTCTCCAACGCCGAGCACCAGAACGTCAAGGTCGGCAAGGCCGGGCGCAACCGGCACAAGGGCAAGCGGCCGCAGACGCGCGGCGTGGCGATGAACCCGGTCGACCACCCGCACGGCGGCGGCGAGGCCCACCACACGCCGGGCGGCCACCCGGTGACGCCGTGGGGCAAGCCGACGCTCGGCTACCGCACCCGCAAGAAGGGCAAGCAGTCCGATCGCTACATCGTGCGCGGCAGGCGCCGCGGGAAGAAGAAGAGGTAGGCCGTGGGACGCTCGACGAAAAAGGGGCCGTGGGTGGAAGCGGCGCTGATGAAGCGGATCTCGGCGATGAACGACTCCGGCCAGAAGCAGATGGTCAAAACCTGGTCGCGGACGTCGACGATCTTCCCCGAGATGGTCGGCCACACGATTGCCGTCCACGACGGCAAGAAACACGTGCCGGTCTTCATCTCGGAGTCGATGGTCGGGCACAAGCTGGGCGAGTTCGCGCCGACGCGGACCTTCCGCGCCCACTCCGGCACCGGCAAGGGCGAGTAGCGATGGCCGACGAGAAAAAAGACACCAGCATCAAAAAAACTAAAAAAGCAGCTTCTAAAAAAACTGCCGACAAAACGCCTGCGAAAAAAGCAGGGTCGAAAAAAGCCAAAGCCAAAAAAGCGCCGGCCAAAAAAGATGGCGCGAAAAAACCGACCGCCAAGAAAGAGCCGGCGAAAAAAGAGGCGCCGAAGCCGAAAGCGAAGCCGGCGCCGCTCGTCGTCCGCGCCAGCTCCCGCTACGTGCGGATCGCGCCGCGCAAGGCCCGCCTCGTCGCCGACCAGGTGCGCGGCCTGCAGATCGACAAGGCGCGCGCCCTGCTGCAGTTCTCGCCGCGCGGCGCGGCGCGCGACATCGGCAAGCTGATCGAGTCGGCCGCCGCGAACGCGGAGAACAACCACGACCTCGTCGCCGACGAGATGCGCGTCGCCGAGATCACCGTCGACGAAGGCCCGACGCTGCGCCGCTACCGGCCGCGGGCGCTCGGCCGGGCGACCCCGATCAACAAGCGAACCAGCCACATCGCCGTGGCCTTGAGCCCGGAAGGGGAGCTGTAATGGGACAGAAGATCCATCCCGGCGGCTTCCGCGTCGGCTACATCCACGACTGGAAGTCGAACTGGTTCGACGAGAAGGGCTTCGCCGACGTGCTCGAGGAGGACCTGCAGATCCGCAGCCACATCGAGGGCAAACTCGCCCACGCCGGCCTCTCCGACATCACGATCGAGCGCCGTGGCGAAATCTCGGTCGACATCCACACCGCCCGCCCCGGCATCGTGATCGGCAAATCGGGCAGCGAAGTCGACGCCCTGCGCAAGGAGCTGCACAAGCTCACCGGCAAGCCGGTGAAAGTCAACATCCGAGAGGTGAAGCGCCCCGAGCTCGACGCCAAACTGGTCGCCCAGTCGATCGCCGAGCAGCTGCAGAACCGGGTCGCCTTCCGCAGGGCGATGAAACGCGCCCTGACCTCGGCGATGCGCTCCGGCGCCAAGGGCGTGAAGCTGCAGGTGTCCGGCCGGCTCGGCGGCTCCGAGATGGCGCGGACCGAAAGCTACTCCGACGGCCGCGTGCCGCTGCACACGCTGCGGGCCAACATCGACTACGGCTTCTACGAGGCGCGCACGACCGCCGGGCGGATCGGCGTCAAATGCTGGATCAACAAGGGCGAGGTGATGCCCGAAGGCTTCCGCTCCGACCAGGTTCCGGCCGACGGCGAGCCGCAGGGCGGAGGCCGCGGCCGCGGCAACCGGCCGGGCGATCGCTCGGGCGGCAGGGATAGGGGAGGTCGCTAGCCATGCTGATGCCGAAGCGGGTCAAGCACCGCAAACAGATGCGCGGCCGGATGCGCGGCAACACCAAGGGCGGCAGCCACGTCGCCTTCGGCGAGTACGGGCTGAAGGCGATCGACCGCGGCTGGATCACCAACCGCCAGATCGAGGCCGCCCGTGTGGCGATGACGCGCAAGATCAAACGCGGCGGCAAGGTCTGGATCAACATCTTCCCCGACAAGCCCTACACGAAGAAGCCCGCGGAGACGCGGATGGGCTCGGGCAAGGGCAACCCGGAGGGCTGGGTCGCCGTGGTCAAGCCCGGCAAGGTGATGTTCGAGCTCGCCGGCGTGCCCGAGGAGCTGGCGCGCGAGGCGCTGCGCCTCGCCGGCCACAAGCTCCCGGTGCGGACCAAGTTCGTCAGGCGCGAGGGGGCGGAGACCTGATGAAGGCGGCCGAGACCCACAACCTGAAAGACGACGAGCTGGTGGCGAAATTGATCGACGCCAAGAAGGAGTCGTTCAACCTGCGCTTCCGGCACGCGACCGGCGAGCTGGAGAACACGGCGCGGCTCGGGCAGGCCAAGCGGGACATCGCGCGGCTGCTGACGGTTGCCAAAGAGCGCGGGATCGACGTCGAGCGAGAGCTGAGGAAATGATGGCGGACGAAGAGAAAAAGGACGCAATAGGGGAGACGTCGCAGGACGAGGCGTCTCAGGACGCGGGTCCTGTCGCGGACGAGGGTTCGGCCGAAGAGGCGGAGGCCCCGGCGGCCGAGCAGCCGAAAGCTGAGGAGTCCGCGCCCAACCCTGAGGATGAGCTTCCCTGGAAGGAGCGGCGCAGGCTCGAGCGGTCGCGGCGGCCGCATGAGGCCAAGCCGCAGCGGACGGTCGAGGAGCGGATCGCCGAGCGCGAGGCCGTGCGGAAGCGGAAGGCTGAGGAACGGCGCAAGGAACGGGCCGCGGCGCGGCAGGAGCGGACGCAGGGGACCGGGACTCCGGTTGCCGAGAAGGACTCCAACGCCGCCAAGATGCGGCAGGGGGTCGTCGTCTCCGACAAGGGGCAGAAATCGATCACCGTCCGCGTCGACATCGTGCGCCGCCACCCGACCTACGAGAAGGTGATCCGCCGCTCGCGCACGCTGCACGCCCACGACGAGCGCAATGAGGCGGGCGAGGGCGACACCGTGCGGGTGGTCGAGACGCGGCCGCTGTCGAAGACCAAGCGCTGGCGCCTGGTCGAGGTCCTGGAGAAGGCGAAGTAGGCGAGGGCGATGATCCAGCAGGAGTCGAGACTCAAAGTCGCGGACAACTCGGGCGCCCGGGAGATCCTCTGCATCCGCGTGAAAGGCGGCTCGCACCGCCGCTATGCCGGGGTCGGCGACGTGATCACGGCGACCGTCAAACAGGCCAGCCCGCAGGGCGGCGTGCGCAAGGGCGAGGTCGTGCAGGCCGTGGTCGTGCGAACGAAGAAGCAGCTCGGCCGCTCCGACGGCACCTACATCGCCTTCGACGAAAACGCCGCCGTGCTGATCGACCCGGCCTCCAACAACCCGCGCGGCACCCGCATCTTCGGGCCGGTGGCCCGCGAGCTGCGCGATCGCAACTTCATGAAAATCGTCTCGCTGGCGCCGGAGGTCCTCTGATGGCCAAGGCGATGAAGATCCGCACCGACGACACGGTCAGGCTGATCGGCGGCAAGGACTCGGGCAAGACCGGCCGCGTCATCCGCACCGACCCGAAGCGCAGCTTCGTCTACGTCGAGGGGCTGAACATGGTCAAGCGGCACGAAAAAGCGCGGCCGGTGCAGGACGTGCAGAAAGCGAGCCAGCAGATGGGCGGCATCGTCGAGAAGGAGGGGCCGATCCACGTCTCCAACGTGATGCTGCTCGACCCCAAAGACAACAAGCCGACGCGGATCGGCGTGCGCCGCGACGCAGGCGGCAAGCGCGAGCGCTACTCGAAGCGAAGCGGGGTGAGCATGTGATGGAGGCAGCGACGACCCCCCAGTCCAAGGCCGCGCCGCCGCCACGCCTGCGCGAGCGCTACGAGCAGGACGTCGTGCCGGCGCTGACGCGGAAATTCGGCTACACGAGCGCGATGCAGGTGCCGCGCCTGCAGAAGATCGTGCTCAACATGGGCCTCGGCGAGGCGAAGCAGAACGCGAAGATGCTCGAAGCCGCACAGGAGCAGCTGGCGACGATCGCCGGCCAGCAGCCGAACGTGCGCCGGGCGCGCAAGTCGATCGCCTCCTTCAAGGTCCGCGAGGGCATGCCGGTCGGCCTTTCGGTGACCCTGCGCCGGGCGCGCATGTGGGAGTTCCTCGACCGCCTGACCTCGATCGCCGTGCCGCGCATCCGCGACTTCCGCGGGCTCAACCCGCGCTCCTTCGACGGCCGCGGCAACTACTCGATGGGCGTCAAGGAGCAGCTGATCTTCCCGGAGATCGACTACGACTCGATCGACGAGGTGCGCGGGCTCGACGTGACGATCGCGACCTCCGCCTCCAGCGACGCCGAGGCGTTCGAGCTGCTGCTCGGACTGGGCATGCCGTTCGCCAAAGACGGCCGTCCCGGCGCCGAAGGGGAGGCCGAAGCCCAGGCCCAGGCCGAAGCCGAGGAGGAGCAGCGCAAGGAGCAGGCCCGCCAGCGGGCCGAGGCCGAGCAGGCCGCGCTGGAAGAGCTGAAAGAGGAGAACCCCGAGGCCTACGAAAAGCCGGAAGAGCCGGCTGAGCCGGAGGCCGGCGAGGAGGATTCTGAGAATGGCTAAGACTTCTATGAAGGTCAAGCAATCGCGCAAGGCCAAGTTCAAGTCGCGCGAGTACCACCGCTGCCGGCGCTGTGGGCGCCCGCGGGGCTACTTCCGCAAGTTCGGCCTCTGCCGGATCTGCCTGCGCGAGGCCGCCCACGAGGGGTACATCCCCGGAATGACCAAGTCGAGCTGGTAACCGAGACAGGACCCAGGACATGCTGAACGACCCGATATCCGATTACCTGACCCGGATCCGCAACGCGCTCGGCTCCGGCCACGACGACGTGCAGATCCCCGCCTCGCGGCTGAAGGAGGAGATGACCCGGATCCTCAAGGAGCAGGGCTACATCGTCGACTTCGCCCGCAAGCCGGCCGCGGTCGGCGAGGCGATCGACATCCGGCTCAAGTACACCGAGGACCGCCGGCCGGTGATCGCCGGCCTGGAGCGGATCTCGCGGCCGGGGCGGCGGCGCTACGTCGACCACACCGAAGTGCCGCGGGTCGACGGCGGCACCGGGACCGCGATCATCAGCACCTCGGTCGGCGTGATGACCGGCCACGAGGCGAAGCAGAAAGGCGTCGGCGGCGAGGTAGTCGCCTACGTATGGTGAGCGCGTGAGCCGCATCGGCAGAAAACCGATCGCAGTGCCCGAGGCCGTGACGGTCGAGGTCGCCCCCGGGCGGGTCGCCGTCAAGGGCCCGAAGGGCGAGCTGGAGCAGCTGCTCGACGCCGACATGAAGGTCGAGCAGGAGGACGGGACGGTCACCGTCAGCCGGCCCACCGACCGCGGCGAGCACCGCGCCCTGCACGGGCTCACCCGCAGCCTGATCGCGAACATGGTCGAGGGCGTGGTCGACGGCTTCGAGAAGCGGTTGGAGATCCAGGGCGTCGGCTACCGCGCGCAGCTCAAAGGCCGCAGCCTGGAGATGGCGCTCGGCTACTCGCACCCGGTCTCGATCGAGCCGCCCGAGGGGATCGAGTTCGAGGTTCCGCAGCCGACCGAGGTCGTCGTGCGCGGGATCGACAAGCAGCTGGTCGGCCAGGTGGCCGCGGACATCCGCAAGCGCCGCCCGCCCGAGCCCTACAAGGGCAAGGGGATCCGCTACCGCGACGAGCAGGTCACCAGGAAGGTGGGCAAGCGCGCATGACGCTGATGACCAAGCGCCAGCAGCGCCTGCGCCGCCGCCGCCGGGTCCGCGCCCGCATCGTCGGCAGCGCCGAGCGCCCGCGGCTCTCCGTCTACCGCTCCAACCGAGGCGTCTTCGCCCAGCTGGTCGACGACGCCTCCGGCCACACCCTCGCCGCGGTCAACTGGACCGAGCCGGAGCTGCGCAAGCTCTCCGCCGAAGCGCAGGCCACGCGGGCGGGGGAGCTGCTCGCCGAGCGGGCGAAGAAGGCGGGTATCGAGTCCTGCGTCTTCGACCGCGGCGGATACAAGTTCCACGGCCGCGTCAAGGCGCTGGCCGAAGGCGCGAGAGAGAAAGGGCTGAAGTTCTGATGGCGCGCCACGCGTCCTCCATTCAGCTACGGTGTCCGGTCCGATGAAGGGCATGGACATGACCAACGTCGAGACCGTCTCCCCGCGGGGACTGGATCTCCAGGAGCGGGTGATCGAGATCAACCGCGTCGCCAAGGTGGTCAAGGGCGGCCGCCGCTTCTCCTTCACCGCGCTGGTCGCCGTCGGCGACGAAGAGGGCGTCGTCGGGATCGGCTACGGCAAGGCGCGCGAGGTCCCCCTGGCGATCCAGAAGGGGGTCGAGAACGCGCGCAAGAGCCTGATCCGGGTGCCCAAATACGGCCAGACGCTGACCCACAAGATCGTCGGGCGCTACGGCGCCGGCCACGTCGTCCTGCGCCCGGCAAGCCCCGGTACCGGCGTGATCGCCGGCGGCGGGGTGCGGGCGGTGCTCGAGCTGGGTGGGGTGCGCGACGTGCTGACCAAAAGCCTTGGGACGCAGAACCCGATCAACGTCGTGAAGGCGACGATGGACGGGCTGATTCGGCTGCGGCGGCCTGAGGAGGTTGCCGAGCTGCGCGGGCTCACCGTTGCGCAAGTGCTTGGGGTTCAGGCGTCTCAGCCCGCGGGTCCTGCGGCAGAGGCGGCTGAGGCGCCCGCTGAGGAGCAATCGTGAGCGTCAAGATCAAGCAGATCAAGTCTTCCAACGGGTCCAATCCGAGCCAGAAAGCGACGCTCTATGCGCTTGGGCTCGGGAAGGTCGGGTCCAGCTCGGAGAGGAAGGACTCGCCGCAGCTGCAGGGGCAGCTGACGGTTGTCTCGCATCTGGTGGAGGTCGACGGTGGCTGAGAAAGCTTCCAAGGGGACGCCTCGCTCGGAGGAGATCGGGCTGCACAACCTGAAGCCGAAGCCCGGCTCGCGGCGGCCGCGCAAGCGGTTGGGGCGCGGCGAGGGCTCTGGCCTGGGGAAGACCTCCGGTCGCGGACAGAAGGGCTATGGCTCGCGCTCGGGGTCGAAGCAGAACGCCGCCCGCGAGGGCGGGCAGAATCCGATTCACATGCGGATGCGAAAGCTTCGCGGGCCGCACAAAAAGCAGTCGATGCCGTTCGAGAACTTCCGCACCTCGACCCAGCCGGTCAACGTCGCCGACCTCGAGCAGCGCTTCGAGGCGGGCGCCGCGGTCTCTCCGGAGGCATTGAAGGAGAAGGGGCTGGCAAAGCGCTCGGACCCGGTCAAGATCCTCGCCCGCGGCGAGATCTCGAAGAAGCTCGACGTCCATGCGCACGCCTTCAGCGCGGCCGCCAGGGAGAAGATCGAGGCGGCCGGCGGTTCCTGTCACACTCTGGAGCCGTAATGCTCAGGACTATTGCGAACGCTTTCGCCGTCGCGGAGATTCGCAAGAAGCTCGCGTTCACCGCGGCGATGCTCTTGCTGTACCGGCTCGGGGCCTACATCCCGGCCCCCGGCGTCGACGTCAACGCGGTCAAGGAACTGTCGGAAAACTTCGCCGGCAGCAACATCCTCGGCTTCCTCAACCTCTTCTCCGGCGGCGGCCTCTCGCGGCTCTCGCTGTTCGCGCTCGGGATCATGCCCTACATCACCGCCTCGATCATCCTGCAGCTGCTGACGGTCGTCGTGCCCTCGCTGGAGAAACTGCAGAAAGAGGGCGAGGTGGGGCAGCAGAAGATCACCCAGTACACGCGCTACCTCACCGTCGGCCTGGCCTTCGCCCAGTCCTTCGGCTACGTCTTCCTCTTCCGCTCGTTCGGCAGCGAAAACGGCAACAACTTCCTCGGCTCGCTCGGCGGGGCGAAAATCCTCCTGATCGTGATCTGCCTGACGGCGGGTTGCACGCTGCTGATGTGGCTCGGCGAGCTGATCACCCAGCGTGGCATCGGCAACGGGATCTCGCTGATGATCTTCGCCTCGATCGTCTCCGGCCTGCCGGGCGGGATCCAGGCCTGGTGGACCAACCCCGACCAGGTCTTCGTCGTGATGATGCCCTTCATCGCGCTGGCGGTGATCGTCGCGATCGTCTTCGTCCAGGAGGGGCAGCGGCGCATCCCGGTGCAGTACGCGAAACGGATGGTCGGGCGCAAAATGACCTCCGGCGGCTCGACCTACCTGCCGCTGCGGGTCAACATGGCGGGCGTCATCCCGGTCATCTTCGCCGCCTCGATCATGGCCTTTCCGCCGACGATCGGCCAGCTGCTGAACACCCCCGCGGCGCTCGACTTCGCCGCCTTCTTCAGCCCCAACGGCTGGGCCTACGTGGTAGGCGAGGTCTTCTTCATCATCGTCTTCACCTACTTCTACACCGCGGTCACCTTCAACCCGGTGGACCAGGCCGACAACCTGAAGAAATACGGCGGCTTCATCCCCGGCGTGCGTCCCGGCAGGCCGACGGCGGAATACCTCGATCGCATCCTCTCCCGGCTCACCTTCCCCGGCGCCCTCTACCTCGGCGCGGTGGCGGCGCTGCCGACGATCCTGATCAGCCAGACGTCGGCCAACTTCTTCTTCGGCGGCACCTCGATCCTGATCGTGATCGGAGTCGCCCTGGATACGGTCAAGCAGCTCGAGGCCCAGCTGATGATGCGCAACTACGAGGGCTTCCTCAAATAGGCTGAGGACGCTGCAAACCGGCGCATCTCGGGGTCTTCGGTCGGTCTCCTCGGGTCACGCACTAGAGTGCGCTCCCCTCGTCGACCTCCCTGCATCCCCCGACCTGCTTGGTTTTCGCGCCCTCAGTCCAATTTGAATTTCTTATGAATGAATTGAATCTCGTACTTCTTGGTCCCCCTGGCAGCGGCAAGGGCACGCAGGGGGAGCGCCTGCAGGACGAGCTGCAGCTGCCCTACTGGGCGACCGGCGACATCCTGCGTGCGGCGGTGCGCGACGAAACCGAGCTCGGCAGGACGGCGAAGGAGTACATGGACCGGGGGGACCTGGTGCCCGACGAGGTGATCGTCGGCGCGATCGCCGCGCGGATCGACTCGGCGGAGGCGGCCGACGGCTTCATCCTCGACGGCTTCCCGCGCACCGTTCCGCAGGCCGAGGCGCTGGCCGCGAAGCTGCGCGAGCTCGGTCGCGGCCTGACGGCGGTGCTCTTGATCGACGCCGGCGACGATGAGGTGATGCGGCGGCTCGGCGGGCGCCGCACCTGCGTCGAGAGCGGCCACGTCTTCCACGTCGAGTTCAACCCACCCGAGCGGGAGGGCGTCTGCGACATCGACGGCAGCGAGCTGATCGTCCGCGACGACGACAAGCCCGAGGTGATCCGCCACCGGCTCGACACCTATCACGAGAAGACCGAGCCGCTGATCGAGTTCTACGACCGCCAGAGCGTCCTGCGGCGGATCGACGGCGGCGCCGCTCCGGACGCCGTCGCCGACGAGCTGCGCCGCACTCTCTCCACGCTCAAACTCGAAGCCGACGAGACGGTCTAGGCCGCTTCGACTGGGCGGCTAGCTTGTACCGGATGATCATCACGAAGTCCCCAGAGCAGGTCGACAAGATGGCTGCCTCGGGCCGGATCCTCGTGCGCTGCCTGCGCATGCTGGCCGCGAAGGCGCGCCCCGGGGCGACGACGAAGGAGCTGGACGCGGCGGCGGAGAGGTTCATCCGCTCGCAGGGCGCCGAGCCGGCCTTCAAGGGCTACCGCGGCTTTCCGGGCTCGATCTGCGCCTCGCCCAACTCGATGGTCGTGCACGGCATTCCCAGCCCCTATGAGCTGAAGCGCGGCGACGTGCTCTCGATCGACGTCGGCGTGATCAAGGACGGCTGGGTCGCCGACGCCGCGATCACCGTGCCGATCGGCTCGGTCTCGCCCGAGGCGCGCAACCTGCTCGACGTGACCAAGGCGGCGCTCTTCGCCGGCGCCGAGCAGATGCGGCCGGGCAACCACCTCGGCGACGTCTCGGCCGCGATCCAGAAGGCGGTCGAGATCGAGGGCCTCTCGATCATCCGCACCCTGGTCGGCCACGGCATCGGCCGCGACATGCACGAGGACCCCCAGGTGCCGAACTTCGGCGAGCCGGGCAAGGGGCCGGTGCTCGAGGAGGGCACGGTGCTGGCGATCGAGCCGATGGTCAACGCCGGCGGCCCGCTGGTCAAGATGGGCGACGACGGCTGGGCCGTCTACTCCGAAGACGGCTCGCTCGCCGCCCACTTCGAGTTCACGATCGCCGTCACAGCCGACGGCCCCCGCATCCTCACGCCCTGGCACGAGGACGAGTGACAGGTCCGCCGAACGCCTCAGGGGAACGGAATGGACGGGCGGGGCCACCCCCACCCGGCCCTAGCGGCCGATCCCCGCAACGCGTCCCCTGCTATCTTTCCCGGTCGGCCCAGAGGGGCCGTTTGTGCCTGCCTGTCCGATTCATGGGGCGAGCGGGAGTCCTGTAGTCGAGACGAATACCGGAGCGATGAAGGTCCGAGCTTCCGTAAAGCCGATGTGCGAAAAGTGCAAGGTGATCCGCCGCAACGGGGCGGTCCTAGTCATCTGCTCGAACCCGCGCCACAAGCAGAGGCAGGGTTAGTCGATGGCACGCATCTCGGGCGTCAACATCCCGGTCGACAAGCGGACCGAAATCGGCCTGACCTACCTCTTCGGCATCGGTCGCTCCACGGCGCAGGAGATCCTCGCCGAGGCGAAGGTCGACCCGAACACCAAGGTCAAGGACCTGACCGAGGACGAGGTGATCCGGCTGCGCGAGGCGGTCGAGCAGCGCGAGGTCGAGGGCGACCTGCGGCGCGAGCGCTCCCAGGACGTCAAACGGCTGATGGAGATCGGCTCCTACCGCGGCCTGCGCCACCGGCGCGGCCTGCCGGTGCGGGGCCAGCGGACGAAGACCAACGCGCGCGGCCGCAAGGGCCCGCGCCGGATGAGCGTCGCCGGCAGGCGCAAGGCGCCGGGCCCGAGGTAGACGCATGGCAGCCGCGAAAAAACCCGCCAAAGGACGCACCCGCCGCCGGGTGAAAAAGAACATCGCCTACGGCCAGGCCCACATCAAGACCTCCTTCAACAACACGATCGTCACGCTGACCGACACGCAGGGCAACGTGATCGCCTGGGAGTCGGCCGGCTCCGCCGGCTTCAAAGGCTCGCGCAAGTCGACCCCCTTCGCCGCGCAGGTGACCGCCGACGCGGCGGCCAAGAAAGGGATGGAGCACGGCCTGGAAAAAGTCGAGGTCTTCGCCAAGGGCGCCGGCTCGGGCCGCGAGACCGCGATCCGCTCGCTGCAGGCGGCCGGGCTCGACGTGACCACGGTCAAGGACGTCTCGCCGCAGGCCCACAACGGCTGCCGGCCGAAGAAGCGGAGGCGCGTCTAGTGGCCCGCGACACCGGCGCCCAGTGCAAGCAGTGCCGCCGCGAGGGGCAGAAGCTCTTCCTCAAGGGCGAGCGTTGCTTCACCGACAAGTGCGGTGTCGAGCGCCGCTCCTACCCGCCCGGAGAGCACGGCCGCGGCCGCATGCGCCAGTCCGAGTACCGGGTGCAGCTGCGCGAGAAGCAGAAGACGCGCCGCTACTACCAGGTGCTCGAGAGCCAGTTCCGCGCCTACTACGACAAGGCCTCGCGCCAGGACGGCGTCACCGGCGAGAACCTGCTGCGGCTGCTCGAGTCGCGGCTCGACAACGTGCTCGTGCGGCTCGGCTTCGCCGCCTCGCGCCGCCAGGCCCGCCAGCTCGTCCGCCACGGGCACTGGCAGGTCAACGGCCGTCGCGTCGACGTCCCCTCCTACCAGGTGCGCCCCGAGGACGTGATCTCGATCAAGTCCGGCTCGGCGGCGACGGAAACGATTCGCAAAGCGACCGAGCTCGTCTCGACCGTGCCGGCCTGGTTGCAGGCCGACCACGACTCGCTGACCGCCAAGGTCCTGCGCTACCCGGAGCGCGCGGAGATCTCGGCACCGGTGCAGGAGCAGCTGATCGTCGAGCTGTACTCCAAGTAGCCCCGGGCCCGATTCTGAAACACCCATACGCAAGGAACTCATGAACACTGACTTTCAGGTCCCTCGTATCACCGCAGAGAAAGCCGACGACCGCCACGGCGCGTTCACGATCGAGCCGCTCGACAAGGGCTTCGG
>DASSBJ010000094.1:0-6951 GCA_035698885.1 Solirubrobacterales bacterium
CGGCGCTGCGCGCGCTCCCCGATCTGCCGGCCGGGACGAAGCTGCTCTGGGCGGCGAGCGCCTCGGGCGAGTACCCGGTGCTCGTCGGCCGCGGCCTGCTCGGCGCCGGCTGGTGGCCGCTGGAGGGACGGCGCTTCGGCGTCACCGACAGGACCGTCGGGCCGCTCTACGCCGACCGGCTTGGACCGCTCGAGGCGCTGGTCGAGGTCGAGCCCGGCGAGGGGGCGAAGACGATGGCCGAAGCCGAGCGGGTGCTGAGCGCGCTCGCCAAAGCGGGGATGACGCGCGAGGACCACCTGGTCGCGCTGGGCGGCGGCGTCGTCGGCGACCTCGCCGGCTTCTGCGCCCACACCTACCAACGCGGCGTCCCGGTCGTCCAGGCGCCGACGACGCTGGTCGCCCAGGTCGACTCCGCCTACGGCGGCAAGACCGGCGTCGACCTGCCGGAGGGCAAGAACTACGCCGGCGCCTACCACCTGCCGGCCGCCGTCATCGCCGACGTCGAGACGCTGGCGACGCTGCCCGCCGAGGACCTCGCCGCCGGCTTCGTCGAGGCGCTGAAGACCGGCCTGCTGGCCGGCGGCGCGCTCTGGCAGCGGGTGCGGGCGATCGAGTCGCTCGACCCGGCCGAGCTCGACGACGTCGTCTTCGCCTGCGCCCGCTACAAGTGCGAGGTCGTCGCCGCCGACGAGCGCGACGGCGGCCTGCGTCAGGCGCTCAACCTCGGCCACACCGTCGGCCACGCGATCGAGGCGGCGAGCGGCTACGAGCGCTACCGCCACGGCGAGGCCGTCGGGCTGGGGCTGCTGGCGGCGCTGCGCCTCTCCGACGCCTCCGCGCTGCGCGAGGAGGCCGCCGAGCAGCTGGCCCGTCACGGCCTGCCGACCCGGCTCGACCCGGCGATCGACGCGGCGGCGATCGCCGCCGCCCTGCAGCGCGACAAGAAGCGCACCGCGGCCGGCGTCGGCTTCGTCCTGCTCTCCGAGCCCGGGGAGCCCCGCATCGGCCAGCTCGTCGATCCGGCTAAGGTCGAGGCGGCCGTGAAGGAGCTCTACGAATGACCTCCGCCCACAACCGCGTCGCCGTCCTGCACGGGGTCAACTTCGACGTGCTCGAGCGCCGCGACGCCGAGGTCTACGGCGGGATCTCGCTCAGCGAGCTGGAGATGCGGATCCAGCGCGCGGCGCGCGAGCTCGGCCTCGAAACGATCTTCTTCCAGACCAACGCCGAGGGCGAGTTCGCCGAATACCTGCACCGGGCGCCCGAGCTCGCCGACGCGATCGTGATCAACGCCGGCGCCTGGACCCACTACAGCCGCGCGATCGCCGACGCGCTCGAGCTGACCCGCCTGCCGGCGGTCGAGGTCCACCTCTCCGACGTCGAGTCGCGCCAGGACTGGCGCCGCGTCTCGGTCTTCGAGGGGCTGGTGCTCGAGAAGGTCTCCGGCAAGGGTCCCGACGGCTACCGCGACGCGCTCGCCCGGCTCGCCCGCGAGCTGGGCGTCAGCGGCGGCGCATGAGGGGTCGGGGCGAGCGCCTCGCGGCGGGCCTGGCGGAGCGCGAGCTCGACCTCCTCCTGGTCACCGAGCTGACCAACGTCCGCTACCTGACCGGCTTCACCGGCACCAACGGCGCCTGCGTCTGCGGGCCCGAGACGCGTCTCTTCCTCACCGACTTCCGCTACACCGAGCGGGCGGCCGCCGAGGTCGAGGGCTGGGAGACGGTGACCGTGACCGACGACTGGCTCGGCGGCATCGCCGCCCAGCTGTCCGGTCGCTTCGGCTTCGAGGACGACCACGTCTCCGTGCGGCTGCTGGAGCGCCTGCGCGGCAAACTCGCCGACGGGGTCGAGCCGGTCGCCGCCGGCGGCGCGGTCGAGGAGCTGCGCCGGGTCAAGGACGAGGACGAGCTGGCGGCGATCGCCGCCGCCTCCGAGCTCGCCGACGAGGTCTGGCGCTGGAGTGTCGAGCGCGGCCTCGGCGGTCGCGGCGAGCGCGAGGTCGCCCGCGCCGCCGAAGCGCGGATCCGCGAGCTCGGCGGCGACCCCTCGTTCCCGGCGATCGTCGCCGCCGGACCGAACGGGGCGCTGCCGCACGCCGAGCCGGGCGAGCGCCGGATCGGCAGCGGCGAGCTGGTCGTATTCGACATGGGGGCGAAGCTCGACGGCTACTGCTCCGACGGGACCCGGACCTTCGCCGTCGGCGAGCCCGGCGAGCGGGCGCGCGAGGTCTACGCGACGGTGCTGGCGGCGCAGCTGGCGGCGCTGGAGGCCGTCGAGGCCGGGATAGGCGGCGAGGCGCTGGACGGCGTCGCCCGCGAGGTCATCGAGCAGGCCGGGCACGGCGAGCGCTTCGGCCACGGGCTCGGCCACGGGGTCGGGCTGGAGGTGCACGAGGCGCCGCGGCTCTCGCCGCGCTCGCAGGACACGCTCGCGAGCGGCGAAGTCGTGACGATCGAGCCGGGCGTCTACCTGCCGGGCGAGCTGGGCGTGCGGATCGAGGATCTCGTCGTCGTCACCGATGACGGTTGTCTCAACCTCAGCTCCCTGGACAAGGAACTTCAGCCGGTCGAGTAGGTGCAACCTCAAGTCTGCGGCCGCGCGCGCCGATGCGAGTGCGGTGATCTTGAGGACGAACAGGCAGGCGCCGGCGGTCGACTCGCTCGCGGCGGTCCGCGACGACGCCCGGCGCGAGCGGCTGATCGACATGGAGCTGCGGATCCGCCCCTACCGCTTCGCCTGTTTCACGATCCTGGCGCTGGCGCTGACCGCGGTCGGCGGCGAGGTCGGCTGGTGGTGGATCGTGCCGCTGCTGGCGGGCCTGGCGGGGTTCTCCGTCGCCGACACGTTCATGCGCACCAGCTCGCAGCCGGCGGTCTGGGTGGCGACGGCCTGGGGCATCCTGCCGCTGCTGCTGCTCGACGCGGTCGTGGTGACCGGCGGCGCCGCCAGCCCGGTGTTGATGTGGTTCGCGTTGCCGGCGGTGACGCTCGGCGCCCGCTTCGAGCCGCGCGGGATCGTGCTCGGCACCGCCTACATCGTCGCTCTGATGTTGATCGGCACGGTCGGGCTCGACCCGGCGACCGCGAACGAGCACCACCAGGAGCTGATCGCCGCCGTCGCCCTGGTGATCAGCACGGTGGTCCTCTCCGGCGCGCTGGTCGAGTCCGATCGGGCGCACCGCCGCCGCTCGACGCTCGACCCGCTGACCGGCCTGTGCAATCGCAATGCGCTCGACCAGCGGCTCAGCGAGCTCGACGGCCAGCCGACGAGCGACGACGAGGGCCTCTCGCACGCGCTGCTGCTCTGCGATCTCGACAACTTCAAGCAGGTCAACGACCGGCTCGGCCACGCCGCCGGCGACGCGGTGCTGCAGGACGTCGCCTACACGATGCGCGCCGCGCTGCGCGCCGGCGACTCGATCTACCGCGTCGGCGGCGAGGAGATCCTCGTCGTCCTGCCCGGCGCCGCGCGGGCCGGGGCGGTCGAGATCGCCGAGCGCCTGCGCGTCGCGGTCGCCGAGCGCCGGCCGATCGGCGTCGACGTGACGGTCAGCATCGGCGTCGCCGTCGCCCCGCCGGGCCTGCTCGACACCGATGCGCTGGTCGAGGTCGCGGACGCGGCGCTCTACGCGGCCAAGGAGGCCGGCCGCAACCGGGTGATCGTCGGCGCTGGAGCCCTAGCGGCTGAGGTCGAGGCCGTCGTCTAGGCGTGCCGCGAAGGCGGCGATCAGCTCGACCGTCGCCTCGAGGTCGCCGAGGTCGACCAGCTCGACCGGCGAGTGCATGTAGCGCAGCGGGATCGAGACGAGGCCGGTGGGGATGCCCGAGCGCGAGATCTGGATCGCGTCGGCGTCGGTGTGCGAGGAGCGGCCGGTGGCGCTGAGCGTGTACTCGATGCCCTCCGCCTCGGCGGTCTCGATCAGCAGCTCGGAGACCTTGGGCGAGAGGGTCGAGCCGCGGAAGATCACCGTTCCCGAGCCGAGCGGGTGGCTGCCGTTCTCCTTCTCGTCGATGCCGGGGGCGTCGGTGGCGTGGGTCACGTCGACCGCGACGGCGAGGTCGGGCCGCACCTCGAAGGCGGCCGTGCGGGCCCCGAACAGGCCGATCTCCTCCTGCACGGCGGCGACCGCGGCGAAGCTGCCGCGCAGCGAGCCGCGCTGGTGGCAGCGGCGCAGCGCCTCGAGCGCGACGTAGGCGCCGAGCCGGTTGTCCATCGCCCGCGAGACGAGCCGGTCGCCGGCCAGCCGCAGCGGGTCGGCGGCGATCACCACCGGGTCGCCGACGCGGACCAGCGCCTCGGCCTGCTCGCGGTCGGCGGCGCCGATGTCGATGTGCAGGCCCTTCAGCTCGACCACCTTCTTGCGCTGCTCGCCGTCGAGCAGGTGGATCGGCTTGCGCCCGACGACGCCGGGCAGGCTGCCCTCGCGACCGCGAACCTCGACCCGCTGGCCGACGAGGATCTGCGGGTCCCAGCCGCCGATCGGCGCGAACCAGAGGAAGCCCTTCTCGTCGACGTGGGTGACGACGAGGCCGATCTCGTCGATGTGGCCGACCACGGCGAGCAGCGGCGCAGCGTCGCCCAGGCGGGCGATCGAGGAGCCGAGCCCGTCGGTCGAGAGCTCGGCGAAGGAAGCCTCCTCGCGCCAGACCGCGGCGGCCGGTCCCTCGTGGCCGGACGGGGCGGCGGGGCGGAGCAGCTTCTCGAGCAGCGCGGGGTTCTCAGCCATCGCGCCGCAGTATGTCGAGTCGAACAGGTGTGCGCAATCAGCCGTTGCGGTCGAAGCGGCCGAAGCGGCAGTCGCGGAAGTGGAGCACGATCGTCGTGTTGTTGGCCGAGATGCCGGCGCGTTCGGCGAGGATCCCCTCGTGGTTGCCCTTGATCTTCAGCCCTTCCCCGTAGTACTTGCCGACCAGCCGCAGCCGCGTCTTCAGCAGCCTCATGATTTCGAGCCAGCGTTCGATCCGGTGCGTGTCGGTGGCCGGGGCCGGCACCCTCGCCAGCTTGCCGATCAGCCCGCCGAACGACCTGGAGACACGGATGAACTGCTTCCCGGCCGGCCTCAGCCTGTTGCGGTTGAGCCGCTGTCGCACCCCCGCCATGATCCGTTCGTTGGCCTTGCGGTTCGCCCGGCAGATCGGCTCGACCTGCGCTTTGTAGGTTTCCCGCGTCTGCTCGGCGCCCTGCGCAAGCGGCAGCGCGCCGAACCCGAGCAGCGCAAGCACGACGAATATCACCGGCGTTCGCTTCATCTCCCTGACAGAGCAAGGGTAGCCGTTGGCGCTCGCGAGCCGGCATGACTAGGATTCGCCGCCGTGATCAGCACCAACCAGTTCACTAACAGATAAATAGACACATAGTATATCGCAGCTGTCGGCGGAACCGCTCACGATCCCGCTCCTCAAGCCGAAAGTAGGGGGTGCAGCGGCCAGGTCTCGGCAGCCCAAGGACCGGTCTCAAAGTTGCTGCAAAGGCCGGAGGTAACGGGGAAATGGCCGATACGGCAGCCTAGTGCAAGGTGCCGTCCGATTCTCGTCAGTCCGTCTCGCCCCGTTGAAAGACTCGGGGCATGCCGAGGAAGCCGCGCAACTGGAACGATCCAGCGGGCGTTGACCCGCGGACCGGGGAGGAGCTTCGCGTCTGCGATCTCGTCCGTATTGGCGAGGAAATCCTCGGCGTGCGTCACAATCCAGAGCGAGCCAAGAAGTGGCACGCATGGCGAGAGGAACTGACCGATGACCAACGCGCGCAATACACGCAAGCCAGAGGACGCAGAGCCCGCAGCCGCAGCTAAGGCTGAGCAGCTTGTCGGGGAGGCCGATGAGCTGTTGGTCGATGCGTTCGGACCCGGTGAGTGGCCGGAGGCTCAGGCAATCGAGCGTTTTCTCTCTGACGGAAAGCTCGACCGGGTGCTGTCTCTTTACGGGCAGGCGATGCGCCTAGATGCCGGCGAGCCCGGCTATCCGTGGAATCTCGGCTCGGCAATGAATCGCCTTGGTCTCAACGACCTTGCCTTGGGGTTCCTGACTCGTGCCATCCATCTAGCGGAGCAGCGAGGGGAGAGCGAGTGGTCTGGCCCGGATGCCCAGCTTGCTGTCGCCGAGGTTGCCATCGATGCCGGTGAGTACGACCTCGCCCTTACCGCGCTCGCACATGCACGGGCCGACGATGACGGGAGTGGCCGCGTGGCTCAGATCGGAGAACTGCTCAAAGAGGTAGGCAGCGAGCAAGACGACCCGAGCCCGCAGGCATCTCTGGTCTCGCTTCTAGAGCAGCTCCCGGCGTAGCTGGCATATCGTCATTCTCGGTAGCCATACTTGGCTAATGGCCCGCAGCTATAAGGAGCGGATGGACCCAGGTGGGGAGATCGGAATGCTCACCGCGGGTATGCGTGCTCTCTCCTGGGGTCCAGTTGGCACGGTGCTGAAGCAGGCTGGCGTGTTTGACGATGAGGCCCTGGAGCTTGCCCGCTCGGCCCACACGCAATATGACGAGTTGACTCAGGGGCCTTCTGAGATCGCAGAGAATCTCGCGCCGCTTGGGTGGATTGCATTTGGCGGTACGCCAGCAGAGGAGTATCGGGAGGCAGCCCGACTGGCGAGCGTAGGAAATCACGAGGCCGCTGAGGAGCTTTTGACCGGGGCTTGGAACAGCGGTGATCGCCTTCGATGGGCAGTTGCGCGAATCAACAGCATCTATGCCGGTGGAGATGAGTCGTGGCGAATGATTGGACACCACAGGCGTCGACAGCTTGATGAGGCCCTAGAAAATCACCACGACGAGCGGTATGCGAGCGCCATCGGCATCGTCCTGCCGCAGATAGACGGGATCGTCCATGATCTAACCGGCAAGGCCGCGAAGTCGTTTTTTGCCAGCGGTCCCAAGGCGAGGCATCTCCAGGACGAGGAGACCCTCGCTGGGCATCCAGACGGCCTAAGAGTCCTAGGCAAGCTC
>DASSBJ010000095.1:0-23718 GCA_035698885.1 Solirubrobacterales bacterium
AGGGCGCCGAAGAAGCGAAGCAGGGGATCGAAAAGGGCAGGGACGAAGCCCAGAAGGGCATCGAAAAGGGCAAGAAGGAAGCCGAAAAGGGGATCGAAGAAGGCAAGGCGGAAGCCCAGAAGCGGATCGAAGAAGCCGAAAAGTACACGCAGGAAAACGCGCCCTAGGCCGGAACCGGGGGCAGCGGAGACGATCCGGGCGCCCTCCGCGGTGTGCTGCGCACCAACGCTCGCTCGGCTTTGTCGAGCGAGCCCTCTGCATGGTTCTTCTCATCGGCCCTCTGGTGGACCGAGGCAAGGTCCCCGGACGATTGATCGAAGAGCTGTGAGATGCGCCTAGGACGGATTCACCTCTTCGTCGCCTTCGCCTTCACCGTGATGGCGGACCCCGTCTCCTCGGTCGCCTACGCGATCGAGGCCGCCCTGCGCGCCCTCGACGGCGACCCGGCGAGTCTCGTCGCGGCGATGTCCCTCGTCGTCGGGATCGTCGTCGTCGTCGCGTTCACCTACCACCAGCTGATCGGTCGCTTTCCACGTGGGGGCGGCGGGCCCGAGGCCGTGGCCGCCGCGTTCGGCGAGGGATGGACCTTCGTCCCGCTGGGCGCTCTGCTGGTCGATTTCACCTTGACCGTCGCGGTCAGCTGCTCCGCCGCCGCCGCGGCGCTGATCGCCTACGTGCCGGAGGTCGACGGCGCCCGCCTGCCGATCGCCGTCGTGCTCGCCGTCGCGGTCGCCGGCGGCGTGCTGCTCGGCCATCGCGGCAGGGTGCTGTTTGCGCTTGCCACCCAGGCCTTCATCCTCCTGGCGGTCGGGGTCATCGTCGCCGGCGCCTTCGCCGAGCCGCACGCGGCGCGCTCGCCGGCCGCGGGCCACGGAGAGTTGCTGCTCGCCGACGCCTCCCTCGTCGCGGTGCTGGCCGCCTTCCCGCTCGGGATGGCGCTTGCGACCGGGCTCGAGGCCCCCTCGAACGCGATCGCGCAATTGCCCCAGCTCGGCGACACGGGGCGGCGCCTGTTCGGCCGCGGCACGCTCTGGCTGATGGTGGCGATCGTCGGCGGCCTGACGCTGTGCTTCGCGGTCTTGGCGGTGCGGCTCGGGGTCTCGCTTCCAGACGGGAACTCGACGCTGCTCGCCGGTGTGGCCCGGGCCTCGGTCGGCGGTGGCTTCGCCCTCGCCTGCTTCCAGGCGCTCAGCGCCCTGCTCCTGCTGGCCGCCTCCGCTTCCTCCTACCTCGCCGGCTCCGGCGTGCTCAAGGCGCTCGCCGCGATCGGGCACGACGGCGCCGCCGGGCTGCTGCCGGAGCCGCTGCGTCGCGAAAACCGCTTTCTCGTCGCTCACTGGGGAGTGTTGGTCGTGTTCGTCGCCGCCGCGGCGATGATCCTCGCCGCCGGCGGGCGCGAGCAGCAGCTCGTGCAGTTCTACGCCGTCTCGGTCTTCGCCAGCTTCCTCGCGGCGACGCTCGCCTGTGCGCGGCTCTCGCTGGCCGGGCGGCGGCGCGGGGAGGCGGCGGCAAACCTCCTCGGCGCCGCGCTGGTCGCCCTCGTGTTGGCGCTCAACCTGACCAGGCTCGACTCGGCGGTCGCCCTGCTCGCCTCGCTCGCGGTCGCCGCCTACCTCTGGCGAGGGTGGGTCGCCCGCGGCAGGCCGGGCGGCGTCGCACGCGCCCAGGCCCGCGGCTGAGGATCCGGCCTCAGCGCACCGTGCAGGTGCGGGTCAGCGTGGTGACGATCCGCTTGCCGCCCGAGAAGGAGAAGGTGCCGCGGGTGAACGAGAAGATCGCGCCCGGGAAGCCGCTCGGGGCGGCGCAGCGAGCGCTGAGGAAGCTGTAGTTCCTGCCGCGGTAGCGGTAGCGGCGCTCGAAGACGAGCGAGACGTCGGTGACATAGCCGAGGTCTGAGGCGAGCTTGGGGACGGCGGTGGAGAGCTCGGTGCCGAACTTGCCGCGCTTCGGATGGCGGAGGCCGAAGCTGAGCACGATCGTGACGTCGGCCGGCCGGGAGGCGTGGACGTGCAGCAGGACCGCCGGGTGACCGTGCGCGCGACCGTTGAAAGCGAGCATCCGGCCGTGCACCGGCGCCGGTTCGTCGCCGTGGAATTCGAGGTTGGCGTCGAAGCCGCCGTGTCCGACGAGGGCGCCCTTGCAGCGTTCCAGCGCCGTCGCCGAGTCGGTCGACTCGAGTTCGGAGGCGTGGCAGACGGGCAGGCCCTTGGTCGTGATGCGGCCATAGCGGTTGACGCCGAAGGAGATCCGGCGCAGCCGCGGCGGGGAGCTCCCGTCGCTGGTCTTGATCGCCGTGTCGAGGCGCACCGTCACCGGCACGTCTCGATCGCGCGGCAGCGTGCGGGGGGCGAAGCCGCCGCCGAACTTGATGAACAGGCCGTCGCCGCCGAAGATCTCGGCGCGAGCCATCGTGGCGCCGCCGAGCACGAGGCAGAGCACTACGGCGCCTAGCAGAGTCCTCCTCACAGAAGAAGTCTAGGTGGTACGCGACTTCATCGGTCTCCTTTCGAGTCTCTCGCCGCGCGCGTCACCCGTTCGGCCCGCTGCCGGGCGTCTTCGATTGCCTCGCGGGTGGTGGCGATCGCCTCTTCGGAGGCGGCGGTGAGGCCCTCGCTGGGCTTGCCGCCGACGACGTCGCGGAAGGCGTTCTTGAAGCGCTCGGTGTGGCGGTCGGGCTTGAAGCGGTCCTCGGCCTTGGCCTGCCTGCCGGGGTTGCGCTCGCCGTAGCGGCGGCGCGCCCAGGGGGAGCCGGGCTTGCCGAGGCGGGCGGCGCCGTAGATCGCCAGCGGGAAGACGAAGAAGCCGACCGCGCCGTGCAGGACACGCTGCTTGGCGAAGCAGATCGCGACCAGGGCGAAGACGAGAGCGGCGCCGGCGATGCTGGCGATCGTCTGCTCGACCGAGCTGGTATCGAAGCTGAACGGGCTGAAGCCGAGCAGGATCAGCATCATCCCGGCGGCGGCGATCACCGTCGCGTCGATCGAGGAACGGCCCTCCTCGGCCCAGTAGACGTCGTCCAGATAGACCCAGAGGGCGAACTCGTCGATCGTCAGCCCGGCGCCGACACCGAAGGCGAAGGCGCAGATCTCCGCGTAGGGGCTCTCGCCCAGCGCCAGGAAGCCGAGCGCCCCGGCGATCATCATCGTGACGATGCCGAAGACCAGGTGGTGGACGTGGACGCCGCTGTCGCTGACCACGCTGCCCGGCCACCAGGTCACCCGTGGGCTGCGCATCAGCCGGGTGCTCATGCGGATGAAGGCGAAGGAGAGGATGAAGCCGACGAGAACGAGGAAGAGCCCCTGCTTTTCGTCGGCGAGGATCTGGTCGTTCCAGAAGTCGCTGAATATGGAGGCGACGGTCATCGGCGCCGCCGCCCCGACGGCTTCCGGCCGCGCTGCTCGAGCTTCGACCGCGAGGACTGCGAGGCGGGCACCTTCTTTACGTCGCGCAGGTCCGGCTCGAGGATTTCCTCGGCGCAGCGGCGGTGCCAGTGGTGATGTTCGGTGCCACCCAGCCGCAGCACGTACTGGACGACGGTGTGCTCGCTGCCGATCGGGATGTCGCCGTGGCAGCCGGGGCAGCGGTAGAGCTTCTGGCCGAGGCTGTGGATCAGCCAGACCTCGTTGCCTTCGTCGTCGTAGCCGCGCAGGCTCCAGCGCTTGCTGGGCGCCCCGCCGCTGCTCATCGCCTTCTCGAAAGCCAGGCGAAACCGGTCGCCATCGCCACGTTGGCGACGCCGGCGAGCCGCAGGCCGAGCTTGGCGCCGGGTCGCGAGACCGCGGGGGAGCCGGCCCAGAGCGCGTCGGTCGCGACCTCGGTGCCGCGCAGCCAGGCCAGCGCCCACCAGTCGCGCGGCTCGCCGCGGCGCTCGGCGACCGCATGAGCGGCGGCGAAGGTGAGCCAGATCGGGCCGCAGCGGCGGAACAGGTGGGCCGCGTCGGGCGAGGGCTCGTCGTGGCCGAGCACCCGCAGGGTCGCCTCCGGGGCGGCGATCGCCGCCGATCCGAGCAGCAGGTCGAAGGCGATCATGTTGCGGTTGGTGAGGCGAAGAGCCTGCTCAAGGGTCATTTTCAACACCCATCCAACCAGATCGGAAGGGAAAGCATGCGGATCGGCGAAAGGGACCGCCGTGACCAAGACCGCAACCAAATCACCCCAGCTCAAGAGCCTGTCCGAGTACATACAGGAGCGCTTCGAGGAGTTCTCGCGCTCGCAGAAAGACGTCGCCCGCTACATCGTCGACCATCTCGACGAGGCAGCCTTCCTCACCGCCGAGGAGCTGGCCAGGAGAGCGAGCACCTCCTCATCGACGGTGGTGCGCTTCTCCCAGGCCCTCGGCTTCGAGGGCTATCCGGAGCTTCAGCAGGCGGCGATCGAGGAGTACCGCAACGCGACGGTCGCCGGCGCCGGGCCGAGCGCCGGCGGCGCCGCGCTCTTCTCCTTCGACCACTCCGAGCTCGAGGGCTCGCTGAGCGCCGACTACTCGAACCTCGAGGAAACCGCGCGCAATCTCACCCGCGAGCAGGTCGAAAGCGCCGTCGCGGCGCTGGCCGAGGCGCAGCGCGTCGTGATCGTCGGCGTCGACCAGATGGCCTTCTTCGCCAGCTACTTCCGCCACATGCTCAGCCTGCTCGACATCCGCGCCGAAATCGTCGCCAGCACCGGCGGCGAGTCGCTGCAGCGGCTCGGGCGGATCGACGAGGAGACGCTGGTGATCGTGCTCTCCTGCGGCCGCGCGCATCCGCTGCTGCTGCGGGCGATGAAGCTCGCCCTGCACCGCCGCGCGCGCACCCTGGCGGTCTCCGACGCCTCGATGTCGGAGGTCGGCGAGCACGCCGAGCAGACGCTCTACTTCTCCTCCAACAGCCCCTCCTTCGCCCGCTCGAACACCGCGCTGATGGCGCTGATCCAGGGCCTGGCGCACGGCCTGTACGCGCGCGACGAAGCGGCGCACAAAGACCGGATCCGCGCCTACAAACTGAAGTAGCGCGGCGCCCCCGTAATATCCGGGCTGATGGCTGAGAGAGCTTCCTTCAGAGTGAAGACCGGCCTCGCCGAGATGCTCAAGGGCGGGGTGATCATGGACGTGGTGACGCCGGACCAGGCGCGGATCGCCGAGGCGGCGGGCGCCTGCGCGGTGATGGCGCTGGAGCGCGTGCCGGCGGACATTCGCCGCGACGGCGGCGTCGCCCGCATGTCGGACCCGCAGATGATCAAGGGGATCCAGGAGGCGGTGACGATCCCGGTGATGGCCAAGGCGAGGATCGGCCACTTCGCCGAGGCCCAGGTGCTGCAGGCGCTCGAGGTCGACTACATCGACGAGTCCGAGGTGCTGACCCCGGCCGACGAGCGCAACCACATCGACAAGCTCGCCTTCGAGGTGCCCTTCGTCTGCGGCGCGACGACGCTCGGCGAGGCGCTGCGACGGATCGGCGAGGGCGCCGCGATGATCCGCTCCAAGGGCGAGGCCGGGACCGGCAACGTGGTCGAGGCGGTGCGCCACATGCGTGAGATCGTCGGCGGGATCAGGCGACTGGCCCAGCTCGGCCCCGAGGAGCTCTCGGCGGCGGCGAAAGAGCACCGGGCGCCGCTCGAAGTCGTGCACGAGGTTGCCGCCCAGGGGCGTCTGCCGGTGCCGCTGTTCTGCGCCGGCGGAATCGCCACGCCGGCCGACGCGGCGCTGATGATGCAGCTCGGCGCCGAGGGCAACTTCGTCGGCTCGGGCATCTTCAAGAGCGCCGACCCCGAGCGCCGCGCCCGGGCGATCGTCGAGGCGACCACGCATTTCGAGGATCCCGAGCGGGTGGCTGCGGCGTCGATCGGCCTCGGTGACGCGATGCCGGGCCTGGAGATCTCCGAGCTGGTGGCGGCCGACGCGCTGTTGCAGGACCGTGGCGCTTAGGGCGTGGCCCGCGGGTCCTGTCGCGAAACGAGGGGGTTTTAGCGGTCTGTTCGACCGAAAACCCCCTCATTCCGCGCCACCCGCGGGAGAAGCGGAGAAGGCATGCTGATCGGGGTATTGGCGATTCAAGGCGGGTTCGAGGCTCACTCGGAGATACTCCGCGGGTTGGAAGCTGAGGTGAGAAAGGTGCGGGTTCCGGGCGATTTGGTTGGCTTGGACGGGCTGGTGATTCCGGGGGGGGAGAGCACTACGATCGTCAAGGGGATCGAGTCGGCGGGGCTGGCGGAGCCGATCCGTGCGCACCACGAGGCGGGCCGGCCGGTGTTCGGCACCTGCGCCGGGATGATCGTCTGCGACGACGAGCACCTCGGGCTGCTCGACGCGACGACGCGGCGCAACGCCTTCGGCCGTCAGCTGCAGAGCTTCGAGGCCGACCTCGCGGTCGAGGGAATCGGCGCCGAGCCGTTGCGGGCGGTCTTCATCCGCGCGCCCTGGGTCGAGCGCTACGGTCCCGGGGTCGAAGCGATCGCCTCATATGACGGGCATCCGGTCGCGCTGCGCGAGGGCTCGGTCCTCGCCTGCGCCTTCCATCCGGAGCTGACCGACGACTCGCGGCTGCACGCGCTGTTCATGGCAATGACGACGAGGGCGCGCGAGGCCGCGCCGGAGGGGGCGGGGACGTGAGGGATCCGAGAGCGGAAGGGCTGGCGAAGATCCTGGTCGGCTACTCGACCGAGGTGAAGCAGGGCGAGGTCGTCTCGATCGACGGCGAGAGCGCCGCGGCGCCGCTGCTGCTGGCGGTCTACGAGGAGGTGCTGAAGGCCGGCGGCCAGCCGATCATGAACGTCTCGCTTCCCGGCCAGGGAGCCGCGTATTACAAGCATGCCTCCGACGCGCAGCTCGACTGGATCGCGCCGACCTCGGAGTGGCTGCTCGACAACGTCGACGTGCGGATCGCGGTCGGCGCCTCGAGCAACACCCGCGAGCTCTCCGGCGTGCCGCCGGAGCGCCAGATGCGCCGCCAGCAGGCGACCGGCGAGCTGCTCGGACGGGCGATGGAGCGCAGCGCCAAGGGCGAGTTCCGCTGGGTCTACACGCTCTTCCCGACCAACGCCTACGCGGCGGAGGCGGAGATGAGCCTGGCCGACTACGAGGATTTCTACTACGGCGCCTGCCTCGCCGACGACGACGATCCGCTGACCGCCTGGCGGCGAGCCTCGGAGGAGACGACGCGGCTCGCCGAGTGGATCCAGGGCCACGAGGAGGTGCGCGTCACCGCGCCCGGGACCGACATCAGGCTCGGCGTCGCCGGGCGCACCTTCATCCCCTGCGACGGGCGGCACAACATGCCCGACGGAGAGTTCTTCACCGGGCCGATCGAGGACTCGGTCGAGGGCGAGGTCAGCTTCCACCTGCCGGCGACGATCGGCGGCCGCGAGGTGGCCGGCGTGCGGCTGCGCTTCGAGGCCGGCAAGGTCGTCGACGCGAGCGCCGAGCGCGGCGAGGAGTTCCTGATCGGCATGCTCGACACCGACGCGGGCGCCCGCCGCCTCGGCGAGCTGGGGATCGGCACCAACTACGCGATCGATCGCGGCACGCGTGAGGTGCTGCTCGACGAGAAGCTCGGCGGCACCGTCCACATGGCCGTCGGCAAGAGCTACCCGGAGTCCGGCGGCGTCAACGAGTCAGCCGTCCATACCGACCTGGTCTGCGACCTGCGCCTCGGCGGCAAGCTCGAAGTCGACGGTCAGGTGATGCAGCAGGACGGCAAGTTCGTCGTCTGACTATTGGTTCGGCAGTGGCGACCCGGCGAGCAGGAAGAACCAGGCGACGAAGACGAGGCAGGCGAGCAGCACCGATCCCATCATCACCGCCTCGACCACGGTCGTTGCGTTGGCGGCGGCGCCGGTGTCGCGCATGCTCTTCAGCCAGCTCGGCCGCATCGGCGCCAGCCGGTTGGTGCCGGTGATGTGCACGTAGAGCGCGTTGAGGCGGCCGATCAGCCAGGCGTCGAAGAGGATCGTCAGCACGATGCCGACGGCGACGATCGCGTAGGGCCCCTCGGCCGGGAACTGGGTGTTCGCGAACTGCGAGCCGATCCAGATCCAACCGACCGGGATCGCCGTCCAGAGCGCCAGCGCGGCGAGCAGCATCGCGACGAATATCGCGCTCGCCGTCATGCCCCGGACCGGGCCGATCGCGCGCTGCCGGGTGGCCGTCTGCGTGCTCATCTCCCTGCTTCATAGAATGGCAAACGTATGTCCGGTCACTCCAAGTGGTCCTCGATCAAACACAAGAAGGGCGCGGCCGACGCCAAACGCGGCAAGCTCTTCACCAAGCTGGCGCGGGCGATCACCGTTGCCGCGCGCGACGGCGGCCCCGACCCCGAGGGGAACGCGGCGCTGGCGACCGCGATTCAAAAGGCGCGCGACGCCTCGATGCCCAAGGACAACATCCAGCGGGCGGTCGACCGCGGCTCCGGCGTGGGCAGCGACGCGGCGGCGATCGAGCGGGTTGTCTTCGAGGGTTACGGGCCCGGCGGCGCCGCGGTTCTGGTCGAGGCGCTGACCGATAACCGCAACCGCACGAGCGCCGAAGTGCGGCACGCCTTCAGCAAGCGCGGCGGAAGCCTCGGCGAGCCGGGCTCGGTCGCCTGGATCTTCGAGAAACGCGGTGTGCTCGCGGTCGACGGCTCCCGCTATGCCGAGGACGACCTGATCGCCGCGATCGACGCGGGCGCCGACGACGTCGCCGAGGAGGGCGAGCTGCTGCGCGTCCTCTGCGACCCGGCAAACCTGGGCACGGTCCGCGAGGTCCTGGAGGGCGACGGGGTCGAGATCCAGTCGGCCGAGATCGCGATGGAGCCGAAGAGCACTGTGGAGGTCAAGGGCAACGAGGCCAAATCGCTGCTCGGCCTGATCGAAGACCTCGAAGAGGACGACGACGTGAACGAGGTCCACGCCAACTTCGACATCCCGGACGACGTGCTGGAGAAGCTCGCGGCGTAAAGGCATCCGGGCCTGCTCCCAGAATCATTCCCCATGCAAGTCGTGATGGGAATCGACCCCGGGGCGGCCAACCTCGGCTTCGGCATCGTCCGGGTCGAGGGCAACCGCATGGTCGCGCTCGACGGCGGCGTGGTCGAAACGGCCGCCGGCGTGCCGATCGAGCGGCGCCTGCAGCGGATTCACGCCGAGCTGGGCGAGCTGCTCGCCTGGCACGAGCCGGCCGCGATGGCGGTCGAGGAGGTCTTCTTCGGCAAGAACGTGCAGACCGCGATGACCGTCGGTCGGGCCAGCGGCGTGGCGATGCTGGCCGCCGCCCAGGCCGGCATCGAGTGCTTCTCCTACACCCCGCAGGCGATCAAGATGGCCGTCTGCGGCAGCGGCGCCGCGGGCAAGAAGCAGGTGCAGCGGATGGTCGGAACGCTGCTCGGGCTGCCCGAGGTGCCGACCCCCGACCACGCCGCCGACGCGCTGGCGGTGGCGATCTGCCACGGCGGCGGCGCCGGCCGGCGCGAGGCGGTCGCGCTGGCGCAGGGAGCGGCGCGATGATCGCCGCGGTGCGCGGCGAGGTGATGGTGCGGCGGCCCGACCACGTCGTGATCGACGCGGGCGGGGTCGGCTACCGGCTGACCGTCTCCGCGGAAACGCTGAAAGCGGTGCCGGCGACCGGCCGTGAGGGTTTCCTGCACGCGGAGCTGGTCTCGCGCGAGGACTCGCTGGCGCTGTTCGGCTTCGCCTCCGAGGAGGAGCGCGATCTCTTCGGCCAGCTCGTCTCCGTCAGCGGCGTCGGCCCGAAGGTGGCGATCGCGGTGCTCTCCGGCGGCCCGGCGCGCGAGTTGCTGCGAGCGATCGCCGCCGGCGATGCGAAACGCTTCCAGGCGGCGCCCGGCATCGGCAAGCGCACGGCCGAGCGGATCATCGTCGAGCTGCGTGAGAAGGTCGCCGGCGCGCTGGAGGAGGAGGTCGCGCTGGGCGGGGCCGAGGAGGGCGATCCGCGGGCGCTCGCCCGCGACGGCCTGGTCAACCTCGGCTACGCGCCGCTGGAGGCCGAGCAGCTGCTCGACGGGGTTGACGGCGACGACGCCGAGGAGCTGCTGGCGCTGGCGCTGCGCAAGGCCGGCGGAAGGAAGGCGGCGTGAACGAGAAGCGCATCCGCACGCCGGGGATCGATGGCGAGCCGGTGCCCGTGGACGCCGAGGTGCGCGTGCACGACGCCCGCGCCGAGGCGCCCGACGAGGACCTCGACCGCTCGCTGCGCCCCCCTACGCTGACCGACTTCGTCAACCAGGAGCAGGCGACCGAGCAGCTCGCGATCTTCATCGAGGCCGCGCGGCGGCGCGGCGAGCCGCTCGATCACGTCCTGCTCGCCGGCCCGCCCGGGCTCGGCAAGACGTCGCTCGCCCACATCGTCGCCGCCGAGATGGAGGTGCCGCTCGTGCAGACCGCCGGTCCGGCGCTGGAGCGAAAGGCCGACGTCGCCTCCTTCCTGACCTCGCTCGAGCCCGGCAGCGTCTTCTTCGTCGACGAGATCCACCGGCTCGGGCGGGCGGTCGAGGAGACGCTCTACCCGGCGATGGAGGACGGCGAGCTGCCGGTCGTGCTCGGCCAGGGCGCCGGCGCGCGCACCGTCACGCTGCCGCTGCCGCCCTTCACCCTGGTCGGCGCGACGACCCGCGCCGGACTGCTGACGACGCCGCTGCGTGACCGCTTCGGCGTCTGCCACCGGCTCGAGCACTACAGCCCCGAGCACCTCGCGCGGATCGTCGAGCGCTCGGCCGGCATCCTCGAGGTCGAGATCGACGCCGCGGGGGCGCGAGCGATCGCCGAGCGCTCGCGCGGCACGCCGCGGGTGGCCAACCGCCTGCTCAAGCGGGTGCGCGACTTCGCCCAGGTCAAGGGCAGCGGCCACGTCGACGCCGCGGTCGCCGCCGCCGGCCTGGAGATGCTCGAGGTCGATGCCGGCGGGCTCGATCGCAGCGACCGCAAGCTGCTCGGCACGATCGCCGAGAAGTTCTCAGGCGGCCCGGTGGGCCTCTCGACCCTGGCGGTCGCGATCGGCGAGGAGCAGGACACGATCGAGGACGTGCTCGAGCCATACCTGCTCCAACAGGGCTTGCTGAAGCGCACTCCGCGGGGTCGGGTGCTGACCGAGCGGGCCTACGACCACCTCGGCCTGCCGCTGCCCAAACGAGCGCACAGCCTGTTCTGAGCGCACTCTCAGTAACCTGAGCCAGGGATGCCTTTCTTCATCTGCCCCAACTGCGGGAACAGGGAGCTGAGCAACGATCGAACGGCGGGTTTCAGCAGCCGCCCGAAGGGCTGCTCGAAATGCGGCTTCGGCTTCGTCTTCGAGCTGCTCGACGACTACTACCCGGCGCCCAATGCGGCCTTTTTCGTCTGCGACCGGGAGGCGCGGGTGATCGACGCCGGGCGCGGCAGCTTCGAGCTCACCGGGCTGACCGACGAGGACGTGATCGGCCGGCCGGTGAAGGACGTGCTCGGCCTGCGGTGGATCGACCGCGGCGAGGGAGGCAGGGAGGCCGACAGCGACGGCAACGGCGCCACCGACCCGATCGAGACCTCGCTCGAGTGGGGCGTGCGCTCGCTCGGCAAGAAGGTCTCGGTCAACGCGGAGGGCGATCTGCCCGCGGAGGCGGTCGCCGACGTGTTTCCGGCCTACGACGACGACGGCGGCCTGCTGATCGTCCTGACGCCGGAGGGATGAGGGGATGAAGCGCCGTCGCAACATCTTCGTACTGCTCTTCGTCCTGGCGCTGATCGCGATCTCCGGAATCGTCATCGCCAACAAGAAGACGCAGCTCGGTCTCGACCTGAAGGGCGGCGTGCAGCTGGTCCTGCAGGGACGGCCGACGCCGCAGCAGCCGACGATCGACAGCGCCTCGATGGAAAGGGCGGTGGACATCATCCGCTCGGGCTGCGACCAGCTGGGCGTCTCGGAGATCGAAGTCGCGCGGGTCGGCAACGACCAGATCCAGGTCGGGATTCCCGGCGCGACCAGCGTCGGCCAGGCGACCGAATGCGCGACCAAGCCCGCTCGGCTCTACTTCTTCGACTGGGAACCGAACCTGATCGGCCGCGAGAAGGCGATCGGCGGCACGCCGGGACGGGAACCGCCGAAAGCGGCGCTCGAAGAAGCGGAAAAGGAATGGAAAGCCGCCGGCCGCAGCCCCTCCAAACAGGAAAACGGCCAGCTGCTCGCCGCCGGCGCCTTCGCCGGCGAGTACAACGCGGCTCAGCTCGCCGCCGAACAGAAGCCGGTCCCGGACTGCGAAAACTGCAGTCAGCCGACGACCTACTACCTGTTCCAGAAGGCGCCGCCGCACAGGCTGATCTCCGGGCCGGAGTACAGCAGGGAAGACCTCTACATCGACCCCAACGGCAAGAAGCGGCCGCACGACGTCGGCGAGGTCGTGAAGGTGCCGCAGGGGACGATCCTGATCTCCGAAAAGCCGAGCGACAGCAAAGGCCAGACGATCGAAGACGCGGAGCCCGGTTGGTACGCGTTCAAGGACGATCCGGCGCTCTCGGGGACCGAAATCAGCAACCCGAAGGCCGAACAGCAGGAATTCGGCCCGGCGGTCACCTTCCAGTTCAGCGGCGGCGGCCGCCAGGCGTTCCAGGAAGTCACCCGCCGGATCGCCCAGCGCGGCCAGGCACGGGCGATCGGCCCGGCCTCGGGCGAACAGGCGGAAGCGCTCTCCGGCCACTTCGCCGCGGTGCTCGACAACGAAGTCAAAACCCGGCCGATCATCAACTTCGCCGAAAACCCCGACGGGATCGACGGCCGCACCGGGGCGCAGATCTCCGGCGGCTTCAACGGCATCTCCGACGCCCAGAACCTGGCCACCTACCTGCAGCGCGGTGCGCTGCCGATCAACCTCAACCTGATCAGCCAGACCCAGGTCTCGGCGACGCTCGGCAGCGAAGCCCTGCACCAGGGGATCAAGGCCGGGATCATCGGCCTCTCCCTCGTCGTCATCTTCCTGCTCCTCTTCTACCGCTTCCTCGGGCTGATCGCGGCGCTGGCGCTGGGCGCCTACGGGGTGATCTTCTTCGCCCTGATCAAACTGATCCCGATCACGCTGACGCTGCCGGGGATCGCGGGGCTGATCCTGACGATCGGCGTCGCCGCCGACTCGAACATCGTGATCTTCGAGCGGATCAAGGAGGAGGTGCGCGCCGGCAGACCGATGGCCAGCGCGATCGCCGCCGGCTACCGGCGCGGGATCGCGACGATCGTCGACGCGAACGTCGTCACCCTGCTCACCGCCTTCATCCTCTTCGTCCTCGCGACCGCCGGCGTCAAGGGCTTCGCCTTCACGCTCGGCGTCGGCACGATCGTCTCGCTGCTGACCGCGGTCGTCTTCACCCAGGCGCTGCTGCTCAGCATGAGCCGCTCGCGGCTGCTGCGCTCGCCCAGCGTGCTCGGCGCCGCCGGCGGCCAGCGGGTGCGCTGGCACTTCGACTTCATGGGCGCGAGCCGCTGGTTCTTCACCGCCTCGGGCTTGATCCTGATCGTCGGCGCGCTGGCGCTCGCGACCGACCAGCTCAACCTCGGGATCGACTTCGAGTCGGGCACCCGGGTCGAGGTCGCGCTGAGCAAGAAGACCGATGAGGACGGGGTGCGCGAAGCGCTCGACAAGGCGGGAATCTCCGGCGGCGAGGTGCAGCGGGAGAGCAATCCGGGGCTTGGCGACAACGCCTTCCTGATCCAGTCGAGCACGCTGAAGCCGAGCCAGATCAACGCGATGCAGAAGGAGCTCGACAGCGAGTTCGGGATCGTCGAAGACGGCTTCGACAGCACCAGCGTCGGCCCGACCTTCGGCGCCACCGTGGCCAACAGCGCCCGCAACGCGCTGATCTTCTCGATGCTCGTGATCTGCGCCTACATCGCCTTCCGCTTCGACCCCAAATTCGCCGTGCCGGTGCTGATCGCGCTGTTCCACGACATCCTGATCACCGCCGGCGTCTACTCGTTGACCGGGAAAGAGGTGAGCAGCGGGACGGTCGCCGCCTTCCTGACCATCCTGGGCTACTCGCTCTACGACACGATCATCGTCTTCGACCGAATACGCGAGAACATGCCGCGGATGCCGCGGGCGGCCTTCTCGCAGATCGTCAACCGCTCGATGAGCGAGGTGCTGACCCGCTCGCTGGCGACCAGCTTCACCACCCTGCTGGCGGTCGTCTCGCTGCTCGTCTTCGGCGGCACCACGCTGCAGGCCTTCGCCTTCGCGATGCTGGTCGGGATCGTCTCCGGAACCTACTCGTCGATCTTCATCGCCTCGCCGGTGCTGACGGCGTGGAAGGAACGCGAGCAGGGCTTCGCCCGCCGCCGCGAGCGGATCGCCGAGCTCGAGGGCAGCGTGCCGGCCTTCGCCGACGACGTCGCCCTGGCGAGGCTGAGCGACGACGACGAGACCGACGAGCAGCGCGCGGAGGAGCTCGCCGCGGTCGCCGTCGCCGAGCGCGGCGGCGACAACGGCGGCGATCCGGCGCCGGCCGCCGAGGAGGAGCCGGCCCCGCCGGCGAGCGATCCGGCGGCGCAGGAGCGCCGCGAACGCGACGAACGCCGCCGCGAACGCCGCAAGCAGCGTCGCAAGCACGGGAGGAATCGCTGATGGCGCTGCTCGTCTGGTTCACGATGGGGATCGCGCTCTGGCACTTCACCGTCTTCCTGCCCGACCGCTTCTGGCAGGGGATCGTCGGCGCCTTCCTCGGCTCGGTGATCGGCGCGGTCGTCTTCGGCGCGGTCGTCGAGCTGGCCTCCGGGCGCGGGCTGGGCAACACCGACGTGCTGACCGCGCTGACGGCGATCCCGGGCGTCGTGCTCGGCCTCGCGGTCGTCTGGGCGATCGGCATTCGCTCGGAACAAGCGGCCTGATTGGCGCCCGAATCCGTCCCTGGCGCCTCCTAGCCTGGCGATGTGGCGGACGCTGTCCACGCATATGAGGCCGAGCCGTACTCCTACGCGGAGGCGCGGGCGCTCGCCGACGAGCTCGGGCTGAGCGAGCCGGTCGCGGTGACGCTGGTGCGGCGCGGCTATCGCACCCCCGAGGCGGCGCGCGCCTTCCTCGCCGCCGAGGAGTCGCATCCGCCGGGAGCGTTCGGGTCGATGGCGGCGGTCGTCGAGCTCGTGACGATGGCCATCGACGCCGGCAGCCGGATCACGGTTCATGGCGACTTCGACGTCGACGGCGTCTGCGCGACGACGATCCTGGTCGGCGCGCTGCGCGAGCTGGGCGCTCAGGCGGACTGGCTGATCCCCGACCGGATCGCCGACGGCTACGGGCTGTGCAGCTCTAACGTCGAGAAACTCGCGGAGCGCGGAACCGAGCTCTTGATCACGGTCGATTGCGGGATCACCTCGGTGGCGGAGGTGAAGCTGGCGCGGGAGCTCGGCATGGAGGTGGTCGTGACCGACCACCATCAGCCGGGACCGGAGCTGCCGGACTGCCCGATTCTTCATCCGAGCATCGACGGCTACCCCTTCTCGGACCTATGCGGGACTGCCGTCGCATGGAAGCTGGCAAGCGCGCTGCGAGGGTGGGGCTCCCCGTCTGCCCCCGACTCCCGGGATCTCGACCTCGTAGCGCTGGCCACCGTGGCCGACGTGGTGCCGCTGGTGGGGGAGAACCGCAGTTTGGTGCGGCGGGGACTCGAGGAGGTCCGACGCGCACGGAGACCCGGGATCAGGGCTTTACTGGAGGCGGCCAAATGCGAGCCGACGCAGCTCGACGAGGGCGATCTGGCGTTCAGGCTGGCTCCGCGGATCAACGCGGCGGGGCGGCTGTACCGAGCCGATGCGGGGGTGGAGCTCTTTCTCACCGACGATGAAGCTCGGGCGGAGGAGATCGCGGCCGAGCTGGGGCGGGCCAACAGCGAGCGGCGGGCGACCGAGCGCGAGGTAGACGCGGCCGCCGAGGCGGCGCGCCGGGAGCTGCCCGACGAGCTGCGCGAGGCGCCGGGGCTGGTGCTCGCGGGCGAGGGCTGGCACCCGGGCGTGATCGGAATCGTCGCCTCGCGGCTGGTCGAGCGACACCACCGGCCGGTGGTGGTCGTCTCGCTCGACGGCGAGGGCGGCGGGCGAGGGTCGGGGCGGAGCATCCCCGGCTTCGACCTGCTGGCGGCGCTCGAGGCCTGCGCCGAGCACCTCGACGGGTTCGGCGGCCACCGGGCGGCTGCCGGCCTGCAGCTGCGGGCCGAGAACGTCGAGGCCTTCCAGGCCGCCTTCGCGGCCCATGCGACAGCCGTTCTCGGCCCCGACGACCTGCGGCGGACGGAGCGGATCGACGCGGTGGTCGGCGGCGCCGGGCTGGGCCTCGACCTGGCCGAAGAGCTGCAGCGGCTGGCGCCGTTCGGGATCGGCAACCCGGGGGTGCGGCTGCTGGTGCCCGCGGCGCGGGTGCGCGACGTTCGCACGATGGGCGAAGGCCGGCACGCGCGCTTCAGCCTGCACAGCGGCGCCCACCGGGCGCTCGGCGTGGCCTTCGGGCGGGCCAACCTCGGGGTGGGTGAGGACGACCCGGTCGACGCCGCGGTGCGGCTCGAGGTCAACCGCTGGAACGGCTCGGTCGAGCCGCGGCTCGTCCTGCGCGAGCTCTACCCGCGCCAGGCCGCGGCGAGCGCTGCCGCCGACGAGGCCTGGTGGGAGCAATTCGAGCGAGAGCTCGCCGCCGACCCCGCCACCCAGCCGCCGACGGGCCGAAAAGCGGGCTCCGAGCCCGATTTTCGGCCGGTCGGCCGTGTTGAGGTCCGACCGCGCAGCTCGCCTGCGGCCGTGGTGGGGGAGCTGGCCTCGGCCGGCGGCGGGGAGGTGCTGGCGGTGGTCGCCTGCGCCGAGCGCCGGGTGGCGCTCGCGGGCGAGCGCGTGACGGTGGCCGACGCCGCGGTCCTCGAGGCCGAGCCGGAGCTGGCGGCGCGCTTCGAGCACGTGGTCTTCGTCGACCCACCGCAGTTCGCGCACGTCGAGGAGCTGGCGAGCGTCGGGGACGGCTATGTCCACCTGGCCTGGGGCGAGGCCGAGCATCGCTTCGCCGGCGCGATGCTGGCCGAGCAGCTCGCCCGTCGCGAGACCCTTGTCGCCGCCTTCCGCGACCTGCGCGACGCCGGCGAGGCGGGCGGCGAGGAGCTGCTGGCGGCGCTGCGCGGCAGCGGCCGCTTTCCCCGCTCCCCGGTGACCGCCGCCCGCTGCCTGCGGGTCCTGGGCGAGCTCGAGTTGGTGCGCGGAGCGGCCGACGGAGGAGGCGGTAGCGTCAGCGTCGTATCCTCAGAGGGGACAGAACTCGAGCGCTCGGCGGCGTACCGCGCCTACGGCGCCCGTCACCAGGAGGCCCTGCGATACCTCGAACGACGAAAGAATCCCTAGAGCAGCCCGGGCTCCTCGCCGACCTCTTCGCCGTGGTCGAGGAGTTCGACTCGGGCGCTGACGTCGAGCGGGCCGCGCTGACGCGCGCCTTCGAGTTCGCCTGCGACCACCACGCCGACCAGCGGCGCCAGTCCGGCGACGAGTTCATCACCCACCCGGTCGGCGTGGCCCAGATCTGCGCCGGCATGCGGCTCGACACCGAGACGCTCTGCGCGGCGCTGCTGCACGACACGGTCGAGGACACCAGCGCCAGCCTCGAGGAGATCCGGGCGGAGTTCGGCGAGGAGGTCGCCCAGCTGGTCGACGGGGTCACCAAGCTGACCGGGATGACCTTCGAGAGCCGCGACGAGCGGCAGGCTGAGAACTACCGCAAGATGATGGTGGCGATGGCCACCGACGTCAGGGTGATCCTGATCAAGCTGGCCGATCGCCTGCACAACATGCGCACGCTCGGCGCGCTGCCCAAGCAGAAGCAGATGTCGAAGGCGCGCGAGACGATCGAGATCTACGCGCCGCTCGCCCACCGGCTGGGAATCCACGCGATCAAATGGGAGCTCGAGGACCTCGCCTTCGCGACCCTGCACCCGCGCAAGTACAAGGAGATCAAACAGCTCGTCGCCCAGCAGCGCGACGAGCGCGAGGTCTTCGTCAACCAGGCGGGCGACTTCCTCTCCCGCGAGCTGCGCGAGGTCGGCATCGAGGCCGAGATCTCCGGCCGCGCCAAGCACTTCTACTCGATCTACACCAAGATGACCAAGAAGGGGCGCGAGTTCAACGAGATCTTCGACCTCACCGCGATGCGGGTGATCGTCGGCTCGGTCAAGGACTGCTACGGCGCGATCGGCGTCATCCACTCGCTTTGGAAGCCGCTGCCCGGCCGCTTCAAGGACTTCGTCGCGATGCCGAAGGCCAACATGTACCAGGCGCTGCATACGACGGTGATCGGGCCCGAGGGCAAGCCGCTGGAGATCCAGATCCGGACGCGTGAGATGCACGACCTGGCCGAGTACGGGATCGCCGCCCACGTCGCCTACAAAGAGGGCGGAGCGGCCGACCCGCGGCGCGAGAAGATGACCTGGCTGCGGCAGCTGGTCGAGGCCGAGGGCGAGCAGGACCCGGCCGAGTTCCTCGAGTCGCTGAAGGTCGACCTGTTCGAGGACGAGGTCTTCGTCTTCACGCCGAAGGGCGAGGTGAAGAACCTCTCCGCGGGCTCGACCCCGCTCGACTTCGCCTACGCGGTGCACACCGACGTCGGCCACCGCTGCGTCGGCGCCAAGGTCAACGGCAACATCGTGCCGCTGCACTACCAGCTGCGCTCCGGCGACATCGTCGAGGTGCTGACGGCGAAGCAGAACCGCGGCCCCTCGCGCGACTGGCTGAAGCTCGTGCGGACGAGCCGCGCACGCAACAAGATCCGCGCCTTCTTCAAACAGGAACGGCGCGAGGACGCCGAGAAGAAGGGCCGCGACGCGCTCGAGGAGGCGCTGCGCAAGCGCGGTCTGCCGATGCAGAAGCTGGCGATGTCGCCGCTGCTCGCGCAGGTGATCCGCGAGATGGGCTTCCACAAGGCGACCGAGTTCTACATCGCCCTCGGCCAGGGCAAGATCGCCACCAAGGCGGTCGCCAACAAGCTGATGCAGCGGCTCAAGGAGGGCGAGTCGGTCGAGGAGCAGCCGCCGATCGGGCTCGAGGCGCCGCGCGAGGACGCCGCGCGGCGGACCAAGGACGCGTCCAACTACGGGATCCGCGTCAAGGGCGCCGACAACGTCGCCGTGCGGCTCGCCAAGTGCTGCCGGCCGGTGCCGGGCGACACGATCGCCGGCTACGTCTCGCTCGGCCGCGGGATCACGATCCACCGCGCCGACTGCAAGAACGTGAAGGCGCTGATGAAGTCCCCCGAACGCTTCGTCGAGGTCGCCTGGGAGGGCGAGAACGAGTCCTCCTACAGGGTCGAGCTGCAGATCGACGCCTACGATCGCACGCGCCTGCTCGAGGACCTCTCACGGACCTTCTCGGAGGCGGGGATCAACATCCTCGGCGCCAGCTGCATGACCAGGCACCCGATGGTGAAGAACCGCTTCGTGGTCGAGGTCGGCGACACCGAGCAGCTCAAGCAGTGCATCTCCCGCCTGCGCAACGTCGAGTCCGTCTTCGACGCATATAGGATCACTCCAGCGGCGCGATAGTCAGCGCCCGGGGGTGTCCTCGGTCGCTCGCGTGCAGAGCACGCCACGCTCCCTGCGTCCTACCCGGGCTTGACTCTCCCGCCGCTAGGCGACGACGGTCAGCGCGCCCGGGACGACGCTGAGCCCGATCCGCGTGCGCTCGCCGATGTAGTCGCCGTCGACCTGGATCGGGAAAGGCCGGGTTATCCCGTCCTTGGTCTCCGACACCGAGGCGATCGCCGCCTCGGTCACCCCTTCGAAGTGCTCGATGCGGCGGTGGCGGGCGGCGGGGCGCCGCTCGCTGAACAGGCGCGGGATCAGCGTCGGCATGTCGCGCTGCGCGGCGCGCTGCAGGACCGCGAGCGAGAGGCTGCCGTCGTCGATCGCGACGCCCTCGCAGACGCGGATCGGGCGGCTGGCGAAGTAGGTGAAGGGGTCCGAGTTCTGGGCCAGCGCGGTGACGCCCTCGCTCGTCTGCCCGTCGGCGTCGACCCGCAGCCGCACCGGATTGACGATGTACTGGCGGTAGAGAGCCGAGATCGCCGCCCAGGTGAAGTAGTAGGGGCCGGCGGCCGACTTGAGCCGCGGGTGGGCGTCGACCCGCTTGACCACGGTCGCGTCGATGCCGGCGCCGCAGGAGAAGACGAAGTGGCGGTCGTCGACCCGGCCGAGGTCGATGCGGCGCGGCCGCCACTCGTCGAGCAGCGCCAGCAGGTGCTCGGTCGCGTCGACGACGTCGTTGGGGATGCCGAGCGTGCGGCTGACGACGTTGGTCGAGCCGCCGGGCAGGACGGAGACCGGCACGTCGGTGCCGGCGAGCCCGTTGGCGACCTCGTTCAGCGTGCCGTCGCCGCCGAAGGCGACGACGACGTCGTAGCCGTGGTCGCGCACCTCGCGGCCGATCTCAGTCGCGTGGTTCTGCGCCTCGGTGGCCACAGTCTCGACCTCGTAGCGGCCCTGCAAGGCGTAGACGACCAGGTTCTTCAGCCGGTCGGAGACGGTCGTCGCGTAGGGATTGACGATCAGCAGCATCCGCTTCTTGGCGCTGCGTTTACCCGGTCGTCTCATACCTGATCACGTCGTCCTCGCTGACTTCGCGCACGCGGCCCTCGTTGACCAGCAGGTCGGCGTGCCCGATCACCTCGGAGAGGGTGAGGAAGGCCTGGGTCACCGCGACGTTGCCCCAGATCGCCTGGGCGATCTCGTAGCCGCTGCGGGGGCGCTCGGCGATCAGCGCGTGGATCTTCTCCTTGCGCCGCTCGTGCTTGGCGAGGCGGTCGTCGATCAATGCGACGTGATCGACGATCGGCTCGCCGTGGCCGGAGAGGACGATCTCGGCCGGCATCTCCCTCGTCTTCTTCATCGACTCGATGTAGGTGACGAGCGCCTGCGGGCGCTCCGCGGAGCCGTCGAGCGGCCGGGCGATCAGCGGGTTGGAGGAGATGTGGGCGATCAGGTGGTCGGCGGCGATCAGGATGCGGCGCCGCTCGTCCCAGAAGACGGTGTCGGAGGGGCTGTGGCCGGGCCGGTGCAGGGCCTGCAGGACACGGTCGCGGAAGGGCAGCGACTGGCCGTCCTCGAGCGGCCGGGTCACCTGCGCTCGCGAACCCCAGCCGCGGAAGCTGCGCGAGACGCTCTGCAGGGCGAAGGCGACCTCCTGTGGAATGCCGTTGCGCAGCATCAGCTCGACCGCGAACTCGTCCTCGCGCTCGGCTTCCTCGCCGAAGCCGGCCAGGCGCTCGGCGGCGAGGCCGAGCGCCGCGACCGCGGCGCCGGAGTGCTCGACCACGATCTCGACCAGCCCCAGGTGGTCGATGTGCTGATGGGTGAGGATGACCAGCTCGAGGTCGTCGATCGAGTGGCCGCGGGCGGCCAGCTGCGACTGCAGCTCGTCGAGCGCCTTGCCCGAGTTCGGGCCGGTGTCGATCAGGGTCAGCGGCTCGTCCTCGAGCAGGTAGCAGTTGACCCGCCCGACGGCGAAGGGGGTGGGGATGCGGAGCTGGTGGATCCCGGCGAGCGCCGCCTGCTCGAGCGCCTCGTCCGGGCTCAGCATGGGCGGCGTCCGGGGGCGGCGGGCCTACCCTCGGATGAGTGCAAGGACCTCATCTCTCTTCTCCTCCATGTCCTCGCGAGAGACCAGCGACTCGAGGTTGAGCCGCAGCAGCGGCTCGGTGTTGGAGGGGCGGACGTTGAAGTGCCAGTCCGGGTAGTCGATCGATATCCCGTCGAGCCGCGTCTGCTCGCCGTCGGAATAGCGAGCGGCGATCTCCTCCAGCTTGCCGATCTGGTCGGCGACCTCGGAGTTGATCTCGCCGGAGATGAAGTAGCGCGAGCGGAACTCGGCCATCAGCTCGGCCAGCGAGCGGCCGTCTTTGCCGAGCAGCTCGAGGATCAAGAGCGCCGGGATCGTGCCCGAGTCGGCGCACCAGAAGTCGCGGAAGTAGTAATGGCCGGAGACCTCGCCGCCGAACGCGGCGCCCTCCTCTCGCATCCGCTGCTTGAAGAAGGCGTGGCCGACCCGCGAGAGCTCGGAGCGGCCGCCCTCGGCGGCGACCAGGTCGGGGACGGCGCGGCTCGAGCGCGGGTCGTAGAGAATCGTCGCGCCCGGATTCCTGGCGAGCGCCGAGCGGGCGAGCAGGGCGCAGACGAAGTCGCCGTCGCAGAAGCTGCCCTCTCCGTCGATGAAGAAGCAGCGGTCGGCGTCGCCGTCCCAGGCGATCCCGAGGTCGGCGCCGGCCTCGCGCACCCGGCCTTCGATCAGCTCGCGATTCTCGGGCAGCAGCGGATTCGGCTCGTGGTCGGGGAACTCGCCGTCGGGCTCGAAGTAGAGCTCGTCGAGCTCGAGCCCGAGCCGGCCCAGGATCGGCCCGACCATCGGGCCCGCCATCCCGTTGCCGCCGTCGACGACGACCTTCAGCGGCTTCACCGCGTCGGGATCGACGAAGGAGAGCGCGTGGCTGCGGTACTCGTCCCAGACATCGACCTCCTCGAAGGAGCCGCCCCCCGGGCCCGGGCCGAGGCCCGCTTCGATCTCCCGTCGCACGTCGCCGATCCCGGCTTCGCCGGAGAGCGCCAGCGCCCCCTCGCGGATCAGCTTCACCCCGGTGTAGGCCTTCGGGTTGTGCGAGGCGGTGACCATCGCGCCGCCGTCGAGCTCGCGCGAGCCGACGAGGAAGTAGAGCATCTCGGTGGAGACCATCCCGGCGTCGAGCACCGTCGCCCCCTCGAAGATCAGCCCATCCCGCAGCTCGGCCGCCATCGCGGGGGCGGTGAGGCGCATGTCGCGGCCGAGGCCGATGCGCAGCTCGCTCGGCTGCTTGCCGCGCAGTCGCGCCAGCACGCGGGCGAAGGCGCGGCCGATCGCCAGCGCCGTCGTCTCGTCCATCTGCTCGCCGTAGACGCCACGGATGTCGTAGGCCTTGAAGATGTCCTCCGGGGCGAGGATCGGCTGTTCGCTCAAAATGCCTCCTTCAGGGCGTTGTAGCTCTGCTCGAGCGTCTGCGGCATCACTTTCGTGTCGGCGATCACCGGCATGAAGTTGGTGTCGCCGCCCCAGCGGGGCACGACGTGCAGGTGGATGTGGTGCTCGACCCCGGCGCCGGCGACGCGGCCCTGGTTGAAGCCGACGTTGTAGCCGTGCGGGTCGTAGGCCTCTTCGAGGCGGCTCATCGCCCGCTGGGCCAGCGACATCATCTCCGCCACCGTCTCGGCGGGCAGGTCCTGGATCCGGCCGATGTGCTCGTACGGCGCCACCATCAGGTGGCCGTTCGTGTACGGGAAGAGGTTGAGGATCACGAAGCTGCGCTCGCCGCGGTGGACGATCAGGCTCGCCGCGTCGTCGTCCGCCGCCGGCTTGGCGCAGAAGATGCACTCCTCCTCGTTGTCCTTGGACGCGTCCTTCACGTAGGCGAGGCGCCAGGGCGCCCAGATCCGATCATTGGCCACTGAACGATCATCCTATGGAACAAGCCGCCCCCGGACGCGGGGAATCAAGACGCCACCTCCTCCGCTTCGCGTCCGGGGGTGGCTGAGGAGGCGGCGCCTGATCAGAGCCAGCCGCGTTTGCGGAAGTAGGCGACCATCGCGATCAGCAGGCCGGCCATCGCGCCGACGATGACCCAGAAGGCGGTCAGGTCGTGCTCGCCGGGCACGCCGGAGTTCATCCCCCAGATGCTGGCGATCAGGGTCAGCGGCAGGACGATGACGCTGATCGAGGTGAGCACGCGGAGGATGTCGTTGACGCGGTGCGAGATCACC
>DASSBJ010000096.1:0-22951 GCA_035698885.1 Solirubrobacterales bacterium
TCGAGATGGCGATCGGGCAGGCGCTGGAGCGCGGACTGACCACGCAACGCCGGCTGACTGAGGCAGCGTCTGAACGCTCAGTGCGCGTTCGCAAGTTCATCGAGCGTCGTCTTGAAGAGGCGCCGGCATGAAGTACCGGGAACGGCCTTCCGACAGGCGCTCCAGCAACGCCTCAAGGACCGCGCCGAAGGCGATGGCGCGCTCCTCGTCCGCAACCGCAAGCGCGTCGCCTTCGATCGACTGCTCGCCCGACTGCTTGCCGTCGCCAAAGAGCAGTGGTTGCTGAAGGGAGGCTTCGCGCTCGACCTGCGCCTCGCCACGCGGGCGCGAAGCACGCAAGACGTAGACATCGAGTGGCGGGCCGAGGAGGCGAAGCTGCTCGACGTTCTGCTCGACGCGGCGAACTACGATGCCGGCGACTTCTTCGAGTTCGCCATCGAGAGGGCCGGCGTGCCCGAGGATCGCCTCGGCGGCAGTCACCGGTTCCGTGCTTCGGCGTCTCTGGCGGGACGATCGTTCGAGTCGTTCCTGCTCGATGTCGGCTTCCGGTCTGACGACGCGCTGGAGGCCGAGACCCTGCGCACCGACGACTTCCTGGGCTTCGCGGAGATCGAGCCCGTAGAGGTCCAGGCCGTCCCGCTGGAGCTACAGGTCGCCGAAAAGCTCCACGCCTACACGCGCGTCTACGAGGGCGGGCGCACCAGCTCCCGCACCAAGGACCTCATCGACCTCGCCTTGATCGCTGAGCTTTCGCAACTCGACGCTGCTGGCCTGCGACGCGAGATCGACACGATCTTCGAGCTTCGTGGCACCCACGCGACACCCACCTCGTTGCCTCCCGCTCCCACCGAGTGGGCAGGGCCGTTCCGCCAGCTTGCAGAGGAGGTCGGAGTGCCGACGGACCTCGAAGTAGGTCATAGAGACGCCGCCGCACTGGTCGACCCGATCTTGAGCGGCGAGGTCGGCAGCGGGGCGTGGGACTCGGGCCGGCGGCGCTGGGTTGCCGAGAATTCAAGCGAGGGAAGGAGATCCTGATGCGACGCTTCGCCTGGCACGGACGTCTATCTACCAAGGACAAGCAGGACCCGACGATCTCCTTTCCCTCCCAGCGCAACGAGTGCGCCGAGAAGGCCGAAGAGCTGGGCGGGCGGATCGTCTGCGACTTCACCGACCAGGAGGCGGGTCGGCGTTCCTCTCGGGCTCCGGCTACAAGGAGATCGCCGACCACCTCAACCGCCCCGGCGGCCCTCGCACCCCGTCACGTCGACTCCAAGGGCAACACCTCAGGCAAGTGGTCGAAGACGACGATCCGGACGATGCTCGAAAACCACGTCTACACCGGCCGCCTCTACTGGAACCGGCTCGACTTCCGCGCCGTCAAGCAGGGCGAAGGACCGCTTATCCGCCGCGACGCCGAGGAGTGGGTCGAAGCCGAGCGGCGCCATGAGGCGCTGGTCTCCGAGGAGAACTTCGAGCGCGTGCAGATGGAGATGAAGGCGCGCAGCACCGGCAACGGCGGCAACCGCCGGCGCCGCCAGCAGAAACGCTTCTACCTGCTGCGCGGCATCGTCCACTGCGCCACCGGCCACAACCCGCTGCGGATGCAGGGCAAGAGCCGCAAGGGCAACACCTACTACGCCTGTGGCTACCGCCGGTCCTACGGCGACACCGCCGCCGAGGCGACCGGCCACGGCAAATGGCAGTACGTCCGCGAGGACAGCCTGCTCACCTTGATCGACGCCTTCTTCGCGACGCGCGTCTTCGGCCCCAATCGCCTCGCCCACTTCCACAAGCAGAGCTCCACCCTGGCGGCGGAACAGGAGAGCGATAGCGGCTCCGAGCGGGCCCGCGCGGTGCGCCGGCTCAGCGAGGTCGATCAGCGGATCGAGTGCTAGCTCGGCGCGATCGAGGCCGGCGTCGATCCGGCCCTCGTCGGCGAGCGAATCCGCGAGCTGAAAGCCGAGCGCCAGGAGATCGAGGCCGCGATCCTCGACTCCCTGCCCGACCTCTCAAAGCCGCTGGCCGAAGCCGACCCCGAGCTGCGCCGCTCCGTGTTCGAGGCGTTCCGGCTGCGGGTCGAGATCGACCGAAACGCCGGCCTTGTACGACTGAAGGCGCTCGTATCGAGCGCCTTCAGTCAAGCAAAAGACCTGAGCGACGTTTGCGCTACTACGGCCATAGCGGGGGTGGGATTCGAACCCGCGACCTTCGGGTTATGAGGCCCTCCAGGCATGATCCCCTCTGTTCTACTCGGCTCTACAGAGCCAAATACATCACCCCAGTTCGGTCAGTTTCGCTCAGAATGGCCCCAAATTGGAACCACGGCGACGGTGCTCTTCGTGAACTCAGGTCGTGTGGCAATCGTTGGCGCAGTAGTAGCAGCCGTTCGAGTCGCTGTAGTGCTGCTTGGCCGCAGCGACGGCCCCCTGGCAGGACGAGTGCCACCCGAGGTTCAGGCGATTCTCGGGGGCAGGCAGGCAGCCCTTCTGTGAGGCCAGATCGTGAACCTCATGATCGCCTGAATCCGGCTGGGCGTTCTTGTTCACGCAGTAATCCGGCACACGGCACCTCCGCCAATTCGACAGTTTTCAGACAGGGATCGCATTGTATCCGAGTCAGCCCCCTGCTCAGTTCGGGCCTTCCCGCTCAGAGCGGAAAATCATCCAGAGCTACGACAAGGAGTGGCTACCGGTTGAAGCGGCGATGGGCGATCTCATAGACGGTCCGCTTCCAGGGCCGGCCTGGATGACGCTCGCCGACAGCAAGCAGGACAAGCGCCGGCTTCGACGCCTCGCGGTCGATGCTGAACACCGCGCCCCAGCGGCCGTCAGGCTGCGGGATATAGCGCTTTACACAACCGCCAAGCTGAGTCCCGTCCCGAGCGTCGGCCTCGCAGGGACGCAACGACTTCACGGCAACTCCATCGGCCTCCAGCCTGCGGATCTCCGACTGGATGGCCGCCCTCGCAGCGTCGCTGGCGTTGGCCAAGTCCTCGGCAAGCGCCTCCTCGTCCACCCGCAGCCCAAAGCGGAGCTCCCCCGCAGCTCCGGCGATGGCTACCCCTCGCCGTCGGCGGGCTGCATCATCGACCCGTGCTTGCGCCAGAACTCGTCAGACTCCTCCGGCGTCATGGCTCTCGTTCCGGTCCGCTTGCGGATCTCCTCGATGGAGGTCGCCTTGGAGGGCCACTCGGGCGCGAAGATCAGCTTGACCCGTGCCGCCTCCTCGTCGCTCATCTGATCGATCTGCGCGTGTAACTCGGCCTTGCTCATGGATCTGATCGTAGCGTCCGTCACGGCAGCACTTCCAGAGCGACAGGCTGCGGGTCGGGCAGACGAAACGCCTGCTCGACCAGCTCCCCCTCATGCGGATTCGGGGCGTAGTCGGCGTAGATCAGCGTCGTCGTGAAGTCGCGGTGGCCGAGCCACTCTTGGAGCGTCCGCAACGGCACGCCTGGCCGAGGCGCAATGGGTGCCGAAGGTGTGGCGCAGGTCGTGGAAGCGGATGCTGCGCAGACCGGCGCGCGCTAGCGCCTCCTTGAAGCGCTTGCGTAGTTTCGAGTCATCGAGCGGGTGCCCGGTGTAGGGGTGGGCGAACACGAGATCGTGGTCCGCCCGGAACTCCGACGCCTGGAAACGCCGCTCAAGCTCGCCCGCGACGCGGTCGGTCATCGGCACCGAGCGCGAGGAGCGCCGTGACTTGGCGTGCCGAACTGCTGGCGCGTGTAGTTGCGGCGGACCCTGACCCGCCGCGCCTGCCAATCGATGTCCATCCAGCGCAGGGCGATCAGCTCGCCCTGGCGAAGGCCGGTCATCGCCGCCGTCAGGTAGACGGCGTGCTCGGTCGGCCCGAGGTAGTCGTCGGGGACCGCACGCAGCAGCCCCTCGACTTCCTCCAGGTTGAGATAGCGAATGTCGGGGTCCGCGTGCGGCGCACGAGGACGGTCCACGGCCGCAACGGGGTTGGCGAGCATCCATTCGCGCTTCACGGCGAAGGCGAACAGGCCGTGCATGAAAACGAGGCAGTTGGTGACGGTTTTCGTCGTCAGCCCGTCGCGCTTCTTCGCGGTCATGAAGCGGCGGATCTCCTCCGCCCCGATGCGCTCCAATGGCCACTCGCCGAAGAACGGCTCGATGTGGCGACGCAGTATCGAGCGATAGCCCCCCACAGTGGACGGCTTGCGCTCCAGCACGTGCTCCAGATGCTCCAGGTAGAGCTTGCCGAGCGCTGCGACCGTCAGGCGCGAGCGGATCACCGGCCGCTCAAGCTCGATCCGCCGTCGCATCTCCCGCTCGGCCTGGGCGGTGGTCAGGCCCTCCCGAGAGCCAGCCTGGCGCTTGGGGCCGATCTTCCGCTTGACCCGCCGCCCATGCAAGTACCACTGCCCGTACCAGGACTCCCGTCCGTTGGTGAGCCAGGCCGGGTTTCACGGAGACTCCGAAACCAGGATCTTGTCCTGGGGAATGGAGATTCTCCCGAGCCATGCCACGACAGAGGAAGTACCCCGATGAGGTGTTGGACCGCGGCGCCCGCCTGGTCTTTGAGTCCGGCCGGCCGATCACCCACGTAGCCCGAGATCTGGGCGTCAACTCCGAGATCCTGCGCCGGTGGGTGCGCCAGGCCGAAGCCGACGCCGGCAAGCGCAAGGAGCTGCTGAGCAGCGAGGAGCGAGAGGAGCTGGCGCAGCTACGCAAGGAGAACCGTGAACTGCGCCGCGCCAACGAAATCCTCAAGTCCGCCTCGGCGTTTTTCGCGGCCGAGCTCGACCCACACCGACCGAAGTGAGCTCTTTCATCGAAGAGCACCGCGAGCGCTTCGGGGTCGAGCCGATCTGCAGCACCCTCGAGGTGTCGGCCTCCGCCTATTACGAACGCGCCAAGGGCGGGCGATCCGCCAGGGCGATCGAGGACGAGCGCCTGCTCGCCCGCATCCGTGAGGTCCACGAGCGCAACTACTGCGCCTACGGCTACCGGCGCATGTGGATCGCCCTGCAGCGCGAAGGCGAGGAGGTCGGGCGCGGCCGGGTGCAGCGGTTGATGAAGGGAGCCGGAATCCAAGGCGCAAAGCGGCGTGGGAAGCCCTGGCGAACCACAAAGCCCGACCCGCTCGCCCAGCGCCGGCCAGACCTGGTCGAGCGCGACTTCAGCGCCGAGGGCCCGAATCGCCTCTGGGTTGCAGACCTCAGCTACCTGCGCTCGTGGGAGGGCAACCAGTTCTTCTCCTTCGTGATCGACGCCTTCAGCCGCAAGATCGTCGGCTGGCAGCTGGCGCCGCACATGCGGACCGATCTCGTTCTTGACGCACTGCGGATGGCGCTCGCCCAGCGCGAGGCCGGCGCCGACGTCGAGCTGGTGCATCACTCAGATCGCGGCAGTCAGTACACGTCGATCGACTACACACAGACCCTTGATGACCACGGCGTCTTGGCCTCTGTCGGATCGGTCGGAGACGCTTACGACAACGCCATGGCCGAGAGCTTCGTCGACTCCTTCAAGACCGAGCTGATCGCCGACCGCTCCTGGCGCTCCCGAACGCAGCTCGAGCTGGCCGTCGTCGAGTACATCGCCTGGTTCAACAGCGACCGCCTGCATAAATCTCTCGGCGATCTGCCACCCGCTGAGTTCGAGGACCTATACGTTGCCCAGGGAGTCAACTGAGCTATCTACAGAGAAGATTGGAAACCAACTAAAAAAGTCTCCGTGGAACCCGGTCCGGCTCATTATGAGGTCGCCAGTGCTGCTTGCCTGGGCTGGTATTTGGCTTATTCAAGCGGTTCGGGTTGGTCCGAGTTGGACGTAGTTGCGCTCAACTTAGTACCCACTTAGTACCCGCCTCAAATTCCTAAACGACATCTGGATTGCGGCATCGGATGCCCCCGCGTCAGCTAGGATCACCGACTGATGCCGGCACCGTAGACGGCGTCCACGTTGCCGCCGTGGGCGATGACGGCTACTGGAATGCGCCTAAGGAATCTTCGACGGAGCAGACGATGAGCCAGCTTCCTTAGAGGCTAAGACTGGCCGGTCTGAAACTCGGCGGCATCGCTGGTTGGACGCACCCGCGTGCTTCTTTGCCCCGCCGTCTAGCTCGGCTAGTCGGCGCTTATGAGCGCGCGGTCGCTCAAGGTCAACTCAGATCCGAGAAGAACTCGGGCTGAATCCGGACCTCTTCGATTACGCGGCTGCGGGTCTCCACACCCAGTTCGTGCTCTTTGAGCAAGTCGCAAAGGCGTTCGCCGTCGATGAGGTCAATGGGCGGCGCCCCGTCGCGGGTAGCCTCCCGTTTTGCCTCGGCGGTGAAGTTACCCGTAGTGATCAATAGCCCCTTGTCACCGCGCCCCTGCATTGCACCGCGGAAGTCACGAACCTTCTCGGGACCGACCGCGCCCTTGTAGCGCTTGCACTGAAAGTAGACGGGGAAGCTGACCAGCGACAGCCGGTACACGCCGACACCGTCAATACCGCCGTCCCCCGAGCCCCCAGTCACCGTCGCATTGACGAAACCGGCGGCGCGTAGCAGCCGCCTGGCGAGGTGCTCGAAGCTGGTCGGGTCCATGCCGAGCAAGACCTGGAGAAGCTCCTCGCGCCAGTCGTCGGTTTCCTCGCCTCCCGGTTCTGCCTCGAGGTCCAGGTCGGCTCCCGCGGCGCCGGCCGCACGGGCCTTTGCCTTGCGCACCTCACGGCGGCGCACGAGATACGCCTGGCGCAGCGGCTCGAGCTCGGGCTCGCTCAGGCTCCGACCGGCCTCGGTCGTCACCCAGGTGCCCCGGGAAGGATTGTCGAGCGCTCCCATCGCCTTCAAGTAGGTGCGGGCCCAGGCGAGCCGGTACTCGATCTCGCTGCGCGGCCCTTGATTGTGAAGGAGGGCGATCTGCTCGTCGGTGAACTTCCCGGCCGCGATCACGTGCTCGTCGATCTCTTCGATCTTGGCCGAGTGGCCGAGCTCACCAACCGCACAAAGGGTGGGCCAGAGCAGCTCGGTATAGGGAGGGACCTCGATGTTGCCGGACTCGGCCACCGGGGCAGGGTATCGGCGTGCGGCCGGCACAGCCGGGACAGGGTCCCCCTAAAGGTCCGAACGGAGCAATCCCGGTGATGTCCGGGTTTCAACCTCGGTACCCGCAACGCGCGGTAGGCCAGGTTTCGCCCTGCCTTGGGGTAGGTTTCCAGCGATGAACTGGGGGGCGACGAGGACCAAGATGGCAGGCTGGGCACCGAACAGCCCGCGAACGGCAGGAAGATCGTCGATTAACCCACGTCCTAGGGGGACGGATGCCGGTTCTTGACACCTCCGGCTGGCCGGAGAAGACCCTCGATGTCCTCACCGACCTCCACCTCGACCCCCGAAACGTGCGCCTAGAGAACGTCGAAGCAAAGGTCGAGACCGACATCCTCGAGGACCTCTTCGTCAACGAGAACGCCTTCGGGCTGGTCGAGGGGATCTGCAAAGTCGGATATCTGACTCACGACGTGCCAATCGCGATCAAGCGCGGCAAGAAGTACGTGATGGTCGAGGGCAACCGGCGCTTGGCGGCACTGAAGGCGATCCAGAACCCGCAGCTGGTGCCGACCCACAAAGCGCGGATCGCCGGCCTCGCCGCGGACCTTGACGACAGATCGGCGCTGCGGAAGATCAGGGTGCTGGTCGCCCCCAACCAGACCGAAGCCGACAAACTGGTGGCGGCGATCCACACCGGGAACATCAGGAAACCCTGGACCCCGGCCCGCCAGGCCGCCTTCTTTCAGGCCCAGGTCGACAGCGGCAAGAGCCTTAAGACCCTACGCGCCCGCTACCCGACGATCGACGTCGAGACCTTCGTCTTCCGTGCCCAGGTCCTGAACGCATTCCGATCAGCCAAATTCAAGGACCCCGCCCTGCGCGACCATTTGGAGAGCAAGGAGTGGACCAGAGGGCTCTCGGTGCTGGCTCGGATATTCGACTCGAAGGCCTTCCGCGAACTGACCGGCTTCCGCATGGACAAAAACGGAAAGCTCTTGAAATCGATCTCGAAGGCCCAGTTCACCGAAATCGCGTCGATCATCGTCGAGGGTATGCGGAGCGGCGATCTGACCACCCGGAGTCTGAACAAGATCACCAGCCCCCGTTTCGGGCGCCTGATCGACGAAATCGAAGAGATCCTAAAGCCGAATACGAAGTCCGGCGGCGGTCCCGGCTCGGGCTCAAATGGCGGCAAGACAGGCGCCGCAACCGGCGGCCAAAGCGGAAAAGGCAGCACGAATGGGGCCGCCGGCAAGGGCGACGGCACCGGCACCGGCGGCCCCGGGCGCGGCCGCAAGCAGCGCTTCCTCGCTCTCGACCAAGTCGCCCTGCCCGAGTCCTATCCGGTGGCACTGCGGCGCTGCGTCGAGGAGCTCAGCGTCCTCGATGTCCAGGAGTTCCCCAACTCCGCCTTCCTGATGATGCGGGCGATCCTCGAGAAGACGATCAAGGCCTTCGCTGAGGCGAAGAGCGAGGACATCAAGGGCAGCGGCGAGAAAGGGCGGGTGCAGCTTAACCACGCCCTCAAGTGGCTGCTGGCCTACGCCCGCAAGAACGGCCCCACGAACATGATCCAGCCGATTGAGAGGGTGCGAGGCGGGAAGCTTGTCTACATGAGCAGCAGCGACACCCTGAACGCCGTCAATCACAACCACAAGTTCGGAGTCGACCCCGACGATGCGCTCCGCATGTGGGATGCGATCGACCCACTCGTCAAAATGACGATCGCGCCATGAGTGGGGCTGGGGTCGAACAGAGTGGGAACATGCGTCTGCTCGCATCCCCCCTGCGCTACCCGGGCGGCAAGGGCGCCCTTTACTCGAGGCTGCGGCGGCTAATCCGCGGCAGCGACCTGTCGGGCTGCACCTACGTCGAGCCCTACGCTGGCGGTGTCGGGGCCGGCCTCGGTCTGCTTGTCACCGGCCAGGTTGAGCGGGTCGTGATCAACGACCTCGACCCGGCGATCTATGCCTTCTGGGCGAGCTTGGTCGAGGATCCGGAAAGCATGATCGAGAAAGTCTCCAAGGTGAAGCTTTCTGTGGCGGAATGGCGCCGGCAGCGTGAGATCTGCTTCGACCAGAACGGCGCCGACCTGGCGGCAAGAGGGTTTGCGACCTTCTATTTGAACCGGACCAACCACTCGGGGGTGCTGAACGGGGGCCCAATCGGCGGCCTCGATCAGACCGGCAAGTACAAAATCGACGCCCGCTTCAACCGCACCGAGCTCAGCGAGCGGATCCGAGTCCTGGGTCTCTACGCCGAAAAGATCGAGGTCTGCGCTAAAGACGGGGTCGACGTGATCAAGCACCATGGCCGCAAGAAGGACACCTTCATCTACGCCGACCCTCCTTACTTCGAGAAGGCGGGGTCGCTGTACCTGAACGCGTTCGGATCAAAGGACCACGAACGTCTCGCAAAGGCGCTGAACGGACTTGCCGGGCGACCGTGGCTACTGACCTATGACGACGTTCCCCAGGTGCACAAGCTTTATGCCGAGCGGCGGCGGCGGAACTTCGAACTGCACTACTCCGCCCACCGGGTGACCGCGGCTACCGAGATCGCCGTCTTCTCCGACAGCGTCGCCGAGATCGCCACTGACTGGACGGAAATCTCCGCCAACTAGGCCTCGGTTTCCGGCCGCCATCGTGGCGAGGAGCTGGGCAGTGGGCGCAAGTGCCGCCTAGGAGGCCAGGTTCTCCCTGATCACCTGGCGGTTGTAAGCGCGAACCTGGCCGCGGAGCGGTTCCGGCAGAGGGTGCGCAGAGAGGGCGATGCGGCAGCGGTCAAAGAGGATGCCGGCGTAGTTGGCAGTCACGTTCCATTTGTCGCGCTCTATGCGGTGGGGAACGAAGAAGGCGGGCATAGGGACCACGGCGGGGCGGTCCATCAACCAACTGGCGGCCCAGTCGGCGGGGCTCAGGTCGGTGAGCTTTTCTCGCCAGTCGGCGCCGGTCGCGCACTGCCCCCAGGCCATCACTTGACCGCGACGGCGGTCGGGAAACGGACGCCAGGCGACGACATCCAGTGCGGCGTCCTTCTGGTCGTGACGATTTGGCTGGTCACGTGAACTGCCTCCCTCTCCGGTTTTCACGCAGAGATCTTCAACCGCCCCCTTGAAACCGGATGGGGCGATCCGTCTCGGAAATCCGAACTGGATCGTTGCGACGTCGTTGCTCTCGCCGCCCAGGGTTGCGGCGATCGCCAACTCGGCAATTTCCTCGAAAATCTGGGGGACGTTCAGCTCGGCGGGTCCGGCGTTCTTGCCGAACTTCGAGAGCAAGAGGAGGAAGGTGTAGAGGGAGTCGGGGGTGCTGCGCCGGCCCTGCAAGGCCCCCTCGAGGACCTCAAAAGGATAGGCCTCACCACAAGAGAGGGCGCGGTCTTCGATCTCCTCAAAAGCATCGCCGGCGACCGGCTCGATCGTCTCGCCGCCGCGGTCGAGGACCGCGTCGTCTGCATCTTCGATTTCGCGCTCGTCCTCGATCTCCTCACCGCTACCTATCCTGCGCAGGGCGCTGGCGAGGTCCTGGATCGAGCTATTGCGATCGGCCGCGACCAGGGCTTGGCACTCGAGCCAGTCGGCAAGCTCGCCGGGCGCCGCCGTCGCCGCTGGGACCAGTAGATCGGCCATTGCTAGCGCCTGGTCGCACGTTTCGCACTGCGTTTGACTTTTTTCACACGGCGCGCCCGGTCGCGCTGCTCCTGCATCTCCTCATCGATGCTTTCCGCGAGGACAAGGATGTCTTCGGCGACCTGCTTCAGGTCTCGCTCCCCCTCATAGCCGCTGAGCAGTTTGCCCCTCGCCTCCTGCAGGGATTGACGGGACGCGAGCAGGGCCTCTCGAAAGAGAGCGTCGTCGCCACGACCGATGTCATGGGAGACGTTGAGGCCGAGCCCGCGCCTGAGCGCGGCGGTGCCGTCCCTGGTCTGGAGAACCTCGTCGAGCCGGCGGAGGTCAGGATTCTGAGAGCGGATCAGCGGCTCCTCGTCACGGCTTCTACTGCCGTAGAGCCAGATCAGGAGTTGCCCCAACTGCGGCAAGTTGCGTTTGGGGACGGGCTTGGGTTTGTAAGAGGTCTCGCGTTTGAAGCCCAGGAACGATTCGAAGCCCTTGTAGTCGAGGCCGGTGTACAGGTGCGAAAATGCAAACTGCTTTTTGGCGCGATCGTCGACGTCATAGACGGAGGCGTCTTCGGCCTGCTCGAGCACCATCAGCGCGCGGTAGAGACGACGAACAGTGTGGTGTTTGTCGCCGATCTGCCTCGCGATGTCGGCGAGGGCAACGTCAAGCTCGTTGTGTACCCAGGCGATGTACTGAGCCTTACTGTAGGAGCGCCAGGCCTGGGGGCCGTTGACATGCTTGAAGCCGACGTATTGCCAGATGTCGGCGCGCGGACAGACGACGACTGGCAGCGTCTCCAGTTCTTCGGCCCGTTTTTTGGTGATCCTCGGAAGGTCGGTGGCCCCGACTTCCGCGCGCATGCTCGCGTGTCGGAGAAGACGGACCGCCGCGAGACGACGGTTGCCCTCGACAACGACCAGCTCACCTTCCTCTTCGGCCGCAAAGAGGGGCTCGTGGGGGAAGAAGCCGTTTGCGGCGATAGAGAGCGCGAGCTCATCGACCGCGAAGTCGCGCCAGAGCCGCTCCAGCAGCTCCCCCTGGCTTACGTCCTCATCCTCAGAGAGTCGCGGGTTGCGAGCATCGAAGCGCAAGTCCTGTTCGGGCTTAGGTTGACTGGGAGCGACGGCCAGGGTCGGAGGGTTCATCCGCTCATCCTAGGGCCGCAATTGCCAGCTCGCTGTGAATAGGTGGTCCGTCGATCCCAGTCTGGGTTGTGTCGGGGACAGCTCGTGAATCAGACCTGAACGCCTGCCGGGCCTCCGAGCTGCTCCTTGCGATGTGGCTTGATCAGCCCTCACCGGACCAGCTAGCACGGGTCCCATGGCTGGGGGAAACGGGTGGCGGATCACGCCGTTTTGAGCGGCTCGCCGTCTTCGCGTCGCAGGCCTTCGACGCAGAGGGCGACCGCCTCGCTGGCGTTCGCCATCGCGTCGTCAAGGTCGTCGCCTTGGGTGTGGAGGCCCGGGAGGTCAGGTGCGTACACGTGGTAACCACCCCCGTCTTGGGGCTCGAAGACCAACACGATTTCTTGGTCGTTCTCTGCCATGAAGCTCGCGCCTAACTTACGCCAGTCATTGGAGCGCACCCACGGCAAGGTCTTTCGCTTGGCCGTCGGGTTGCGAACCCGAAGGTCGAAATTAGTACCCACTTAGTACCCGCGGGCCGATGGTCGGCGGCCCCCTTAGAACGAAAAGGCCCCATTTGCGGGGCCTTTCTCTATAGCGGGGGCGGGATTCGAACCCGCGACCTTCGGGTTATGAGCCCGACGAGCTACCTGGCTGCTCCACCCCGCGGCGGTCCTCTAATGCTAGCAATGCTGGGCTTCTCTCTAAAGTGCCCGCCCCCGATGGCAGAAGCTGTTCAACGAGTGGCGGTTATCGACGTGGGCAGCAACTCGACGCGGTTGCTGGTCGCGGACGTCGGCGGGGGCATCGACGTGCTCGAGCGGCAGAGCCGGGTTACGCGGCTGGGCCGGGGCGTCGACCTCTCCGGGCAGCTCGCCGACGAGGCGATCGAGGCGGCCTGCGCGGCGATCGGCGACTACGTGGGGATCTGCCGCGAGCTTGGGGCCGAGGAGGTTGCCGCGATCGCGACCAGCGCCGTGCGCGACGCCTCCAACGGCGCCGCATTCGTCGCCGAGCTGCGCGAGCGCTTCGCCCTCTCGGCCCGCGTGCTCGACGGCGAGGAGGAGGCGCGGCTCACCTACCGGGGCGCCACCGCCGAGGACCCCCCCACCGCGCCGACGCTGGTGATCGACATCGGCGGCGGCTCGACCGAGATCGTCGTCGGCAGCGGCGCCGAGGTCGGCTTCCACGTCTCCCTGCAGGCCGGCGTCGTCCGCCACACCGAGCGCCACGTCTCCGGCGACCCGCCGACCGTCGCCGAGCTCGAGGAGCTGGCCAAGGACGTCCGCGGGCTGATCGCCGCCGCCCGCGCCGGCCACGAGGACGCCCGCGCCGAGGCAGGCATCGCGGTCGCCGGCACGCCCACCTCGCTCGCCGCGGTCGAGCTCGAGCTCGAGCCCTACGACCCCGCCCGCGTCCATGGCCACGTCCTCTCGATCGAGACGGTCCAGCGCGAGCTCTCGCGCTTCGCCTCCGCCCCGTTGGCCAAACGGGCGCAGATCCCCGGCCTGCACCCCGACCGGGCGCCGACGATCATCGCCGGCTGCGTGATCCTGATCGAGGCGATGCGCGCCTTCGGGCTCGACCGGATCGAGGCCTCCGAGCACGACATCCTCTACGGGATGGCGCTCGCGACCGCCGCCGGCGACGGCTAACTACGTATGAACACCGTGTGGCAAACAGCGTGGGACCCGGTGTACAGATGAGTTTTCGGCACCGCGCCAGATGGGTAAACGTGCCGCCCTTAACCCCAAAAGTCAGTAGAGTGCTTCTACCGATTTGTCAGTAGCGGCAAAAGCCGCAGCTAGACATTCCGGACAGGCGAGCGCATACTCGGCACATCGGGGAAGAGGTGAGGATGAGAGTCCGATCCCAACCCGGTCATAGGGTTTGGACGATTGCCGCATCATGGCGCCTCCCGCCGTCCGGACCCACCGAATAAGAACCGGTCCCTGAAGACGTACCCCTGCCCGTCCTGAGGGACCAACCTGAATCGGCCGCCAGAGATGGCGGCCGATTCTCGTTTGGGGCCAGGACGTGCGCAGATCTGGCCGGCCAACCGTATTTCCGCTCTATCAAGCCAGATTCGACTTGCGCGGGTAGACGACCTCGGGGTCCGTGAGGACATTGACCAGGGTCGGCCGGCCGGACTCGAAGGCGCGTTCGAGCGCCGGCCGCAGCTGCTCCGGATCGCTGACCACGACGCCGTCGCAACCCAGCGCCTCGACCACCTTCTCGTAGGGCGTCTCCGGCCGCAGCTCGGCGGCTACCGAGTAGCCGTAGAGGAATTTCATCGGATGATGCTCGAGCGCCCAGATGCCGTTGTTGCCCATCACGCCGACCACGGGCAGCCCGTGACGCGCCAAAGTGTCGAACTCCATGCCCGCGAAGCCGAACGCTCCATCGCCGAGCAACAGGCACACCTGTCGCTCCGGATGGGCGAGCTTCGCCCCGAGCGCCTGTCCCGGCCCCGCCCCGAGGCAGCCGAACGGCCCCGGATCCATCCAGCAGCCCGGCTCGTAGGTCTCGACGAAGCGGCCCGCGTAGGAGACGAAGTCGCCGCCGTCGCCGACGACGATCGCGTCGCGCTCGAGCACCTCGGCCAGCTCCCTGTAGACCCGCACCGGGTGCAGCGGCGAGCGGCCGTCGTTCAGCTCCTGCTGCTCGGCGGCGCGCTTCTCGGCCTCGACGCCGCGCAGCCGCTCGAGCCAGGCATCGGTTCGCCCCCGCCCGGCCGAGGCCGCCTCGCGCAGCGCCGCCAGGGTCGCCGCGACGTCACCCACTAGGTCGACCTCGGGCGCCCGGTTGGCCGTCAGCTCGTTCGGCGCCGCGTCGAGCCGGACCAGCTTCGTCTCCTCGCCGAAGCTGCCGCCGAAGCCGAGCCGGAAGTCGATCGGCACGCCGACCACGAGCGCCACGTCGGCGCCCTTCAGCCCCGCCCCGCGCGCCCGGCTGAAGGCCAGCTCGTGATCGGCGGCCAGGCAGCCGCGGCCGAGCCCGTTGAGGAAGACCGGGATGCCGAGCGCCTCGGCCAGCGCCCGCAGCTGCTCCTCGCCGTGTCCCCAGTAGAGGCCGCTGCCGGCCATGATCGCCGGTCGCTCGGCCCCGGCCAGCAGCGCCGCGGCCCGCTCGACCCCGGCGGCCACCGGGGCGTCCGGCGCCGCGGCGGCCGGGATCCCCGCCTCGGCCTCGCTGAACACGACGTCGAGCGGGTAGTCGACGAAGGTCGGCCCGAAGGGCGCGCTGAGCGAGAGGTCGAGCGCCGCCGCCGTCCGCGCCCCGATCTCCCCGGCCTCCTTCACCGTCTCCGCCGACTTGACCAGCGGCGAGACGAACGGCAGGTGGTCGATCTCCTGCAACGAGCCCGAGCCCCAGCGCAGCTCCGGCGCCCGCCCGCCGAGCACGCAGACGGGCGAGCAGTTGGCCTGGGCGCCGGCGATCGCGCTGATCCCGTTGGTCACCCCGGGCCCGGCGGTCAGCGCCGCCACGCCGAGCCGCCGCGTCGCCTTGGCGAAGCCCTCGGCCGCGAAGGCCGCGGTCTGCTCGTGTCGCACGTCGACGATCTCGATCCCCTCGGCCTTGCAGCCGTCGTAGATGGAGAAGAGGTGGCCGCCGGAGAGCGTGAAGAGATGGCTGACTCCGCGCGACTTCAGCGCCTTCGCAACGATCCTCCCCCCGTGCTCCATGGGGGCGGAGACTAATGAGGCGCGGAATAATGGACTGGCCCGGGTGGCGAAACTGGCAAAAGCGGCGCACTTAAAATGCGCTGCCCCTTCGGGGGCTTGCGGGTTCGAGTCCCGCCCCGGGCACTCCCAGCGGGCTTTTGGCCGCCGCGGACAACGGACCCGCCGCCGCGGCCTGGTTACCACGCCTAAAGGCCGGGTAAATCCTTGTACAGAGCGCAACTAACGCGCTGCTACCGTGTCTTTATCTAGGCAGACGCCGCACGCAAAGCCTTCCCTGGAGGAGTGAAGCTTGGAGGCATCGGCTCTAACCCACGCCAGTCAACGCGGACTGCTCGTCCGCCGCTCGCCGCTGCTCAAGCTGCAGGGCGACGCGAAGCTAATCGCGATGGCGCGCAGCGGCAACGCCGGGGCATTCGAGACGATCGTCAGCCGCTACCAGCCCCGCCTGCTCGGCTTCTGCCGCCAGATGCTGGGATCGACGGAGGACGCGGAGGACGTCCTCCAGGAGGTCTTCGTCAACGCCTACCGGGCGATGCTCGCCGACGAGCGCGAGATCAACCTGCGCCCGTGGCTCTACCGGATCGCCCGCAACCGCTGCCTCAACCACCTGCGCAAGCCGACCGCCGACGCGCAGGAATCGATGGACATGGTGCCGGTCGTCGAGGCCGCCTCGACCGCCGAGAAGGTCAGCAACCGCGAGGAGTTCCGCCAGTTGCTCGACGACGTCGGCAAGCTGCCCGAGACGCAGCGCAGCGCCCTGCTGCTGCGTGAGATGGACGCGATGTCCTACGAGGAAATCGCCTCGACGATGGAGACCAGCGTCCCCTCGGTCAAGTCGCTGCTGGTGCGGGCGCGGATCTCGCTCGCCGAGGCGAGCCAGGCGCGCCAGCTGACCTGCGGCGAGGTGCGGCTGGAGCTGGCCGAGGCGTCCGAGGGGCTGCGCAAGGTCTCCGGCCCGGTGCGCCGCCACGTGCGCGACTGCGACGAGTGCGCCGACTTCCGCACCCAGGTGCGCAGCAACGACAAGGCGATGGCGGCGCTCGCGCCCGCCGGCCTGCTCGTCGCGTTCAAGGGCTTCGTCCTCGGCAAACTCGGCTTCGGCGGCGCGGGGGGAGGCGCCACGGCAGGGGGCGCGACCGGCGGCGCGGGAGCGGCCGGCGCGACCGCGAGCGCCGCGGGCGCGACGACGGCAAGCGCCGGGGCGACCGCAGCGGCGACGGCCACCAGCGCCGGAGCCGGCGCGGTCGCCAGCGCCGGCGCGGCGCTCGGCGGCAGCGGCGCCGCCGGGGGGATCGGCGCCGTCGGCGGCGCGATCGGCACCAAGGCCGTCGCCGGCGTGGTCACCGCGGCGGTGCTCACCGCCGGCGCCGTCGAGGTGAACCAGAAGAGCGACACCACCGCGGCGCCGACGGCAAGCGCGCCGGCCCACATCGCCTCGGTCCACCGCAATGCGCCCTCGGTCGCACCGAGCCGCGTCGCGCCTGCCCCGCAGCCGCAGCCGGTCGAATTGACCGCGGCCCCGGCGCCGCAACCGCCGGTCGAAGCCACCCCGCCGGCGCAGCCGGCCGAACCGGCCCCGACCCCCGCCCCGGCTCCGGAAAGCGGCGCCACCACGGCGCCCGACGGCGCCGCCAAGTCGGACCCGGCCAAGGCCGACGGCGAAAGCAAGGTCCCGACCGCGAAGACCGCCGTGCCGAAAGTGAACGGCGCCAAATCGCCGTCCGGCGCCGCGGGCGCCCCCGCCGGCAGCGAAACCGTCGTGGTCACCGTCGGCGGCGCCGTCCCGCCCGAGACCGCCGAGGGGGAAGGCGAAAGCGACCCGGCCGCCGAACCGGCTCCACCGCCAGCCGAAGAAAGCGCTCCGCCGGCCGAATCGCCGCCGCCCAGCGAACCGGCTTCCGAACCCGCCCCCCCACCGCCCCCGCCGCCCAGCGGCACGGAAAGCAGCTCCGCGTCAACGACCTCCTCGACGACTCCCGAAGAGCCGGCGCCGGTCGAAGCCGGCGCGGACGCCGAAGTCGACTAGCCGCCGGCGACGCCCGCTCGGGCCTCGCGACGCTCGCGCCGCTCAGGCCGTGTGCGTCTCGCCGGGCTTCAGCACGACGACCTGGGAGGAGGTCCTGGCCTCGACCTCGGCCTTGAAGGCCTCGGCGTCGGCCTCGATCGCCGGAAAGGTGTCGTAGTGCATCGGGATCACGCTGCCGGCGCCGACGAGCTCGGCCGCGACGACCGCGTCGCGGCGGTCCATCGTGTAGTGGCCGCCGATCGGCAGGCAGGCGACGTCGATGTCGCTGCGCTGGGCGATCAGCTTCATGTCGCCGAACAGGCAGGTGTCGCCGGCGTGGTAGACGGTCGTCTCGCCGAGCTTGATCACCAGCCCGGCCGCCGGGCCGATCGCGACCCCGTGCTCGGCGCTGAACGGCGCCTCTTCGGAGCCCGGCAGCGTGTTCGTGTGCCAGGCGGGGACCAGCGAGACGTAGCCCCAGTCGAACTCGACCGTGCCGCCGAAGTTGGGGTCGCTGACGTTCTCCACTCCCTGGCCTTCGAGCCAGTTGGCCAGCTCGACGATCGCCACGCAGTGCGCGCCCGTGCGCTTCGCCACCGGCACGGCGTCGGCCATATGGTCGACGTGGCCGTGGCTGATCGCGATGTGGGTCGGCTCGACTTCCTCGGCCGTATGGACCGCGACCGGGTTGTTCGGCTTGAGGAAGGGGTCGACGAGCACGGTCGTGCCGCCGTCGCTCAGCTCGAAGCAGGACTGGCCGTGGAACTTGATCTCCATCTTCAGCGCTCTCCTTGTCCTCGGTCGGTCTCGGGGCCTGCGCCCTCGCTCATCTCCTCTTTCAATGCCCAGCCTACGGCGACTCCAACCATCATTCCCATCCGCGCCTCCTCGGCGAGCAGCGTGCGCACGGCGGCGATCCGCTCCTCGGGGTCGGGGACGGTGGCCGCCTTAAGCGACTGCTGCTCGTGCGAGGAGCCGAACCAGCCCCCCTCGGCCAGGGCCGCGATCAGCAGGCGCTGAAGCTGCGGCGCCGCGCGGGCGACGATCGACTCGGCCTCGGCGAAGCGCCCGGGCTCGGCCAGCCGCTCGATCGCGGCTTCGAGTCGCTGCTCGTCGGTCACTGTCCGTCGTAGCGCAGGGTGGAGGCGGCGAGGCCGGCCAGGCCGCCGACCGCGCCGCCGACGAGCCCGGCGAAGACGTCGGCGTGCGATTCGAAGATCGGCAGGGCGAGCAGGACGGCGGCGGCCACCGCGACGCCGATCCGGTCGTAGTCGTCGTCCACGGCCCGGTGCGCCTCGGCACGGCGGATCGCGAACCAGGCGGCGACGGCGCCCAGCGCCATCCCGTTGCCGCCGCCGATCGTGACGACGTCGCCCTGGGCGCCGGCGATGCCGCTCGCAGCCAGCATCCCGAGCGCGCCGCAGGCGAGCAGCAGCAGCGCCGTCGGGGCGCTGCCGAGGCGGCGCTCGACGCCGACGCCGAAGATCGCCAGGCCGACGGCGACGACGAAGAGGTAGCCGACGTCGACGTAGGCGAAGGGGGCGGTGAGACAGCGCCACCACTCGCCGTGCACCGGGGCCGTCAGCCCGCCGACGCCGGCCAGCGAGGCGCCGCTCGCCTGCTCGGCCAGCAGCAGCGCCGCCGAGCCGAGGATCGCCGCGAGCGTCGCGTAGGGCCGCCGCGCGCCCGTCCTCGCCCGCCCGCGCAGCTTGATCCGGAACAGCCGGCCGGCGGGGCCGCGGCGGGGCTTGGCCTCGAGCGCGTCGCCGCGCCGCTCCAGCTTCGGCGCCCGCTTGCGCAGCCGCGCGCCGCAGTAGGGGCACTCGGTTACGTAGGGACTGACCTCGGAGCCGCAGTTCTTGCAGATGACGCTGAGCTCAGTCTCGCTCATGGTCAATCGAGGATAACCGCCCGCTGGCGAGCGCTCGCGGCATGCCCGCGCTGGCATACTGCGAGAACACCCATCTTCGAGGAGGAATAGAGCGTGGAGTTGAAGAGCCTTACCGAGCAGAAATCGCTTCTGGCCCAGCTGGCGCCCGGAAAACGCGCCCGCCTGCGGCGGCTGCTGTTCGAGTTCGGGCCCGGCAACGGGACCCTGATGCTGCTGCCGATCGACCAGGGCATCGAGCACGGCCCGCGCGACTTCTTCCCCAATCCGGCCTCCAAGGACCCCGACTACCAGTTCCGGCTCGCGGTCGAGGCGGGCTACTCCGCCCTCGCCTGCCAGATCGGCATGGCGAGCAAGTACTACCCGGACTACGCCGGCCAGGTGCCGCTGATCCTCAAGGTCAACGGCAAGACCGACATCCCCTCCTCCGCCCAGGCGTTCTCGACCTGCAACGCCAGCGTCGAGGACGCGGTGCGGCTCGGCGCCGACGCGGTCGGCTACACGCTCTACGTCGGCTCGCCGCGCCAGGACCAGGACCTCGCCCAGCTGCGCGGGGTGCGCGAAGACTGCGACCGCTACGGGATGCCGCTGATCGTCTGGTCCTACCCGCGCGGCGAAGCGGTCGAAGGCAAGGGCGGGCCCAACTCCTTCTACGCGATCGACTACGCGGCGCGGCTGGCGATGGAGATGGGCGCCGACGTGGTCAAGCTCAACATGCCGAAGATCGACCCGGCCAAGGACAAGGACGCCCCCGCGCCTTACAACGAGATGGACGTCGACGAGCCGACCGCGATCCAGCACTGCGTCGAGTCGGCGGGCCGCTCGCTCGTCGTCCTCTCGGGCGGCTCGAAAGTCGACGACGACGTCGTCCTCAACCACTGCCGCGAGATCATGCAGGCGGGCGGCAGCGGCGTGATCTTCGGCCGCAACGTCTGGCAGCGCGAGTGGAACGAGGCGCTGGAGATCATCGCGCAGATCAAGGAGACGTTGCTCTCGAACGTGCGGCGCACTCCGTAGAGGGCGATCCCGGTAGGGGTTCCACTTAACTTTTTCGAAGAATCGGATTAGGGCTGACGCCCGAGGCAGTCGACGAAAAAGTACAAGACGTTCCACCCCTACCGGGATCGCCCTCAAGGGGGGCGAGAATTCGTAGCCACAGCCTTTAATAGGGCGTGTATCGACACTGGATCGGCAGCGTCGTCCTCCTCCTGGCAGTGGCAGGTGTGGTCCTGCGGCCTTGGGAGGGTGAGCTTGAAAGGGACGTGTCGGCGGTTGGCGCGCGGGTCGTGCGGGTGGTCGATGGGGACACGATCGAAGCGCGGATCGACGGGCGCGACGAGGACGTGCGGTTGATCGGGATCGACACGCCGGAGACCGTCAAGCCGGACACCCCGGTGCAGTGCTTCGGCGAGCGGGCGTCGCAGTTCACGAAACGTTGGTTGACGGGGCGGCGCGTGCGGCTCGTCTTCGGGGTTGAGCGGCGCGACGTCTACGGCCGCCTGCTCGCCTACGTCTACCTCGCGTTTCCGACTTCTTCCACACAGGGTGGAAAAAGTCGGGAACGCCGCGAGCGCCTGTTCAATGCGGAGCTGGCGCGGCGGGGCCTCGCGCGGCCGCTGACGATCCCGCCCAACGACCGCTTCGCGCCACGCTTCGAACGCCTCGCGCTTGCGGCGGCGCGGACCGGGCGCGGGCTCTGGGGCGCCTGCTGAGCCATGCCCGCGGCCGCGATCGTCGGCACATCCCGTGCGTGAGGAGTGAGCGTTACGCATGCAATCGCTCATGCAGCTCTGCTACGGTCCGCCACCGCGCCCCTGCGGCGTCCCGTCATGAGAATGCGCCAGAGCATCAACCAGTTCGAGGTCGCCTTCGAGCAGGAGACGACCTTGGAGCGCCGCCGGCGCGAGCAGCTGCGCCGCCGCGCGGCCAACCGCTCGCGCGAGCGTCGCATGACGCGCAACGAGCAGCACGGCAAAGTCCGCTTCAGCGTGCTGGCCGCCTGCCTGACCGCAACCGTGATCGTCGTCGTCGTCTCGATGTTCGAGGCGCTGTCCTTCCTGATGGCCTGAGCGCCACCGCCCCCGTGACTCAGCGAACGCTCCAGGTTGAATAGACTCGCGCGCCGATGGCACGACGCTCACTGAAGCCGCAGCTCAACCAGATCCGCGCCTGGGTGCGCCAGGGCCGCACGGATGCCTGGATCGCCCACCAGCTCGAGGTCTCCGCCTCGGAGCTGCGCGAGTTCCGCAAGCAGCACGACCTGAATGCCGACGGCGACGACGGCTCCACCGACGTCGACCTGCGCGACGAGATCGAGGCCGAGGTCGAGGCCGCGACGGCCGAAGAGGAAGCCGAGGAGGATCTGCAGGAAGAGCAGGGTGGAGACGACGAAGCCGAAGACGAAGAGGACGAGGAAGAGGGCGAGGACGAGGGCAAAAGCGAGAAACCCGCTCGCAAAGCCAAAGCCCGCAAAGCCGACGACGAGGAAGGCGAAGGCGGCTCGCGGCCCAAACGCCGCCGTCGCCGCGGCAGGCGCGGCGGACGCGGCCGTCGCAAAGAGATCGAGGCGACCTTCGACCACGGCGAGCGCGACGGCTACGGCCTCTGGCTCGACGCGAGCGTCAAGGACAATCCCATCTACGCCGAGCACTGGGCCGGCAAGCGCGAGGTCAGCGTCCGCATCGACGCCGACCAGATAGTCATCCGCCGCGCCGGCGAGGGATCCGAAGACTCAGACGATTAGCTGGCGGCCGCCGGCGAAGTCGGTGGCGCCGCGTAGGTACAGCCAGAAGGCGGCGTCGGCGAGCGCCTGGCCGTCGGTTTCGAGACCGGGCGCGACGTCGGTCGCGACCTGGCCACACCAGTCGGTGCCGCTGCCGTAGAGGTCGGCGAGCTCGGCTGCCGAGAAGGTCGGGCCTATGCGGCGTCGCAGCTCGTCCTGGATCGCCGCGACGACGCGATCCGCCTGCCGCCGCTCGCGCGGCGCCTCGACCGCCCGCAGCGCGCGCAGCCCCTCCTCCCACTGAAACAGCGCGTTCTCGAGCGGATAGCCCACGCGCCTCAGGGTAGCGAGCGGCCCCCGCCGCGCTCCGCTGGGAATTATCGACCTTATAGAGGCATAGATCCCAGCGGAAGCCGTCAGGCCGTGGGTTGGTCCGGGACTTCGCGCAGCGGGCCGTTGGCGGGGCCGCAGGCGGCGGGGTCGAGGCGGCCGTCGATGCGCCAGACTGTGACCGGGCCGCTGCGCTGGACCGGCGTCGCCGCAGCCTCGCCGCGCAGCCAGCGGGCCTCGGGCGAGGGGACGGGGCTGCCGGGTTCGATGAAATTGAGGAACGGCGCCGTGACGAGGTAGTCGAGGTCGGCGTCGTCGACCGCAGAGCGGAAGCCGGCGCAGGTCGGGATCGCGTCGAAGGCGCCGTGCGAGCCCTCGGCGCCTAGGTAGAGGACGCGGTTGGAGAGGTCGGTGCCGTAGAAGCCGTAGCCGAGGAAGCCGGCGGTCGTGCCGACCAGGCCGATGCGCGAATCGTGCACGTCGCGAGCCCAGCGGTAGGCGGAGTCGAGGTGCATTCCGGGGATGCTCGTGGCGGGGTCGGCGTTGGCGAAGCGGTTGCGCAGGTAGTCGCGCTG
>DASSBJ010000097.1:0-26385 GCA_035698885.1 Solirubrobacterales bacterium
CTCGACCTGGACATGGTCTCGGCGATCTGCCCCAACTGCAACATCCTCCTGGTCGAGGCGAGCTCCAACAGCTTCGAAGACCTGATGGCGGCGGTCGACACCGCGGCCGGCTTCGGCCCGGTGGCGATCGGCAACTCCTACGGCGGCGGCGAGTTCCGCGGCGAGGAAGCGTATGCCGCGGCGCACTACTCGCACCCGGGCGTCGCGATCACCGCCGCCTCCGGCGACGCCGGCTACGGCGCCGAGTTCCCCGCCGCCGGCCCCGACGTGATCGCCGTCGGCGGCACCTCGCTGCGCCAGGAAGGCGGCGGCTGGGCGCAGACGGTGTGGAGCGGCGCGGGGAGCGGCTGCTCGGCCTATGTCGCGAAGCCCGGCTGGCAGAGCGACGGCGGCTGCGCGAACCGCACGATCGCCGACGTCGCCGCGGTCGCCGACCCGAACACCGGCGTCCAGGTGTACGACAGCTACGAAGCGCCGGGCGACATGGTCTTCGGCGGCACCAGCGCCTCGGCACAGATCGTCGCCGGCGTCTACGGCCTGCTCGGCGAAGGAGCCGACGACGCGAGCTCCTTCTACGAAGGCGCGACCTTCCCCTCCCCCAGTCCGGTGCTGACCGACGTCACCAGCGGCTCCAACGGCTCCTGCACCGGCCACGGCCGCTGGGCCGACACCAGCCTCGCCTACCTGTGCACCGGCGAGGCCGGCTACGACGGCCCCACCGGCATGGGCACCCCCGCCGGGACCGCCGGTTTCTGAGCCGCGCTCGACAAACAGCGGCGAACAGTTGTGTGAGCTTCCGCTGGATCGAGTAGCTGCCGGCGCGGCCGGTGGCTTTTTCTGGCCCAGACGGCCCGCCAGTTTTTGCGCATTTCTGATCTGGCTATTGCGCATTTGTGAGGTACAATCCGCGCAGCAGAGCAGATTGCGGCCGAGCACGGGGCGCAACTCGTCTCCCTCGACGACGCGGCGACCCGCGGCGCGGCGAACGCCGATCCCACCGGGTTCATCGAGGAGCGCAACTTGCCGCTCTTCATCGACGAGTTCCAGAAGGCCCCAGCTCTACTGGACGCCATCAAGAGCCGCGTAGACCGCGCCCGGCGGGGCGGCCGACCGGCCGCCGGCATGTTCTTGCTGACCGGGTCGGCCAACGTATGGTCGACGCTGCGGATCTCCGAGTCCCTGACCGGCAGGGTTGAGCGGGTGCACCTCTGGACTCTCTCGCAAGGCGAGCTGAAGGGTCGCCGAGAGGGATTCCTGTCGCGACTGCTCGACGGCGACGTCCTGAAGCTGCGCGACCAGCCGGTAGGCCGCAAGCCGGTGGCGGAAGCGGTGGTGCGCGGCGGGTACCCCGAGATGGTCGCTCGACCACCCGGGAGCAGGCGAGCCAGATGGCTGCGCAGCTACCTGGAGATGACCTTGGAGCGAGACGTCCGAGACCTCACCGAGCGCGGGCGTCAACTCGACGACCTGCCACGGCTTCTTCGGGTCGCGGCTTCGCGAGTCGGCGGGATGGTGGACCTCACCTCGATCGGCGGCGCGATCGAGATGAAGCGCGACTCGGTACGGCGCTACCTGCGGCTGCTCGAGATGCTGTTCCTGCTGCGCCGGGCGCCGGCATGGAGCGGAAATGTCGCTCGCCAGACGATCAAGAAGCCGAAGCTGTGGATTCCCGACAGCGGGCTGGCCTGCCAGCTCGCCGGCTGCCGGGAAGACGAGTTCCTCGCCGACGAGACGCAGATGGCGGGCGCGCTGTTCGAGAACTTCGTCGCCTCGGAGGTCCTCAAGCAGGCGAGCAGGCTGGAGCAGGCCGTCGAGCTGCACCACTTCCGAACAGCCGGGGGGCGAGAGGTCGACATCGTCGTCGAAGCGGAAGATCGCTCCCTGGCGGGAATCGAGGTGAAGCTGGGCGCGACGCCGAGCGAATCGGACTTCAGCGGCCTCGCGTACCTACGCGACCGGCTCGGCGACCGTTTCAAAGCCGGCGCCGTCGTCCACACGGGAGCCGAGACGCTTCCATTCGGAGAGCGCCTCTGGGCAGTTCCCGTGACGGCGCTTTGGTCGTAGCGCGCGATGCCCAGACTGCAAGCGGCGCTTCCACGTCTTCGTCGGGGGTTCAGCGACCGGCATCATCACGCCAAGCAGTCAACGGCTCGCCGGAGATCTCGCATTCGCGGTCGATGATGGCTGTGCAGCGGCGAGACCGGCTACGACGTCCCCACCGGCATGGGCACCCCCGCCGGGACCGCCGGCTTCTGAGCCGCGCATTCCTGGCCCGCACAGCCCACCTGGGTCTTTCGCGAGCGATCGACGTCAAGCGTCAAGCTCCGCAAAGAATCGCTGGACCACGTCTACAGCATCGGCCCGCAGTTCCTTCTCGCCAACTTCTGGCTGTACCTCCAGAGCCTGTTTCGCATATCCGACCGGCCCGCTGTCCGTGGTTCCGACATAGCGCTCTCGCACCTCCAGAAAGGTGGTCTTCAGTGAATTGAGGTCGGCGGCGAACTCGCCGTTGAGCAAACGACGAGCGGCGTGCTCCGGCCCTCCAGCGCGGTTGTGCTGCAAGACGTAGACGAGGTCGTAGAGGAAGACATTGTCGTCGCCGAGCGCGTGCAGAAGCCGCACCAGTGCCAGCTCGGCGCGGGCACGGGTTTCGCGGGATCGCTGTTCATCCATCGGCAGAATCCTCCTCGATCGACCTGCCGCGATGCAGGGGGTCGATCAGCTGTTCCTTGACGTGGTCGGCCGCGTCGCCTCCGCGGCCGCCGAACGAGGACAGGTCGGCAAACAGGCGCGGGGCACTCGCGACCGGGACGTCTTCGACTCGCCGGCAGAACTTGAATACGCGCGCGTCGGCTGCCCAGAAGGTAATTCGGCCCCCCTCGCCGACCTCATGCAGACCCGCCGCCTCGATCACCTCGCTGAGCGGTGCTGCAAAGTCGGTGTCCGTGATGTAGATATGCAGGTTGGGCGTCGTGGTCGCAAAGGGCGCCGCGAGCTCGAGGCCAGCCCAGCCGCTGACCGCCCAATCCGCCGTTCGACCCAGCGCGGGGACAAGGTCATTGCGCAGGAGCGCCATCACGTCTTTGGTCGCTCGATGGGCGATGCGGACTGGGCGGGGGGAACCGGCAACCGCTAATGACCAGGCGGCAAGTAGTCCGTCCGCATCGACCAGCCTCCGGTGCGCACTGGGTCCACGCGAAGCGCCGCACTTGGCGGTCCAGCCCTGGCCATCGAAAGCCTTGAGGACTTTGGCCGCCTGCGCGACGGACCAGTCGCTCTCTTCGGCCAGCTCGACCACGCGCAGGGAACGATCCTCGCGGGCGAGGGTCGCCTCCGCGATCGCGATCGCCGACTTCGACCAAGAAAAGGAACGCGGCGCGCTCTGCTTGTCGGGCAGCTGAGCGAGCTCGCGGATCACAACCAGCCCGCCGGGCCCGACGATGCGAGCCTGGCCGGCCTCGTCGGCCCAATTGGCGCCGCGCTCCCGCAGCCATTCGATCGCGCCGGGAGAAAGCCTCCGCGCGAGAAGCACGGTGTTCTCGGGCCACCGCTCGCCGACCGTGGCAGCTATCCCCCGGACATCCTGCGGCCAGCCCTCGCCGGCCCACCTTGCCTCGATCTCGATCGCCCGGCCATCGCGAGTCCGAACCACAAGATCAGCGTCGCTATCGCTCGGTGCAGCTTCGACGGTTGCGCCCTCCAGCGCGGACGCAAGGATCCTCTGCCAGCGCTTTTCTACTTCGGGCATATTTTCTACTTTACCAGTGGAATAGGGGTTTGAGTAGAATACTTCCCGCCGCTGGACAGGCGGCCCCGCTCCACGATCGAGGATCGCCAGGCGCGCCCGCGGGTGGCTCTACACTCCGCGCGCATGAAGATCGGAGTCGTCGGACTGGGGTACGTCGGGCTGCCGCTCGCGGTCGCCTTCGCCGAGGCCGGGCACGAGGTGGTCGGGCTCGACGCGGACGGGCGCAAGGTCGAGGCGCTGAACGCCGGCCGCAGCTACATCGAGGACATTCCGGCCGCGAGCCTGGCGCCGCTGGCCGAGCGACTGCGTGCGACGCTCGACAAGGGCGACCTCGCCTCCTGCGAAGCGGTGGTGATCTGCGTGCCGACGCCACTGACCGGCTCGCGCGAACCGGACCTGACCTACCTGATCGATTCGGCGACGGCGCTCTCGACGATCCTGCAACCCGGGCAGCTGATCGTGCTCGAGTCGACCACCTACCCGGGCACGACGCGCGAGCGGGTGCTGCCGATCCTCGAGGAGTCCGGGATGAAGGCGGGACGCGACTTCCATCTCGCCTTCTCTCCCGAGCGGATCGACCCCGGACGGACCGACTACACGGTGCGCACGACGCCGAAGCTGGTCGGCGGCATCACGCCCGCCTGCACCGAGCGCGCGCGCGAGCTCTACTCGCTGGTCTGCGACGAGGTCGTGGTGCTCTCCGGGCCGGAGCCGGCCGAGCTGGCGAAGCTGCTGGAGAACATCTTCCGCTCGGTCAACATCGCCCTGGTCAACGAGCTCGCCCAGCTCTGCGACCGGCTCGGGATCGACGTCTGGGAGGTGGTCGAAGCGGCCGCGACCAAGCCCTTCGGCTTCATGCGCTTCGACCCGGGGCCTGGGATGGGCGGCCACTGCCTGCCGGTCGACCCCTTCTACCTCGCCTTCAAGGCGCGCGAGCACGACTTCTACCCGGAGTTCATCGAGCTGGCGGGGAAAGTCAACCGGGCGCAGCCGGGCTACTGCGTCGACCGTGTCGCGCGTGCCCTCAACGAGGCCGAAAAATCGGTCAAGGGCTCGAGGATCCTGATGCTCGGCGTCAGCTACAAGCCCGGAGTCGGCGACGTCCGCGAGTCGCCGGCGCTGGAGATCGTCGCCCTGCTGCGCGAGCTCGGCGCCGAGGTCTCCTACCACGATCCGTTCGTGCCCGAGCTGGGCGAGCTCGGGCTGAGCTCGATCGAGCTCGAGGCGGGCTTGGCGGAGGCCGACATCGCGGCGATCGTCACCGCGCACCCGGGCATCGACTACGGCGGAGTCGTCGACGCGGCGCCGCTGACGATCGACTTCCGCGGCGTCACCCGCGAGATCGACTCGCCCAGCCTGGTGCGGCTGTAGCCGAGCGCCGCCGCCGCGGCGCTCGCCTTGAGTAGCATCTCCTCGTACTCCTGCTCGGGATCGGAGAGGGCGACGATCGCGCCGCCGGCGCCGATCCTGGCGCGTTCGCCTTCGAGGACGATGGTGCGGATCGCGACGCTGAGGTCGCAGGCGCCACCCGGGCCGAGCCAGCCGATCGCCCCCGAGTAGGGGCCGCGCGCCTCGCCCTCCAGCCGGTCGATGATCTGCATCGTGCGCCGCTTCGGCGCGCCCGTCATCGAGCCGGGCGGGAAGCACGCTCGCACGCAGTCGAGCGGGCCGAGCCCCTCGCGCAGGCGCCCGCGCACCGTCGTGACGAGCTGGTGCAAGGTCTCGTAGCTCTCCACCTCCATCAGTGAGGGCACGTGCACCGTGCCGACCTCGCAGACCGAGCCGAGGTCGTTGCGCAGCAGGTCGGCGATCATCAGGTTCTCGGCGCGGCTCTTCTCGTCGGTGCGCAGCCGCTCGGCCAGCCGCGCGTCCTCGGCCGCCGTGTCGCCGCGACGGCTCGTCCCCTTGATCGGCTTCGCCTCGGCCCAGCCGTCGCGGCCGATGCGCAGAAAGCGCTCGGGCGAGGAGCTGAGCACGGCGGCGTCGCCGAAGCGCAGGTAGGCGGAGTACGGCGCCGGGTTGGCGCGGCGCAGGGCGCGGTAGAGATCCAGCGGATCGGGCGCGCCGGCCGCGCCGTCGCCGCCGCCGAACTCGTTGAGCATGGCGTTGGTCAGGCAGACCTCGTACGTCTCGCCTTCGGCGAGCAGCTGCTTGCACTCCTCGATCTCGTCGAGATAACGCTCGCGTGGCCGCTCAGGCCGTAGCTCCCCGGTCGCCTGGTTCCTTTCGGTCGCATCGGGCGAAAAGGGAACCTCGCGATCCGCATGCGACACCGATTCGAGCCGCCGGGCGGTCGTTTCGAGCCAGCGCCGCGCCTCCGGCTCGCCGCCACGCTCGGCGAGCCCGAGCAGGTAGGTGCGGCGCTCGGCGTGGTCGAATGCGATCATCCGGTCGGCGAAGACGAACGCCGCATCCGGCAGCGGCGACTCGTGCGCCGCGTCCCCCCCGCACTCGGCCTTCAGCTCATAGCCGAGCCAGCCCGCGAAGCCGCACTGGAACTCGAACGGCAGCTCGGGCAAAGCAGCCGCCTTCAAGCTCTCCAGCTCTTGAGCGAGGCGCTTGAAGATCGACGCCCCCTCTCCGACCCGATGAACGATCGTCTTCCCCAAGGGCCCGCTGTCGTCGCCCATGAACGAGAAGCGCCCGCTCTCTGCCTTCCGGCTGCTGTCCAGCCAAAAAGCGTTCTCGCTCTCCCCATACAAGCTCACAAACGCCTGCTCGGGATCGACCAGCTCGTCCAGGCGTCTGACGAGAAGCTTCGGCGAAGGACCGGCAGGGACACCCTCGAACCGGCGGATACTCAAAAACGCGGTCTCATTAGACCGCGTTTTGTCGGGGCGAGGGTGTCCCTGCCGGTCCCCCCGCATAGCGGTCAAATCGCGGAAGTTCCCGAGCAGCCGCCGCCCATGCTCGGTGCAGACCGACTCGGGATGGAATTGGACTCCCCAGAGCGGCCGCGCGCGGTGCTCGAGCGCCATCAGCACGCCGTCGCTCGTCCAGGCGGTGCCGCGCAGCTCGTTCGGCAGGGGCTGGGCGACGCAGAGCGAGTGGTAGCGGACGGCCGCGAACTCGCGCGGGATGCCGGCGAAGAGCGGCGACCCGTCGTGCCGGACGGTGCTGATCCGGCCGTGCATCGGCTCGGGCGCTGGGACCACGTTGGCGCGGTGGGCTCCGCCGATGCCCTGATGGCCGAGGCAGACCCCGAGCAAAGGCCGGCGCGTTTCGCGGATCACCAGTGAGCAAATGCCGAAGTCGCGACCTCTGTGCGGTTGCCCCGGCCCCGGCGAGATCACGATGTTGTCGTAATCGAGGCGCACCAGCTCGTACCAGCCCGCCTCGTCGTTGCTCACCACCAGCGGCTCCTCGCCGTTCACCTCTGCCAGCAGCTGGAAGAGGTTGTAGGTGAAGGAGTCGTAGTTGTCGATCAGCAGCGTCTTCACAGGCGCCTCGTCGGGCCGATCGGCATGAGACTGCCAGAATCCCCGCCGTGGCCGCACCCTGGCGACCCGACCCGTCGAAGGGGGTCTTCGAGACCCTGCTGGTGCTCGACGGTCGCCCGGTCGAGCTGGAGGCCCACCTGTCCCGGCTCGACGAGAGCCTTTCCAAGGTCTTCCCGACCCTGCGCCGGCCGCGGATCGCCCTGGAAGCGCCGCTGGAAGGCGACGCCGTCCGGATCGACGTCGCCCCCCGGGGCGCCCGGCTCGAGGCGAGAGTCTCGATGCGGGAGATCGAGCACCACGGCCGCGGCTCCCTGTGCAGCCTGCGACTCGCCGGCGGGCTCGGCCCGCACAAGTGGGCGGACCGCTCGCTGCTGAACGAAGCGCAGGCGGCGCTGCCGGACGATGCGCTGCCGCTGATCGTCGACGAGGACGGGACGGCGCTCGAGGCCTCGCGCGCCAACGTCTTCGCCGTCCGCGACGGCGTTCTGGTCACCCCGCCGCTCGACGGCCGCATCCTCCCCGGCGTCACACGCATGCGGGTCTTGAGGATCGCCGAGGCGCTCGGCATCGAGTCCCGCGAGGAACCGCTCTCGCGCGACGATCTGCTCGCCGCCGACGAGGCCTTCCTCACCGGCTCGCTGCGCGGCGTCGAGCCCGCCGGGTCGCTCGACGGCCATCCCGTCCCCGGCGGCGGCCCGATCGCCGAGCGCCTCGCCGCCGAGCTGCGACGCGCCTGGACTGGCCTCGGTACGGCCGCTTCGTTCGGAGATCGGCTCGCCCGACCTCACGCGGCTGCAGGGCTGCGCACGCGGCAGGATGGCAAAACTGCGCAACAATCTTGCGCAGATCTGTATCCTTAAGCCATGATTTCGTTCGACAACGTTCAGGTCGTCGAGCTCTTCCACGTCGCCTTTCTCGACGTCCTCGCCAAACGAGTCGACCGCACTCGCTACGTCCTCAAGGGCGGCGCCAACCTGCGCTTCTTCTTCAACAGCCTGCGCTACTCCGAGGACATCGATCTGGATCTCTGCGGCGAGCAGCCCTGGCGTCTCCAGGAGAAGGTCGACGCGTTGCTGACCGGCGGCCCCCTTCACCTGATTCTCAGAGCCGCCGGCCTGCGCATTGCCGAGGTGAGCCCGCACAAGCAGACCGAGACGACCCAGCGCTGGAAGGTGGCAATCGAGCACTCCAGCGGGGCGGCGAGAACGAAGATCGAGTTCTCCAACCGAGGTGACGTCGATCCGCGCCGCCGCGTCGATGCCGTTCCCCAGCGCATCGTCTCCGCCTACGCCCTGCGCGCCCCGGCGGTTCAGCACTACGTGGACGACGCGCCCGCCGAGCAGAAGATCGCCGCTCTTGCCTACCGGTCGGAGACCCAGGCCCGCGACATCTTCGACTTGGATCTGCTGCTGCGGCAAAGGCCACTGGCCGTGGGCGTCGTCGACCCGGAGCTGCTCGGCAAGGCGGCGGAGATCGCCCTTCAACTGCCCTACGGCGTCTTCGAGGATCAGGTGCTTTCGTTCCTCGAGCAGGGCGCCCGAGAGCTCTACGAGGGCCCAGAGGCCTGGGAGACGATCCAGGTCTTCGTCGCCGACAGCCTGGAGAAGGCGCGATGAGGCTGACCGACGCCTACAGCAGCCTCAGGCAGCTCGACCGGCCGGTGGTCACGACCGAAGAGGCCGGCGCCCGCTGGAACACGAAACCCCGTACGACCAGCCACCGCCTGAGAGCGATGTCCGAAAGCGGCTTGATCGAGCATCTGCGCCCGGGGCTCTGGTCGCTCGATCCGAATATCCCTCCGTTCGCCGTCGCGCCCTACCTGACCGCGCCCTATCCGGCCTACGTCTCCTTCTGGTCGGCGCTTGCACATCACGGCCTGATCGAACAGATCCCCCGTCGAATCTCGGTCGCCTCGCTCGGGAGGGCCCGTACGGTCGAAACCGCCGTCGGCGCCTATGAGATCCATCGCCTCGCACCCGAGCTGTTCGGCGGCTACCGCGACACCGGCCGCGAGGGCTACGTCGCCACCCCCGAGAAGGCGATCTTCGACACCGTCTACGTCAGAGCGGCTGCGGGCAAGCGGGCGTTCTTCACCGAGCTCTCCCTGGGCAGGGACTTCAAACCCAGAGAGGCCCGCCACTGGGCCGAGCTGATCGAAAGCCCGCGCTTGCGGACGCTGGTGTCGCGCCGTCTGCGCGAGGTCCTGGGAGGGAAGTTTGGATAGGGTTCCGCGCCGCGATGCGCTTCTTCGAGTACGAGGCAAGAAAGATCGTCGAGCTGGCGGGGATTCCCGTCACCAAGTACGGCTTCTGCACGAGCGCCGAGGAGGCGCGCCGGGTCGCCGAGGAGATCGGCGGGCCGACGGTGATCAAGTCGCAGGTGCTGAGCGGCGGCCGGATGAAGGCCGGCGGGGTCAAGTTCGCCGACACGCCCGATGAGGCCGCCGAGCACGCCGAGGCGATCCTGAAGCTGGAGATCAACGGCCAGATGCCGCGCGGCGTGCTCGTCGACCCGAAAGCCGATGTCAAGCAGGAGTACTACGCCGGGGTCGTCTGGGACGGCACCGCGAAGCGCCCGCTGATGCTGTTCAGCGACATGGGCGGCATCGACATCGAGCAGGTCGCCGAGCAGCACCCCGACCACGTCGGCCGCGGCCACGTCTCCAACCTGCTCCCCGTCGCCGACTTCGAGGCCAAGCAGGCCGTCGCCGCGACCGGCGTCACCGGCAAGCAGCTGCAGCGCGCGACGCCGATCCTCGCCCGCCTCGCCCGCCTCTTCCGCGAAAACGACATGACCCTGGCCGAGATCAACCCGCTGGCCGAGCTCGCCGACGGCAGCTTCGTCGCCCTCGACGCGCACATGGAGATGGAGAACGAGGCGGTCGGCCGCCAGAAGGGCCTCCTGCGCAAGGCGCTGGAGATCGCCGAGGACGACACGCGCGAGCCCTACGAGCCCTCCGACTTCGAGCGCAACGTCGGCGCGATCGACGCCGCCGACCACCGCGGCGTGATCCAGGGCAAGGACCACGGCTTCGAGGGCAACCTCGGCCTCGTGATCGGCGCCGGCGGCGGCTCGCTGACGCTTACCGACGCGGTCCGCAGCCAGGGCGGCAAGCCGGCCAACTACTCGGAGATCGGCGGCAACCCGTCGGTCGCCAAGGCCTGTGGCCTGGCCAAGCAGGTGCTCGAAAAGGACGGGGTCGAGAAGATCGCCGTGATGATGTCGATCGTCTCCAACACCCGCGTCGACATCGTCGCCCGCGGCGTGATCAAGGCCTGCCTCGAGCTCGGCAAGGACCCGGGCGAGACGATCGCGATCTTCCGCATCCCGGGCGCCTGGGAGGAGGAGGGCTTCAAGATCCTCGACAGCTACGGAGTCGAGTACTGCGACCGCTCGGTCTCGATGTGGGAGGCCGCGGGCCGCGCGGTCGAGAAGATCCAGGGAGCGGCCGTCTGATGTCGATCCTGCTGAGCAAGGACACGACCTTCATCGTCCAGGGGATCACCGGGCGCGAGGCGGTCAACCTGACCAAGGAGTGCCTCGACTACGGCTCGAAGATCGTCGGCGGCGTCACCCCCGGCCGCAAGGGCCGCGAGGTGCACGGCGTGCCGGTCTTCGACACCGTCGAGCAGGTGGTGGCCCACCACGGCGGGCCGATCGACGGCTCCGTGATCACCGTCCCCCCGGCCTTCACCAAGGACGCGGCGCTGGAGGCGATCGAGAACGGGATCGAGCTGATCGTGATCGTCACCGAGCGGATCCCGCGCGGCGACGTCGCCCAGATGGTCGAGCTGGCGGAGATGCGCGGCGCCCGCATCATCGGCCCCAACTGCCTCGGCCTGATCGTCCCCGAGGTCTGCAAGATGGGCGGCATCGGCGGGCCGGCGAAGGACGCCGCGAAGGCCTACGCCCCCGGCCCGGTCGGCGTGATGAGCCGCTCCGGCGGGATGACGACCGAGATCTCCTCGTCGCTGACCCAGGCGGGACTCGGCGTCTCGACCGCAGTCTCGATCGGCGGCGACGCGATCATCGGCTCGACCTACGCCGAGCTGATGCCCTACTTCGAGGCCGACGAGCAGACGCAGGCGATCGTCATCTACACCGAGCCCGGCGGCCGCATGGAGGCGCAGCTCGCCGAGTGGGTCGCCGAGCACGAATCGCGCCTGCCGATCGTCGCCTTCATGGCCGGCAAGTTCATGGACGACGAGGAGATGAAGGGGATGAGCTTCGGCCACGCGGGCACGATCGTCGAGGGCAAGGAGGACACGGCGACGGAGAAGATCGCCCGTCTCGAAGCCGCCGGCATCCGCGTCGTCGAGCGGATCGACGAGATCCCCGACGCGGTCAAGGAGAAGCTGGGGGTGGCCGCCTGATGGCCGAGACGTTGAACAGGGTCTTCATCGACGTCGAGGTCGACGCCTCGGTCGCCGGCGACGCCGAGCTCGCCCGCAAGCTCGAAGAAGTCTGCCCCGTCGACATCTTCGCCGCCGGCGAGGGCGGCGTCGAGATCGTCGCCGAGAACCTCGACGAGTGCGTCCTCTGCCGGCTCTGCATCGAGGCCGCACCGGCCGGCGCCGTGCACGTCAAGAAGCTCTACGACGGCACCGAGCTCAGCTGAAGCACACCCCACGCGTTGCCTGAACCCCGGCCCCGGATTGTCGGCGGCTTGCGTGTGCGACCGATCACAGTGACGTTGACATCGATCGGTGTCTCGCTTATCGTTGCACCGTTCCATGTAGCGGCGGGAGGCCTCTGCCCCTGCACGCGGAAATCGCACTCCGAATACGAAAGGCATCGACGTTGACTGACGGTCCCCGTCGTGTCGCCATCGTCGGCGGCAACCGGATTCCCTTCGCGCGCTCCAATTCGGTCTACTCGCGCGCCTCCAACCAGGACATGCTGACCGCGGCGCTCGACGGGCTGGTCGAGCGCTTCTCGCTCGGCGGCGAGGCGATCGGCGAGGTCGCCGGCGGCGCCGTGCTCAAGCACTCGCGCGACCGCGACCTGACCCGCGAGAGCGTGCTCGGCACGCGGCTCCCCCCCGAGACCCCCGCCTACGACGTGCAGCAGGCTTGCGGTACCGGGCTGGAGACGACGATCCTCGTCGCCAACAAGATCGCCCTCGGCCAGATCGACTCGGGCATCGCCTGCGGCGCCGACACCACCTCCGACGCGCCGATCGGCGTCAACGAAGGCCTGCGCGAGGTGCTGCTCGACGCCAACCGCGAGAAGTCCACCGGCGGGCGGCTGAAGCAGCTGACCCGGCTGCGCCCCGGCCACGTCGTGCCGGCGATCCCGCGCAACGAGGAGCCGCGCACCGGCCTCTCGATGGGCGAGCACTGCGCGATCATGGCGGCCGAGTGGGAGGTCGGGCGCGAGGAGCAGGACGAGCTCGCCGTCGCCAGCCACCACAAGCTCGCCGCCGCCTACGAGCGCGGCTTCATGGACGACCTGGTCGACCCCTACCTGGGGCTCGAGCGCGACCAGAACCTGCGCCCCGACTCCTCGCCGGAGAAGCTGGCCAAGCTCGGGCCGGTGTTCGGCGGCGAGGACGGGACGATGACCGCCGCCAACTCGACCCCGCTCTCCGACGGCGCCTCGGCGGTGCTGCTGGCGAGCGAGGAGTGGGCGAAGCAGCGCGGCCTGCCGATCCTCGCCTACTTCGTCGACGGCCAGACCGCGGCGATCGACCACGTGCACAAGCGCGAGGGCCTGCTGATGGCGCCCGCCTACGCGATGCCGCGGTTGCTCGACCGCAACGGCCTCAAGCTGCAGGACTTCGACCTCTACGAGATCCACGAGGCGTTCGCCGCCCAGGTGCTCTGCACGCTGCGCGCCTGGGAGGACGAGCGCTTCTGCCGCGAGCGGCTCGGCCGCAAGCAGCCGCTCGGGGCGATCGACCGCGGCAAGCTCAACGTCAACGGCGGCTCGCTCGCCGCCGGGCACCCCTTTGCCGCGACCGGCGGGCGGATCGTCGCCTCGCTGGCCAAGGAGCTGCACGAGCGCGGCTCGGGCCGCGGCGCGATCAGCATCTGCGCCGCCGCCGGGCAGGGGGTCGTGGCGATCCTCGAGGCCCCAGGAAAGGACGGCAAAGGCAGATGAGCGACCTCTACGCACAGCTCGTCAACTCGCCCCCCGGCAAGCTGATCGCGCCGCGCGTCGGCCTGCCCCGACCGGTCGCGCTGAAGCGCCGGGCCGACGGCGCCGACCCCGCACCCGGCCCGGTGCTGAGCGGCGCCGCCCCCGGCGGCCGGCTCGGCAAGGCCGTGGAGCGGATCCTCGGCGAGCTCGGCGCGCCGCCGCCGCCGAAATCCGACAGCCCGGTCGCCGCGCTGCTCTTCGACGCCACCGGGATCGCCGACTCGACCGAGCTGGTCGAGCTGCAGCGCTTCTTCCACCCCAACGTGAGGCGGGTCGAGCGCTCGGGGCGCGTCGTCGTGCTCGGCGCGCCGCCCGCCGGCCTGCCCGCCCGCGCCGCGACCGCGCAGCGCGCCCTGGAGGGCTTCACCCGCTCGCTCGGCAAGGAGATCGGCCGCGGCGTCGCGGTGCAGCTCGTCTACGTCGCCGAGGGGGCCGAGGACCAGCTCGACTCGACCCTGCGCTTCCTCCTCTCCCCCCGCTCGGCTTACGTCTCCGGTCAGACGATCCACATCGGCCCTGGCGTCGCCGCGGCGCCGACGCCGGAATGGCGCCAGCCGCTCGACGGCATGCGGGCGCTCGTCACGGGCGCCTCGCGGGGGATCGGCGAGGCGATCGCCACCGTCCTGCACCGCGACGGCGCCGAGCTCGTGCTGCTCGACGTGCCGGCGCTCGCCGGCGACCTCGCGCAGGTCGCGGCGCGCCTGGAGGCGGAGACGATCGAGCTCGACATCACCGACTCCGACGCGCCGGCGACGATCGCCGAGCGGCTCTCCGGCGGCGTCGACCTCGTCGTCCACAACGCAGGCGTCACCCGCGATCGCACGATCGCCAAGATGCCCGAGGACCGCTGGAGCTCGCTGATGGAGATCAACCTCTCGAGCGAGGAGCGGATAAACGACGAGCTGCTGCACAGGGACCTGCTGCGCGAGAACGGCCGCATCGTCTGCGTCTCCTCGATGAGCGGCATCGCCGGCAACTCCGGGCAGACCAACTACGCGACCTCGAAGGCCGGCGTGATCGGGATGGTCGAAGCGCTGGCGCCCGAGCTGGCCAAGCGCGGCGCGACGATCAACGCCGTCGCCCCCGGCTTCATCGAGACGCAGATGACCGACGCGATGCCGATCGCGATCCGCGAAGCGGGACGGCGGATGAACAGCATGTCGCAGGGCGGCCTGCCGGTCGACGTCGCCGAGACGATCGCCTGGTTCGCCAGCCCCGCCTCGAGCGGCGTCAACGGCAACGTCGTCCGCGTCTGCGGGCAGAGCCTGCTGGGAGCCTGATGGCGAGGCGGACGCTCGACAGCTCGCCCGGCATCCTGCCGCTCTACGCGCGCGCGGCGGCGCCGCTGATCCCCGGCGCCTCGCTGCTGCCCTTCGTCCCCGGCCGGGCCGCCGAGGTCCCCGACACCGAGCTGGTGCTCGCGGGGGTGCGGCCGGACCGGGAGCGGGTCGCCGCCTACGCCAGGGTCTGCGGCTTCCCGCTGCGCGACGCGCTGCCGGCGACCTATCCCCACGTGCTCGCCTTCCCACTGCACATGGCGACGATGGCCGACGGCAGCTTCCCCTTCGGCGCGGTCGGCCTCGTCCACGTCGGGAACAGCATCGTCCAGCACCGGCCGCTCGGCATCGGAGAGGAGCTGAAGCTCGTCGTCCGCCCCACCCCCCTGCAGCCGCACAAGCGCGGCCGCACCTTCGCGATCGAGACCGAGGCATGGGCCGGCCGCCAGAAGGCCTGGGAGTCGACCAGCACCTTCCTTCACCGAGGCAAGGCGGGGACCCCGGCAGAGGTTTCGTCCGCAATGCGAACCGAACCTCGACCGCGCGGCGGAGAGAACGGCGACGACGGGGCCCCCGGGGAGGACGGCCTCACGGTTGGCGCCGTCTGGAAGCTCGGCGGCGACCTCGGGCGGCGCTACGGCTCGGTGTCGGGCGACCGCAATCCGATCCACATGCACTCGCTGACCGCCAAGCCGCTCGGCTTTCCGAGCGCGATCGCGCACGGGATGTGGACCAAGGCCCGCTGCCTCGCGGCGCTCGACGGGCGGCTGCCCGACGCATTCGCGGTCGACGTCGCCTTCCGCAAGCCGATCCGGCTGCCCGGGCGGGTCGAGTTCCTCAGCGACGCCGGGGACGAGCAGATCGAGTTCGCCGTGCGCGACGCCAAGCGGCACACCCCCCACCTCGACGGCAGCGTGAAGCCGGTCGAGGCCAAACCCAGACCTGACGAGACCAGCGGGAGGAAGAACAAGTGAACAAGAACGGCAACGGAACCAGCGTCGTCGAGCGGGGCCAGGGCGCCGTCCTGCGTTCGCTCGGCTGGCTCGCGGGCACGGAGCTGCTCGACAGGGTCGGCCTGCGCAAACAGGTCGAGCGGATGGTCTTCCAGGGCACCAAGAACGGCTTCCGCACCGCGACGGCCGCCGGGCGCGCCTTCAAGGCGACGCAGAAGCTGGGCAGGCCGGCGCGCCAGTCGGCGGGCAAGCCGCGCGACCTCTTCGACCTGACGCCCGACGACGAGCAGCAGATGTTCCAGGAGGCGGTGCGCGACTTCGCCGAGGCGAAGGTGCGGCCGGCCGCGCAGGATGCCGACGAGAAACGCGAGACGCCCGCGGAGCTGCTCGCCCAGACGAGCGAGCTCGGCGTCAACATGCTCGGCATCCCCGAGGAGCTCGGCGGCGTGATGCAGGAGCAGGCGGCGACGACCAGCGCCCTGGTCGGCGAGGCGCTCGCCCACGGGGACATGGGGATCGCTTACGCGGCGCTCGCCCCCGGCGCCGTCGCCACCGCGATCGGCCACTGGGGCAGCGCCGAGCAGCAGGCCACCTACCTGCCCGCATTCGCCGGCGAGGATGCGCCCGCCGCGGCCCTCGCGCTGCTCGAGCCGCGACCGCTCTTCGACCCCCTGAGCCTCGAGACCAAGGCGCGCCGCGAGGGCTCCGACTGGGTGCTCGACGGCGCCAAGTCGCTGGTCGCCCGCGCCGCCGATTGCGAGCTCTTCGTCGTCGCCGCCGCGGTCGAGGGCGGGGGCCCGGCGCTGTTCGTCGTCGAGTCCGGCTGCGAGGGCCTCTCGGTGCAGGATGAGCCGGCGATGGGCCTGCGGCCCGCCGCCACCGGCCGCCTGCTGCTCGAGGGCGCGCGCCTGCCCGCCGGCGCGCTGCTCGGCGAGGGCAGCCGCGAGGACTACGTCGAGTGCGTGCAGCGGGCGCGGATCGCCTGGGGCGCGCTCGCCGTCGGCGCCGCGCAGGCGGTGCTCGACTACACGATCCCCTACGTCAACGAGCGCACCGCCTTCGGCGAACCGATCTCCAACCGCCAGGCGGTGGCCTTCGGCGTCTCCGACATCGGCATCGAGTCGAGCGGCATGCGGCTCGCCGTCTACCGCGCGGCCAGCCGCGCCGACCAGGGCGAGGACTTCGCTCGCGAGGCGGCGCTGGCGCGCAAGCTCTGCGCCGCCAAGGGGATGGAGATCGGCTCCGAAGGCGTGCAGCTGCTCGGCGGCCACGGCTTCGTCAAGGAGCACCCGGTCGAGCGCTGGTACCGCGACCTCCGAGCAGCGGGCGTGATGGAGGGCGCCCTGCTCGTCTAGCCACGTCATAGAGAGCGAAAGGCGACCATGATCAATCTCGAGACACCGAAGAAGTTCAAGCCGCTGGCCACGCAGGCCAACCAGGTCGCGACCGAGGTCTTCCGGCCGATTTCGCGCAAGTACGACGAGGCGGAGCACTCCTACCCGAAGGAGCTCGACATGCTCGCCTCGCTGATGGACGGGCTGGACGAGGGCGCCGACCTGGGCGGCGCCGGCGCCGCCGGCGTGCGCCGCGACTCCAACGGCGACTCGGCCGAGGGCAACCGCAACGGCTCCAACCTCTCCACCGTGCTCGGCATCGTCGAGCTCTGCTGGGGCGACGTCGGCCTGCTGCTCTCGATGCCGCGCCAGGGACTCGGCAACTCGGCGATCGCCTCGGTCGCCAGCGAGGAGCAGCTCGAGCTGTACGGCGGCAAGTGGGCGGCGATGGCGATCACCGAGCCGGAGGCCGGCTCGGACTCGGCCTCGATCCGCACCACGGCGGAGCTCGACGGCGACGAGTACGTGCTCAACGGCGAGAAGATCTTCGTCACCTCGGGCGACCGGGCGGACCTGATCGTCGTCTGGGCTTCGCTCGACCCCTCGAAGGGACGGGCGGCGATCAAGTCGTTCATCGTCGAGCGCGACAACCCGGGGCTGAAGCTCGACCGGCTCGAGCACAAGCTCGGGATCCGCGCCTCCGACACCGCCAACTTCACCCTGCAGGACTGCCGGGTGCCGAAGGAGGCGCTGCTGGGCAATCCCGAGATCGACGTCAAGCAGGGCTTCGGCGGGGCGATGCAGACCTTCGACAACACGCGGCCGCTGGTCGCCGCGATGGCGGTCGGAGTCGGCCGCGCGGCGCTGGAGCGGGCGCGCGAGCTGCTCGCCGAGGCGGGCGTCGAGATCGACTACGCCGTGCCGGCGCTCAGCCAGCCGGCCGCCGTCTCGCGCTTCCTCGAGATGGAGGCCGACTGGGAGGCGGCGCGGCTGCTGACCATGCAGGCCGCCTGGATGGCCGACAACGGCAAGCCCAACTCGCTGCAGGCCTCGATGGCGAAGGCGAAGGCCGGGCGCACCTGCGTCGACGTGACGCTCGGCTGCGTCGAGCTCTGCGGCGCCTCCGGCTACGGCGAGGACGAGCTGCTGGAGAAGTGGGCGCGCGACGCCAAGATCCTCGACATCTTCGAGGGCACGCAGCAGATCCAGCTGCTGATCGTGGCGCGGCAGCTGCTCGGCAAGAGCTCGGCCGAACTGCGCTAGCGGCGGCCTACGCCGCCGCGGTCTCGGCGTCGGCGGCGACGCCGAGCGCCGCCTTGCGCAGGCGCTCCGGCAGGACGACCCAGCTGCGCAGGCGCGCCAGCGCCTCGCGGTCGCCCTCGACCTCGATCGCCCGCTCGGCGGGCGGCCCGGCGACCAGCGCCGCCAGCACCGGCGCCGGGTCGCCGACCAGGGTCAGCTCCGCGCCCTCGGCCGCGCCGCGCGCGGCGGCGATCCAGCCATCCTCGATCCGCAGGACGTAGTCCGCGCCCCCACTGCGCAGGCCGACCGTCATCGCGGCGCCGGCCGGCGGCTGGACGAGCACGCGGATCGCGTTCGGCAGCGAGGTCGCCGGCAGGTGGACCACGTCGTCGACGCGCTCGAAGTGCATCCCCCAGCGGCCGAGCTCGAGCATCGGCCGCTCGAGGTCGCGGCCGATCTCGGTCAGCTCGTAGGCGACTCCGCTCGCCGGCAGGCCGAGCGCGCGGCGCCGCACCACGCCGTGGCGCTCGAGGTCGCGCAGCCGCTTGGTGACCACGTCGGTCGGCGCGTTGCCGACGTTGCGGACGATGTCGGAGAAGCGCAGCGGCCCAAGCGAGAGCTCGCGCACGATCAGCAGCGACCAGCGCTCGCCGACCCGATCGAGCGCGCAGGCAAGGCTGCACGACTGGTCATATTCCCTCCGCGACATCGCCCTGATGGTAGCGATCCTAACAACGCTAATTTGTTTTCCAAAGCGCGTGATGGTCGACGGCTCAGCCCTCGCCGCTGAGACTCGACCGCAGCCACTCGGCAAGGAACGGCTCGACGATCCCGTAGGCCCCGTCGGAGCCGCCAACCGTCTCGCGCCGCTCGAGCGCGCGCAGCGCCTTCTGCACGTTGGTCGAGGGCGGCAGGTCGTGGCGCTCGCGATAGGCGGCGGTGAAGGGGCGCCCGGGCTCACGCGCCAGGGCCTGCAGGACCAGGCGCTGAACCCTGGATGCGTCTTCCCAGAGCAGGCTGAAGTGCGCGTGCTCCGAACGCAGCACCGCGACCAAGGCGCGTTCGAGCTCCCCGATCGAGGCCCGCCCGCCGACCGGTGCCTGCTCCCAGAGGAAGTATGCGAGCTCCTGAGTCGCGTAGGGGTGCCCACCCGTGATCTCGAGCAAACGGGCGACCGCGTCGTCGTCGACGATTCGCCCGGTCCGCTCGAAGCGCTCGGCGACGAACGGACCGAACGCCTCCGGGGCGATCGTCCCGAGCTCGATCGACTTCGCGCTGCGCCAGAAGGCTTTGTTGGCATCGCTGAAGATCTCCTTCATGACATGGCGCTTGCTTCCCAGGTAGACATGGGCTACGTCTGGCTGCTCCTGGAAGACCGAGCGCAGCAGAAGCGGGAGGTTGGGATCGACCTGGACGATCTCCTGAAACTCGTCCATGACCAGCGCAGTCCGGCGCTTCCCCTCTCCGCCCAGCTCGGCCGGCAGCTGTAGCAGTCGTTCGAGGGTGGCGTCGACGTCCGCGCCTCCCCGTCCGAGCTCGAAGCTGAAGGAGTACGAGCCGTCCTCGGGATCGACCGTGATCGTCGGCCGGACCTGCAGGCCGCGGAATGGCGCCAGCGCCTTTTCCTTGAGCCTCTCCACGGGAGAGGCGATCTGCTCGAAGATCGAGGCGGCGAGCGCAGCCGCCAGCTTCTCTTTGGTCGGCGTCCGCATCAGATCCACGTGCGCCACCAGGATGCCCTCACGGTTGAGTGCCTGCATGGCGCTCCAGATCAGCGATGACTTTCCACAGCGCCGAGGGGCGAAGACGACGACATCCTGGCCATTGCGCACGTCGGCGACCAGCTCCGCGCGCTCTCCCTCGCGGTCGGCAAAGGAATCGTCGAGCGCCAGGGCGCCGAAGCGAAAGGGGTTCGAAGGCGGGACCTTGGACATACCTGAAGGTATTATACCTTGATGTATGTTTTCAGCCCAAAGAACATCTGACTCTTAAAAGTATAATACCCGCAAGTATGCATCAGCCCGGGAAGGCCGGCCACCCGGGCAGTCGCGATAACTTCGACGCCGTGCCGAAGGGGCCTTCCGAATGAACTTCGTCGAGCTGATGGAACGCTCGCCGGCCTCGCGGCTGGGGATCGTCGCGATCGACGCCGCGGGCGAGCGCCGCGACTGGCACTTCGGCGAGCTGATCGCCCGCTCGGCCGGGCTCTCGGGCGCCTTCGCGGCGCGCGGGGTGCGGCGCGGCGACGTGGTGATGACGCTGCTCGGCAACCGGGTCGAGTGGGCGCTGGCGCTGCTCGCCTGCTGGCGCATGGGCGCCGTCGCCCTGCCCTGCAGCCCGCAGCTGCGCCGCCACGACCTCGAGCTGCGGGCGAGCGCCGCGGCACCGGCGCTCTGCGTCGGCGAAGCGGAGCTGCTGGGCGAGCTGCCGGACGGCGTGCCGGCGATGACGCTCGAGGACGTCGCCGCGGCGCTCGACGAGGACCGCGCCCAGGAGACGCCCGCCGCGGTCGAGGACATGGGGCCCGAGGACCCGGCGCTTATCGTCTTCACCTCCGGCACGACCGGCGAGCCGCGCGGCGTCGTCCACGCCTACCGCTACCTGACCGGGCAGCGCGCCCAGGCGGAGCACTGGCTCGCCTCGCGCCCCGGCGAGCTGGTCTGGTGCACGACCGCGCCCGGCTGGTCGAAGTCGGCCCGCAACGTCTTCCTGGCCCCCTGGCTGACCGGCGCCGCGGCGACGATCCACGCCGGGCGCTTCGACCCGGCGGAACGGCTCGACCTGGCCGAGGCGCTCGGCGTCAACGTGCTCTGCCAGGCGCCGACCGAGTACCGGATGCTGGCCAAGCGGACCGCCCTGCGCCCGCTGCCGGCGCTGCGCCGCATGGTCTCCGCCGGCGAGGCGCTGGAGGCCGAGACCGTCGCCGCCTTCCGCGCGGCGACCGGGCTCGAGCCGGCCGACGGCTACGGGCAGACCGAGACGGGCCACGTCTCCGGCAACCTGGAAGGCGAACCGGTGCGGCCGGGCTCGATGGGCAGGCCTCTGCCGGGAATCGAGGTGCGCGTGCGCGACGGCGAGCTGCAGCTGAAGGCCTCCTCCTCCCCCACCTTCTTCTCCCGCTACCTCGACGGCGAGCGCTTCGCCGGCGAGTGGTGGCCGACCGGCGACCTGGTGCGCCAGGACGCGGACGGGCAGCTCTGGTTCGAGGGGCGAAACGACGACGTGATCGTCTCCTCCGGCTACCGGATCGGCCCGGTCGAGGTCGAGTCGGCGCTGCTCGCCCACCCGGCCGTCGCCGAGGCCGCCGCCGTCGCCGCCCCCGACCCCGAGCGCGGCGCCGTCGTCCGCGCGATCGTCGTCCCCCGCGACCGCGAGCCGAGCGAGGAGCTGGCGCGCGAGCTGCAGGAGCACTGCAAGCGCGAGACCGCCCCCTACAAGTTCCCCCGCATCGTCGAGTTCGCGGAGGCGCTGCCGAAGACCCACAGCGGCAAGATCAAGCGCGCCAAGCTTCGAGGCTGAGCCGGCTCAGGCGGTCTCGGCGAGCATCTCTTCGAGCCCGACCGGGCGGCCGAGGTGGAAGCCCTGGGCCATGTCGACGCCGTATTCGCGCAGCATCTCCGTCGTGCGGTCGTCCTGTACGTACTCGGCGATCGTCGACTTGCCGAGCCCGCGGGCGATCTGCACGATCGCCTTGACCGTCAGCTGGTCGGCGTCCGAGCGCGGCATGTCGCGCACGAAGGAGCCGTCGATCTTGATCAGGTCGAAGGGGATCCGCTTCAGGTAGTGGAAGGGGCCGAAGCCGGCGCCGTAGTCGTCGATCGCCACCTGGCAGCCGAACTCGGTCAGCCGGTCGGCGAACCCGGCGGCCGTGTCGTAGTCGTAGACGTTGGCCGTCTCGGTGATCTCGAAGGTGCAGCGCGAAGGGTCGGCGCCGCCTTCGTCGAGCCGCCGCTCGATGAACTCGAGCACCGAGACGTCGGTCAGCGAGGCGCCGGAGAGGTTGACGTGCAGCGACAGCGGCCGGCCCTGCTGCTCGCGCTCGACCAGCAGCTCGAGCGCCCGGCCGACGACCCAGCGGTCGAGCTCCTGGATCATGCCCGAGCGCTCCGCCGCCTCGATGAACGACGCCGCCGGCAGCAGCGCGCCGTCTTCGTCGGTCATCCGCAGCAGCAGCTCGTAGCGTTCGATCCCGCCCGAGGCGAGGCTGCGGATCGGCTGCGTGTGCAGGCTGAGCCGTTCGTCGCTGAGCGCGTCGCGGATCCGCGCCGCCGTCGTCTGGCGCCGCTTCGAGGCTCGCCGGGGCTCGCTCGGGTCGCGGAACAGCGCGATCTGGTTGCGACCCTCCTCCTTCGCCCGGTACATCGCCTGGTCGGCCGCCGCCAGCACCGCCTCGGCGCCGCCGCGCCCGCCGCCGAACATCGTGATCCCGACGCTGATCGTGGTGCTGATCGGCTCGGCGGCGATGCGCTCGCCTTCGGCCACCTGGGCGCGCAGGTCTTCGCCCAGCGCCAGGGCGCCGGCGGTGTCGGTCTGCGGCATCAGCACCGCGAACTCGTCGCCGGAGAGGCGGGCGACGATGTCGGTGGCGCGGACGCGTTCGCGCAGCGTCTCCGCCACCTGGCGGATCAGGTTGTCGCCCGCCTGGTGGCCGAGCGTGTCGTTGACCGCCTTGAGCCCGTCGATGTCGACGATCATCACCGCGCCCTGGCCGCCGTAGCGGGCGCTGAAGGAGACGTACTGGTCGAGCTCGCCGCGGAAGCGGCGCCGGTCGAGCAGGCCGGTGAGCGAGTCGTGGTCGGCCAGGTAGCGCAGCTCCGCCTCGGTGCGCTCGGCCTTGCGCAGCCGGGCGAGGACGATCTCGCGGTCCTCGGCGTCGAGCTTCGCCAGCGCGGCCTCGATCTCGGGCTCGCTCCCGGCTTGAAATCGTTCGGCGCTCACTCATGAAAGGTAGACATAAGCCACCCTGGATTTCCGCTGGAATGCGGCGTTTTTCCCAGTTCGACCCACTTTTCGTCGATACCTCCTAACCAATAATTGGCCTTGCTCGCTCCGGGTAGTGTGGGGGGATGCCCAACCGCCTGGCGCGGGAGACCAGCCCGTATCTGCTCCAGCACCGCGACAACCCCGTGGACTGGTATCCGTGGGGCTCGGAGGCCCTTGCGCGGGCGCGCCAGCTCGACCGTCCGATCCTGCTCTCGGTCGGCTACTCGGCCTGCCACTGGTGCCATGTGATGGAGCGCGAGTCCTTCGAGGACGAGGCGACCGCCGCCTACATGAACGAGCACTTCGTCTGCGTCAAGGTAGACCGCGAGGAGCGCCCCGACGTCGACGCGCTCTACATGGAGGCGGTGCAGGCGATCAGCGGCCAGGGCGGCTGGCCGATGACGGTCTTCTGCGACCCCGAGGGCGTGCCCTTCTACGGCGGCACCTACTTCCCGCCCGACGAGAGCCGCGGCATGCCGAGCTTCCGCATGGTGATGGAAGCGGTGCTCGACGCGTTCGAGAACCGGCGCGAGGAGCTGCGCGAGCGGGCGCCGGAGACGCGACGGCGGCTGGGCGCGATCGGCGCCGTCGAGCCGGCCGGCGAGCGGCCCGGCGCCGAGCTGCTCGAGGGGGCGATCGCGACCCTGCGCGAGAACGCCGACATGGAGCGCGGCGGCTTCGGCGGCGCGCCCAAGTTCCCGCCCGCGGCGACGCTCGAGCTGCTGCTGGCGCGCGGCGAGCGGGCGCCGGTCGAGCGCACGCTCGACGCGATGCTGGCCGGCGGCGTCTACGACCAGCTCGGCGGCGGCTTCGCCCGCTACTCGGTCGACGCGAGCTGGCTCGTCCCCCACTTCGAGAAGATGCTCTACGACAACGCGCAGCTGGCGCGGGCCTACCTGCACGGCTGGCAGGCCTTCGGCCACGCGCGCTACCGCCGGGTAGTCGAGGAGACGCTGGACTGGGCGCTGCGCGAGATGCGCGGCCCCGAGGGCGGCTTCTACTCGGCGCTCGACGCCGACTCCGAGGGCGAGGAGGGTCGCTTCTACGTCTGGACGCCCGAGCAGATCCGGGCGGTGCTGGGCAGCAAGGCCCCGCCGGTGCTCGACCACTACGGCGTCAGCGAGGCCGGCAACTTCGAGGGGCGCAACATCCTCCATCTGGCGGGCGGCGCCGGAGCGCCCGAGCCGGACGGGCTGGCCGCGGCGCGGCGGGAGCTGTACGAGGCGCGGGCGCGGCGGACCTGGCCGGCCCTCGACGACAAGCGGCTCGCCGCCTGGAACGCGCTGATGCTCGGCGCGCTGGCGGAGGCGGGCGCGGTGCTGGGACGCGAGGACTACCTCGACGCGGCGCGCGCCTGCGCCGAGTTCATCCTGCGAGACCTGCGCGACGGCGAGGGACGTCTGCTGCGCACCTACAAGGACGGCGAGGGACGCCTCAACGCCTACCTGGAGGACCACACCTTCCTGCTGGAAGCGCTGCTGACGCTGTACGAAGCCGGCTTCGAACCGCGCTGGTTCGACCAGGCGCGGTCGCTCGCCGAGACGACGATCGAGCGCTTCGGCGACGCCGAGCGCGGCGGCTTCTTCTCGACCTCCGGCGACCACGAGCAGCTGATCGCGCGGCGCAAGGAGATCGGCGACCATCCGATCCCCTCGGGGAACTCGGCCGCCGCGCTCGGCCTGCTGCGGCTCGAGGCGCTGACGGGGGAGCGCCGCTACGGCGAGTGGGCCGACGGCGTCCTGCGCCTCTTCGCCAAAGCCGCCCCGCGCCGCCCCGACGCCTTCGCCCACCTGCTGCGCGGCTTCGACTTCGCCCTCGCCCCGGTCAAGGAGGTCGCCCTGATCGGCGACGACCTCAGCGAGCTCGCCGCCGTGGTGAGATCGGAATACCGCCCGCACGTGGCAATGGCCGGCGGCCCGGAGGGCAGCGACTCGCCCCCTCTGCTCCTCGAACGCAGCGCGGTGGACGGCAGACCAACCGCGTACGTGTGCCGGCACTTCGCATGCCAAGCTCCTACCACCGACCCACGCACCTTGGCGTCCCTTATATAGCGCCTCTCGGGCGGGTGCCGAGGTAGGTGGGGGTGTTCGGCCGATGAGGCCGCTAACCCCCCTACCTGGCGCGACAGGACCCGCCCGCCACAACGTCTGCAAGGATGCCGCCGTGCGCTCGTTCCTGACGTTCGCCGCCGGCCGCCGCGCGAAGTGGGTCGTCTTCGCGGTCTGGATCGTCGGCGTATTCGTCGCCGCGGGCCCGGCCGACCTGCCGGGCAAGTTCGAAGACGCCGAAAGCAACGAGGCGACCTCCTACCTGCCGGGCTCGGCCGAATCGACCGCGGCGCTGAAGGCGACGAAGTCGCTGCAGGGCGGCGAACTCGCGCCGGGGGTGGTGATCTTCCAGCGCCAGTCCGGGCTGACCGCGGCCGACCGCCGCACGATCGAAGCGGACGTGGGCAAGATGGCCGGGAAGCGCTTCCCCGGCGTCGTCGCCCAGGGGACGAAGCTCGCCGGCAACGGCGCCAAGCCGGCGCCCGGCCAGCCCAAGGGCTACGAGCCCTTCGTCGGCCCCGTGGTCTCGCCCGACGGCAAGGCGGCGATCGTCACCGCCTACATCGACGCCGAAGGGGAGGGCGAACGGATCCTCGACCCGGTCAAGTACTGGCGCGAACAGGTCGACGAGCCGCCGCCGGGGCTGCAGGTAAAGGTCACCGGCGGCGCCGGCTTCTCCGCCGACGCGATCGAAGTCTTCGAAGGGATCAACGGCACGCTGCTGCTCGCCGCGGTCAGCCTCGTGATCTTCCTGCTGATCGTCATCTACCGCTCGCCGATGTTCTTCTTCATCCCGCTCGTCGCGGTGCTGTTCGCGGAGACGCTCTCGCGCTCGATCGGCTACGGCGTCTCCGAGCTGGGGACGACGATCAACGGCCAGTCGAGCTCGATCATGTCGGTGCTGGTGCTCGGCGCGGGCACCGACTACGCCCTGCTGCTCGTCTCCCGCTACCGCGAGGAGCTGCACCGCGAGACCGACAAGCACGTCGCGATGCGGACCGCGCTGGCCTCCGCCGGGCCGGCGATCTTCGCCTCCGCGGCGACGGTGATCGCGGCCCTGCTCTGCCTGCTCGTCGCGCGCGTGAACGGCACCTCCGGCCTCGGCCCGATCGCCGCGATCGGCATCTTCTGCGCGGCGCTCTCGATGCTGACCCTGCTGCCGGCGCTGCTGACGATCTTCGGCCGCCGCGCCTTCTGGCCCTTCGTTCCGCACACGCCG
>DASSBJ010000098.1:0-15380 GCA_035698885.1 Solirubrobacterales bacterium
CTGGAGCGGATAGCTCAGTTCTTGGTTGGGTTGAAGAGAGCTTGCGAGATCGTCGACGCCGGCGTGGCCAAGGAGCTGGACCTGGAGATCGTCGTGCCGGTGGAGGACATGTCGGAGCCGGGGGCGCCGAGCTTCCCCAACGCTGACGGCAACCCGACCGAGGGCGAGCCGCAAGCTCATGTGCGCTCTATCTGGCCGGCGATCTACCCCGAGCTGCTGAAGCTCGTCCAGACCCACACCTCGACGATCATCTTCGTCAACGCACGTCGCTCGGCTGAGCGTCTCGCAAAGCGTTTGAACGAGTTGGCGTGGGATGAGCTCCCAGCGACGGAGCAATCCGCTTCTCCCGCGGGTGGCGGGGTAGGGGGGACCGCCCAGCCCGATAGTCCCTTGCCCGAGATCGCCAGGGCGCATCACGGCTCGCTCTCCCACGAGGAGCGCCTCGTGGTCGAGGAGATGCTCAAGTCGGGCCAGCTGCCCTGCCTGGTCGCGACCTCCTCGCTCGAGCTGGGCATCGACATGGGCGCCGTCGACCTGGTGATCCAGGTCGAGTCGCCGAAGTCGGTCAGCCGCGGCCTGCAGCGGGTCGGCCGCGCCGGCCACTCCCTGGGCGAGGTCAGCCGCGGCCGCATCTTCCCCAAGTTCCGCGCCGACCTGCTCGAGTGCGCGGTCGTCGCCCGCCGCATGCGCGAAGGGGCGATCGAGGAGACGGTGATCCCGCAGAACCCGCTCGACGTGCTCGCCCAGCAGCTGGTCTCGATGGCGGCGCTCGACGAGTGGGAGATCGACGCGGTCGAGCGCCTCGTCACCGCGACCGAGCCGTTCGGCGAGCTCTCGCGCGAGCAGCTCGAGAACGTGCTCGACATGCTCGACGGCCGCTACCCGTCGGACCGCTTCGCCGAGCTGCGGCCGCGGATCGTCTGGGACCGCACCCGCGGCACGATGCACGGCCGCAAAGGCGCCCGCCAGCTGGTCGTCACCAACGCCGGCACGATCCCCGACCGCGGCCTCTACGGCGTCCACCTGCCCGACGGCCGCCGGGTCGGCGAGCTCGACGAGGAGATGGTCTACGAGGCGCGCCCCGGCCAGACCTTCCTGCTCGGCGCGACGACCTGGCGGATCGAGGACATCACCCGCGACCGGGTCATCGTCACCCCCGCTCCCGGACTGCCCGGCGCGGTGCCCTTCTGGAAGGGCGACGGGATCGGCCGCCCGGCCGAGCTGGGGCGGGCGATCGGCGCCTTCTCGCGCGAGGCGGTCTCGCGCGAGCCCGCCGAGCTCGCCGCCGAGTACGACCTCGACCGGCGCGCCGCCGAGAACCTCGTCGCCTACCTGCGCGAGCAGCAGGCGGCGACCCGCGTCGTCCCCTCCGACGAGACGATCGTGGTCGAGCGCTTCCGCGACGAGATCGGCGACTGGCGGCTCTGCGTGCTCTCGCCCTTCGGCGGCCGCGTCCACTCCGCCTGGGGGCTCGCCCTGGGACAGAAGATCCGCGAGGAGCTCGAGCTCGAGGCCGACGCGATCTGGTCCGACGACGGGATCGTCATCCACCTGCCCGACGCCGACGAGCCGCCGCCGGCCGACCTCGTCCTGATCGAGCCCGACGAGCTCGAGGACCTGGTCGTGCGCGAGCTCTCCGGCTCGGCCCTGTTCGGCGCCCGCTTCCGCGAGAACGCCGCCCGCTCGCTGCTCATCCCGCGCGCCTATCCCGGCAAGCGCACGCCGCTCTGGCAGCAGCGGCTGAAGTCGCAGAGCCTGCTCGAGGTCGCGCGCGACTTCCCCCGCTTCCCGGTGATCCTCGAGACCTACCGCGAGTGCCTGCGCGACGTGCTCGACCTGCCCTCGCTGCGCGACATCCTCACCGACCTGCACTCGCGCAAGCTCGGCCTGGTCGAGGTCGAGACGCCGACCGCCTCGCCCTTCGCCTCCTCGCTGCTCTTCGACTACGTCGCGACCTACATGTACGAGGGGGACACGCCGAACGCCGAGCGGCGCGCCGCGGCGCTGGCGCTCGACCGCGACCTGCTGCGCGAGCTGCTCGGCCAGGAGGAGCTGCGCGAGCTGATCGACCCCGAGGCGCTGGCCGAGGTCGAGGCACAGCTCCAGCACCGCACCGAGGCGGGCCGCGCCGGCGACCGCGACGCGCTGCAGCAGCTGCTGCGCAACGTCGGCGACCTCAGCGCCGCCGAGTGCGAGGAGCGCGTCGCCGAGGGCTACTCGGCCGCCTCGATGCTGGAGAAGCTGGTCGCCGAGCGCCGCGTCGCGCTGGTCCGCGTCGCCGGGGAGGAGCGCTACATCGCCGGCGAGGACGCCGGTCTCTACCGCGACGCGCTCGGCGTGCCGCCGCCGCCCGGCCTGCCCGAGACCTTCCTCGAGGACCACCCCGACGCGATGCGCGCCCTGGTGCGCCGCTACGCCCGCACCCACGGCCCCTTCCCGACCGCGCGGCTCGCCGCCCGCTACGGCGTCGACCCGGCGGCCGCGCTGCGCGAGCTGGAGCGCGAAGGGGCGCTGGTGCGCGGCGAGCTGCTGCCCGGCGGCAGCGAGCGCGAGTGGTGCGACTCCGACGTGCTGCGCCGCGTGCGCCGCGCCAGCCTCGCCCACCTGCGGCGCGAGGTCGAGCCCGCCGCGCGCGACCGCTTCGCCCGCTTCCTGCCGAGCTGGCAGAACGTCGACGCGCATCGCCCTTCCGGCGCCGGCCCGGACCGCCTGCGCGACGCGCTGGTGCCGCTGCAGGGGGTGGCGCTGACGCCCAAGGTCTGGGAGGGGGACGTGCTGCCGCGGCGGCTCGGCGCCTACTCGCCGGCCTGGCTCGACGAGCTCTGCACCAGCGGCGAGCTGGTCTGGATCGGCGCCGGAGCGCGCGGCCGCGGCGACGGCCGCGTCGCGCTCTACTTCCGCGAGGACGTGCGGCTCGCCGGCCCGCCGCCCGCCAACGCCAAGCTGGAGCGCAGCGAGGGGGCGCCGCAGGAGGCGATCCGCGAGCGCCTCGCCGCCGGGCCGTCCTTCTGGCTCGACCTGCTCGCCGACCTCGACTTCGCGGCCGAGGAGCTGCACAACGCCCTCTGGGACCTCGCCTGGAGCGGCGAGGCGACCAACGACGCCTTCGCCCCGCTGCGGGCGCCGCGCCTGCGTGCCGTCGCCGACGATGGATCGCTGGCGAGTTCCTCTCGCATAGCGAGAGAAAAACGCCACAGCGGCCGCCGCTTCGCCCGCCGCCGCTCCGGCGCCGGCTCCGCGGTGCAGGGGCGATGGTCGCTGACCGCGCCGCTGCTCGCCGACGCGCCGGGGCCGGGGGCGAAGCTGCGCGCCCAGGCCGAGCTGATGCTCGAGCGCTACGGCATCGTCACCCGCGAGACGGTGCTCGCCGAAGGCATCCCCGGCGGCTTCTCGACCCTCTACGCCGAGCTCGGCAACCTCGAGCTGCTCGGCACCGCGCGCCGCGGCTACTTCGTCGAGGGGCTCGGCGGCGCCCAGTTCGCCCTGCCGGGCGCGGTCGAGCGCCTGCGCTCGCTGCCCGAAGCCGGCGGCTCCTTCCAGCTGCTCGCCGCGACGGATCCGGCCAACCCCTACGGCGCCGCGCTGCCCTGGCCGAAGCCGCCGTCGGGCCGCCGCCCGGCGCGCGCTCCGGGCGCCTACGTCCTGCTGCGCGACGGTGAGCCCCTCGTCTACGTCGAGCGCGGCGGCCGCAGCGTCCTCCGCCTGCTCGAGCTGAGCGACGCCGACCTCGCCGCGGCGATGCAGGCCCTCGCCGACGCCGTCGCCGCCGGCCGCCTGCCGAAGCTCGGCGTCGAGAAGCTCGACGGCGAGCCGGTGATCGGCTCCGGCCACGAGCAGGCGCTGCTCAGCGCCGGCTTCAGCCGCGGCCCACGCAAGCTGACCGCCTCAGGTGGATAAACGCCCCGCTCGCGCGATAATCAACGCTCGCGCGATAATCAACGCATGGCCGATCCGGGGGGGAGCGTCAGCGCCGTCCAGCTGCTGCGCAGCGTGCCGCTTTTCGCCGACCTCGAGCCCGGCGAGCTGGAGAGCTTCTCCCACGTCGCGGTGCCGCGCTCCTTCCCGGCGGCGACGCGGGTCTTTCACGAGGGCGACCACTCCGACGCCTGCTACATCGTCCGCTCGGGCAGCTTCCGCGTCACCCGCGAGCACTCCGACGGGCGGGCGATCACCCTGGCGACGCTCGGGCCGGGCGACATCTTCGGCGAGCTGGCGATGCTCGACGGCGAGGTCCGCTCGGCCAGCGTCGAAGCGCTCGGCGACGGCGAGCTCCTGGCGCTGCCGGCGGGCGAGGTGCGCGCGCTGCTCGCCCGCCACCCGGAGATCACGGTGAAGCTGATCGGCGCCCTGGTGCGCCGCCTGCGCGCCGCCAACGAGCGGATCTCGCGCCAGTCCTTCCAGACGGTGCCCAGCCGGGTCGCCGGCGTGCTCTCGCAGCTCGTCGCCGAGGAGGCGCGCTCGCGCGAGGGCGGCGAGGTGACGATCCGCATGAACCAGTCCGACCTCGCGCAGCTCGCCGGGACCTCGCGCGAGAGCGTCAGCCGCTTCCTCGCCGAGCTCGAGCGGGCGGGCGTCGTGCGGCCCGGACGGGGCCGGGTCACCGTGCTGGACCCGTCCAAGCTGCGCAACTACATCTTCTAGCCGCCGTCGCCGCCGACTTCGACAAGCTGCGGGGCAGGATGGTCGAGCGGCAGCTGCGGCGGCGCGGGATCGGCGACGAGCGGGTGCTGGCGGCGATGGCGGAGGTGCCGCGCGAGGAGTTCGTTCCGCCGCAGGCGCGCAGCCGCGCCTACTCCGACGCGGCGCTGCCGATCGGCGCCGGGCAGACGATCTCCCAGCCCTGGATCGTCGCCGCGATCTGCCAGGCGCTGGAGCTGCGCGGCGAGGAGCTGGTGCTGGAGATCGGCGCCGGCTCGGGCTATTCGGCGGCGGTGCTGGCGCGGCTCGCGCGGCGGGTGATCGGCATCGAGCGCCACGAGTCGCTGGCCGGCGAAGCGCGGACGGCCCTGGACCGGCTCGGCGTCGACAACGTCGAGCTGCTGGTCGGCGACGGCAGCCGCGGCCTGCCGGAGCGCGCCCCGTTCGAGGCGATCGCCGTGCACGCGACCGCCCCGGCGCCGCCCCGCACGCTGCTCGGCCAGCTCGCCGACGGCGGCCGGCTCGTCGTCCCGATCGCCGGCGAGTCCGCCGACATGCTCACCGTCTTCCGCCGCCGCGGCGCCGAGCTGGTGCGCGAGGAGATCGGCCCCTGTCGCTTCGTCCCGCTGGTCGGCGAGGAGGGCTTCGCGCCCGACTAGCGAACCGGGCGGAAGCGCAGCCGGTTGCGGCCGCCGTGGCCGATCGGACTGTCGCGATGGCCGCCGACCAGCGTGTCGGGGCCCGGCGAGCCCTCGAGCCGCTCGACGCCGCCGCGCAGGGCGTCGGGGCCGCGGCCGCCCAAACGTCCAGGGCTCCGCGGCGCCCGTTCGCGCCCGGCTTCGGATACTCTCGCAGCGCCATGCGGGGCGGGATCTACGTACTCAACTTCTACTCGACGGTCTTCGTCGACCAGCTGAAGCGCGGTCGCAAGACGGCGACGATCCGGCTCGGCGACAAGACGAGCAAGTACGAGCGCGGCCAGGTCGTCTGGATCACCGTCGGCTTCCGCCACAGCCCGCGGGAGAAAATCTTCGCCGCCTGCATCGACGACGTCGAGGTGAAGAAGGTCGGCGACCTCTCGCCGCGCGACATCGAGCACGACAACCCGGAGTTCCGGCGGCTCGAGGACGAGATCAAGTTCCTCGAACAGATCTACGGCCGCGCCGTCGGCCCCGACGACATCGTGACCGTGATCCGCTTCTCGCAGATCGTCGAGCCACCCGGCGCGCATTTCGGCAATGGGGAGACCCCACATCACAACTAGGCCTGGGTGACCCGCCGGGCACGCCGATGGCCCGCTATTCCTTTCTCACGACGTGGTTGCTGGACTCTCCTCGTGAGCCCGTCTGGGAGGCGATCTACGCGCAGGAGCGCTGGCCGGAGTGGTGGCGCGGGGTGGAGGCGGCGGACGAAGTCCATCCCGGCGACGGCGACCGCGTGGGTGCGGTCTCGCGCATGGTCTGGCGCAGCTTCCTGCCCTACCGGATCGAGTTCGAGGTGACGACGTCGCGGGTCGAGCGGCCGCACCTGATGGAGGGCCGCGCGGTCGGCGGCCTCGACGGCGTCGGCCGCTGGCGGCTCTACGAGGACGACGGGGTGACCGCGGTGCTCTACGAGTGGGACGTGGCGACGACGAAGCCCTGGATGAACCTGCTCGCTCCCCTCGCCCGCCCGGTCTTCGAATGGAACCACGACTGGGTGATGGCCCGCGGCGGCGAGGGCCTCGCGGCGCTGCTCGGCTGCAGGCTGCTGGCCAGCGGTTGAGCGATATCGCTATCTTTACGTCTGTTGGCACTCGCCTGTGTAGAGTGCCAACGCCCGGAGACCGCGCAAACCGGCTCCGAGGCTCGTTTTTCCGACTTATGACCAGTAAACAACCACCGACAACGGAGGTTCACGGATGAAGCTGAAGCCCCTCGGGGACCGGCTGATCGTCAAGCCGATCGAGGAGGAGGAGACGACCGCGAGCGGCATCGTCCTCCCCGACACGGCAAAAGAGAAGCCGCAGAAGGGCAAGGTCGTCGCCGTCGGCGACGGCGCGATAAACGACGAGGGCAACCGCCGCCCGCTCGACGTGAGCGAGGGCGACGAGGTGCTCTACTCGAAATACGGCGGGACCGAGGTCACGGTCGAGGGCGACGACCTGCTCGTGCTGCGCGAGTCGGACGTCCTCGCCAAGCTCGGCTAGGGCCCGCCCACACAGGACTTAGAGACACTCAAGGAGGAAGGAAACCCAGATGGCTCACAAGGAGCTGAAGTACAAGGAGGAGGCCAGGGGCGCGCTGCAGGCCGGCGTCGACACGGTCGCCGACGCGGTCAAGGTCACCCTCGGCCCGAAGGGGCGCTACGTCGTGCTCGACAAAAAGTTCGGCGCGCCGACGATCACCAATGACGGCGTGACGATCGCCCGCGAGGTCGAGGTCGAGGACGTCTTCGAGAACCAGGGCGCCCAGCTCGTCCGCGAGGTCGCCACGGCGACCAACGACGTGGCCGGCGACGGCACCACGACGGCGACGCTGCTGGCGCAGACGATCGTCCGCCAGGGGCTCAAGAACGTCGCCGCCGGGGCCAACCCGCTGGCGCTGCGCCGCGGGATCGAGAAGGCGGTCGACGAGGTCGTCGACAACCTGCGCGGCAAGCAGTCCAAAGAGGTGGCCGGCAAGGAGCAGATCGCCCGCGTCGCCGCGATCTCCGCCGCCGACGACGAGATCGGCAACGTGATCGCCGACGCGATCGAGAAAGTCGGCAAAGACGGCGTGGTCAACGTCGAGGAGGGCCAGACCTTCGGCATGGAGCTGGAGTTCACCGAGGGGATGCAGTTCGACAAGGGCTACATCTCCCCGTACATGGTCACCGACCAGGACCGCATGGAGGCGGTGCTGGAGGACCCCTACGTGCTGATTGCCAACCAGAAAATCGGCAACGTGCGGGAGATCCTGCCGGTGCTCGAGCAGGTGATGCAGGGCGGCAAGCCGCTGCTGATCGTCGCCGAGGACGTCGAGGGCGAATGCCTCGCGACCCTGGTGGTCAACAAGCTGCGCGGCACCTTCACCGGCGTCGCGGTCAAAGCGCCGGGCTTCGGCGACCGCCGCAAGCGGATGCTCGAGGACATCGGCATCCTCACCGGCGGTGAGGTGATCACCGAGGAGATGGGGCTCAAACTCGAGAACACCCAGCTCTCGCAGCTCGGCAAGGCGCGTCGCGTCGTCGTCTCCAAGGACACGACGACGATCATCGACGGCTCCGGCGACGCCGAGGACATCAAAGGCCGGATCAACCAGATCAAGCAGGAGATCGAGAACACCGACTCCGACTTCGATCGCGAGAAGCTCCAGGAGCGCCTCGCCAAGCTGGCCGGCGGTGTCGCGGTGGTCAAGGTCGGCGCCGCCACCGAGACCGAGATGAAGGAGAAAAAGCACCGCGTCGAGGACGCCCTGCAGGCGACCCGTGCGGCGCTCGAGGAGGGAGTCGTGCCGGGCGGTGGCGTCGCGCTGCTGAACGCGCAGAGCGACCTCGACCCCGACAAGCTCGACGACCCCGACGAGGCGACGGGCGCGCGGATCGTGCACCGCTCGCTCGAGGAGCCGGTGCGCCAGATCGCCGAGAACTCGGGCCTCGAGGGCTCGGTCGTCGTCAACGAGGTGCGCAGCCTGAAGGCGGGCGAAGGCCTCAACGCGGCGACGGGCGAGTACGGCGACCTGATCAAGGCCGGCGTGATCGACCCGACGATGGTGACCCGGTCGGCGCTGCAGAACGCCGCCTCGATCGCCAAGAACATCCTCGTCACCGAGGCGATCATCGCCGAGCCGCCCGAGAAGGACGGCGCCGGCGGCGGCATGCCCGGCGGCGGGATGCCGGACATGGGCGGGATGATGTAACGACGCCAGGGAATTCGGCTCGACGCCTCCCCGCACGCGTCTGACGGCGCCGGGGCTGCGCCGGGCGGCGTCCTCAGAGGCCCGGATAGCGCTGCTATCCGGGCCTCTTGCGTCCTTGCCCTGCTTGCCGCGGCGCTCGTCAGCCGCGCACGCTGAGTCGCCGAGACGAATCCCCCGGCGTCACTGAGATTTCTTCTTTTCCTTCTTCGGGAGCGGGGGGAGTTCGCCGGCGTTGTATTCGACGCTCTGGAGGAAGTTGGGGCGGCGGGCCTTGAGGCGCAGGGTGTTGGCGGTGCGCGGGTAGAGGCGCAGGTCGTAGGGGTTCTCGCCGGGGCCGAAGCCGTCGTAGTAGACGAACATGCGCACGCGAGGGCGCTTCGCCGTCCAGGCCACCAGCTGCTTGACGAAGCGCGGTTCGTCCTTGCCGTAGACGGCCCACTCGGAGATCGAGAACGGCTTGCCGCGCCAGAACTTGCCGTGGTAGAAGCGGTTGAGGTCCTTCCAGGCGGGATACTGCGAGTAGAAGTCGGTGCCGACCCAGTCGACCCAGCGGCTGCCCGGCCAGTAGTTGCCGGGGAAGTTGCCTTTGACCCGCGGCGAGCCGCCCGGCAGCGGGCTCCAGATGAAGCTCACCGGCGGCCCCGGCAGTTCGCTCGGCGGCGGGCCCTTGGTGCGGTTGACCGGCGGCAGGCCGATCCCCGCCAGGGTCGCGTTGATCTCGTCGAGCGTGCCGCCGCCACCGACGATCGTCACGATGCGGCGAAAGGCCTGCTTGTACCAGCCGGTCGTGTGTTCGCCGCCTTTCTGGCTGCCGTCGCAGTTGACCGCCGACCACACGTTGAGGCAGCGGTTGGGCTCGCCGAGCGGTCGGATGTAGGCGAGAACGCCGTGCGCGAAGAAGAAGTGGTTGAGCTGCAGCAGGTAGTCGTCGCCCTCTCCGAGCGCGATCTGCTCGGGCGTGATCACCTCGGCCAGCGTCTGGTCGTCGGCCGTGGAGATGTGGAGCACCGGCCGCGTCGACGTTTCGCGCCAGCGTTCGTAGGCCTTGTTGAGGCTGTTGCCCCAGGGGTGGAAGGTCTCCAGCAGCGCCGGGTGCTTGTTCAGCAGGGTCGAGAATTCTTCGTAGTCGGCGGTCGTCCCCTTGTCGCTGACGCCGAAGAGGACGCTCGGCTTCGGCGGCACGAGGCTGAGGGCCGTCGCCTGCGCCGCGGCAAATGCCGCCAGGACGAGCACAGCGGCCATTGCCGCGCCGAGCCTGCCGCTAAGCCTGCGCAAGAACATCCTCCATCCTTCTCGGGTCCACGCCGAGCTCCTGCGCGTCGGCGCTGCCACGTTCGCTGGTCATCGACACCTCCATCAGCTCTGCCTCCTCCCAGGTTGCGAACACGGCCTCGCCGAAGACGTTGCGGAGTGCGATCAGGCCTGCGCGGACCAGCGGCAGGGGCAGGTGGACGAGCGGCCGCGGTCGCCCGGCGACGCGGCTGACCAGGTCCGACATCTCGTCGTAGCTCAGTGTCTCCGGGCCCGCCAGCTCGTAGCGTTCGCGCGCGCCGGCGGGGTCGCGTTCGAGCGCCGCGACCACGCAGCGCGCCGCGTCCGCCGCCCAGAGCGGCTGGAAGCGCGCCCGCCCGGCGCCGGAGACGGGCATCACCGGCAGGAAGGAGAAGCGCCGCAGCAGCGTCACCCAGGGGTCGCTGCGGTCGTAGACGATCGAGGGGGCGAAGACCGTCGTCTCCAGCGGCGAGGAAGCGATCGCGCGCTCGGCCAGCCACTTGGCGCGGAAGAAGCGGGTGCGCTGCGCGGCGGCCGCGTCGAGCGCGCTGAAGAAGGCGAAGCGGCGCACGCCGCTGCGCTCGGCGGCGCGCAGCAGTCGCACGGTCGCCAGCCCGTTCAGCTCCTCGATCCGGTGCGGCGGCTGGTCGCGGATCGTCGCCGCCAGGTGGACCACCGTGTCGACCCCGCGCAGCGCCTGCCGCACCAGGTAGGGGTCCGACATCTCGCCGAGGTCGCCGAGCGCGATCTGCACGTCGACCCGGTGCGCCCCGAGGCGCCGCGGCTCGCGCACGAGGCAGCGCACGTCCTCGCCCCGCTCGAGCAGCAGCGGCAGCAGCCGCGACCCGATGCTTCCCGTGGCTCCCGTCAGCAGCAGCATCGCTCAAACCCTAGAGACAGCGGCGCCCGCGCCGATCTCGCCGCACCGGCTCGCGTAATCCCTAAAATGTCCGTTCGCGCTTGGCGGGGGCCGAAAAACCCGCCGGGCAACGCAAACGACCGACCCCCAGGAGAAAGCTTCGAATGACCTACGTCATCGCCGAGCCGTGCATTGGCCAGAAGGACAACTCGTGCGTCGAGGTCTGTCCGGTGGACTGCATCCATCCCACCCCGGATGAGCCCGACTACGACTCGGTCGAGATGCTCTACATCGACCCCGACGAGTGCATCGACTGCGATGCCTGCGTCGAGGCCTGCCCGGTCGACGCCTGCTTCGCCGAGGACCAGCTGCCCAGCGAGTGGGCGAAATACGCCGAGATCAACGCCCAGTACTACAAGAGCAAGAGCGCGGCCTGAGCCGCGCCGGCTACTGAACGACCGGCAGTGGGGTGCCGCCGACCGGCGGCGCTTCGGCGGGGGTCGGGGTCGCCTGCAGGACGGGTAGCTCCTGCGGCGTCGCGGCGACGATGCCGCGGGCGGCCTGGCGGATCGCCTGCGAGGCGGGCGAATCGGGCTCGGCGGTGACCAGCGGCGAGCCGTTGTCGGCGTGCTCGCGCAGCGGCTCGGAGAGCGGCACCTTGCCGAGCAGCGGGATGTCGAGCTCGTCGGCGAGCAGCTGGCCGCCGCCCTCGCCGAAAATCGTGAAGCGCTCGCCCTCCGGCGTGGTGAAGCCGGACATGTTCTCGATCGTCCCGAGCAGCTCGAGGTCGAATTTCTGCGCCATGTCGGCGGCCCGCTTGGCAACCGTCTGCGCCGCCGGCTGCGGGGTCGTGACGAGCACGAACTTCGCCTGCGGCAGCAGCTGTGAGAGCGTCATCGAGACGTCGCCGGTCCCCGGCGGCAGGTCGAGCAGCAGGTACTCCAGCTCGTCCCAGGCGACGTCCTCGAGGAACTGCTGGATCGCCTTGTGCAGCATCGGGCCGCGCCAGACCACGGCCGCGTTCTCCTCGACGAAGAATCCGATCGACATCACCTTGACGCCGCTCGGCGCCTCCAGCGGCAGGATCTTGCGCTCGGCGTTGACCTCGGGCTTGCGGTTGACGCCGAGCATGCGCGGGATCGAGTAGCCGTAGACGTCGCAGTCGAGGGCGCCGGCGGGGTGGCCTTCGGCGGTCAGCGCCGCGGCCAGGTTGGCGGTCATCGTCGACTTGCCGACGCCGCCCTTGCCCGAGGCGACGCAGATCACGTTCTTGACCTGGGCGAGCGCGCCCTCCGGCAGCTTGCCGCGGCGGAGGGTCTGCTGCAGCTGGCCCTTCTCCTGGTCGGAGAGGACGTCGAAGCCGACCGCGACCTCGGTCACGCCGTCGAGCTCGGAGACCTGCCCGGCAACCGCCTGTTCGAAGTGCGAGCGGATCGGGCAGCCCGCCGTGGTCAGCGAGACGACAACCTCGACCCGGCCGCTCTCCTTGATCTCGATCGAGCGGACCATCCCCAGCTCGACGATCGAGCGGCGCAGCTCGGGGTCGATGACGGCGCGCAGCTTCTCGGTCACTTGCTCCTGGCTCGGTAGTGGCATGCGGCCATTTTCGCAGAGCGACGCATTGGACATCCGTCCGCAGGGGGGAGAGATCGCGCCGCTGCGCCCTTGGACCCTCGTCTGCAAGCGAGCGAAGGAGGGCCGATGCCGGGTACGCGTGGGGGAATCGCACGGATGATCGCGATGGGGGTGGCGCTGGCGCTGGCTCTTCTGCTGCTGGCGGCGCGCGAGGCGACCGCCGGGGACTACCGGGTCGCTCAGTGCGGCTGGAACATCGACGCCGACGCCGCCTGGGCCGACAACACCGGCGGCGCCAGCTTCGGCTACGAGCACGGATGCGGGTTTGGGACCGAGCGCCTGAAGAGCTTCACGCAGGGGGGCGGCGCCGTCTCCGGCACGCGATTCGCCCGCTGGCGCTGGGAGGCGCCCGCCGGCGCCGGGATCAGGCGCGTCTGGGGGACCTGGTGGCAGGCGCTGCACGACGGAATGGAGGAGCGCTTCGGGGCCGACGACGGGGTCGGCGGCTTCGACGCGGCGCTGACCGCGAGCGCGACCGACATGAGGCAGCGCGAATTCTTCACCGAGTTCCGCATCCCGGCGCCGGCGATCGAGGACCGGCTGCTCTGCGCGCGCGCCATCGACAGGTCGTGCTCGCTCGACCCCGGCTCGTGGTCGGCGATCAGCTCGCTGACGATCGACGTCTTCGACGGCGTCGCGCCGGTTCCCGGCGACCCGGGCGGCGAGCTCGCCGCCGCCGGTTGGCGGCGCGGGGAGCAGTCCGTCGACTACTGGGACAGCGACACGGGCGGCGGCGTGCGCTTCAGCGAAACGCTGCTCGACGGCGACCGCGTCGGCCTCACCGAGTACCGCTGCGCGGAGGCGATGATCTACGGCGAGTGGCGGGCCACGCGCATGCGGCCCTGCCCGCTCGGGGCCGCCGGACAGATCGAGTTGCAGACGAGGAGCTTCAGCGACGGTCCCCACTCCCTGGCGCGCTGCGCCACCGACTTCGCCGGCAACAGCGCCTGCCTCCCCGCGACCACTGTGCTGATCGACAACAGCCCCCCGACCCACCCCCGCAACCTCGCGCTCGCCGGCGGCGACAGCTGGCGCCGGGTCGACGACTTCGACGTCACCTGGACGAATCCCGACCAGGGGAACGCGAGCCCGATCGCCGGCGCCTACTGGCGGATCACCGGGCCATCGGGGTACGACACCGGCGTGCGGTACGCCGCCGGCCGCGGGCTCTCGACGCTGGCGGACCGCACGCTGCCGGGCCCCGGCGTCTACTCGCTCCGCCTCTGGCTGCGCGACGAGGCCGGCAACTCCGACCCCGGGACGGCGGTCGAGCTGCCGCTGAGGCTCGACGACGTGCCGCCCCACGTCGCCTTCGAGCCGCTCGACGAGCGGGCGGGGGGAGAGCTGCGGCACGCGGTAAGCGCCGCGGTGCGCGACGAGCACTCGGGCCCGGCCGGCGGCGCGATCTTCTACCGCCGGGCCGACGCCGAGGGCTGGACCCGGCTGCCGACGATGTTGGAAGGCGGGGCGGGGGCGGAGCGGCTCGTCGCGCCCGTCCCGGAGGAGCTCGAGCCTGGGGTCTACTTCCTGCGCGCGGAAGCGAGGGACGCCGCCGGCAACTCCGCCGTCACGACGCGCCGCGACGACGGCGGCGAGATGGCCCTGCGCAAGCTGCCGCCGCCGATCGCTTTGAGCCCTCCGCCGCCCGCCCCGCCGCCGGCGGGTCGCCGCCGGCCAAAGGCCAGAACCAGTCTGTCCGCCAGCCTGCGCTGGCGCCGGCGCCGCGGGCGGCGGGTGACGGTGCCGTTCGGCGCCGGCGCTCTGCTCAGCGGGCGCCTGTCCAGGGCCGACGGCTCCGGCCTCGCCGGCCGCCGGCTGCGGGTCGTCTCCCGCCCCTCGCACGGCGCGCTGATGCGGCGCCGCGTGGCGACCGTGCGGACGGGCCGCCACGGCGGCTTCCGCCTGGCGCTGCCGGCCGGGCCCTCGCGCCGCGTCACGGTCGCCTACCGCGGCGGGCCGGGCCTTGCGCGGGCGCGCCGCCCGGGGCTGGCGCTGCGGGTGCGCAGCGCCGTCACCTTGAGCGCCGCCCCGCGCAGCCTGCGCACGGGACACTCGCTGCGGCTCTGGGGCCGGGTGCGGGCGCGCGGGGCGCCGCTGCCGCGCCGCGGCAAGCTGGTCGCGATCCAGTACTACGAGAACGAGGCCCGCGTCTGGCGGCCGATCCTCGTCACCCGCAGCGACCACAGCGGCCGCTTCCACGCCCGTTACCGCTTCCGCTACATCTCAGGCACCGCCAGGATCCGCCTGCGCGCCGTCGTCCTGGCCGAGGAGCGCTGGCCCTACGCGCCCGGCGCCTCGCGGCCCGTGCTCGTGAAGGTCACGGGTTGACTGACGTCGCCGCTGTGGACTTTTTACGTGCTATAGGACGACAAAGGTTCACAGCGGCGCTCGGATAGGGTGGCTTCAATGTCACAGGCCACGCTGCACACCAATGCTGGGGAGATCGTGCTCGAGCTGCACGACTCCGACGCCCCGAAGACGGTCGAGAACTTTCGCAAGCTCGCCGCCGACGGCTTCTACGACGGGCTGGTCTTCCACCGGGTGATCGCCGACTTCATGATCCAGGGCGGCTGCCCGGAGGGCACCGGTCGCGGCGGCCCCGGCTACACCTTCGAGGACGAGATCAACGACCACAAGATCGTCCGCGGGGCGCTGGCGATGGCCAACGCCGGTCCCGACACCAACGGCTCCCAGTTCTTCATCGTCACGACCGAGGCGGCGCCGTGGCTCGACGGCAAGCACACCGTCTTCGGCGCCGTCAGCTCGGGGATGGAGACGGTCGACGCGATCGAGAAGACCGAGACCGGCGCCGGCGATCGGCCGGTCGAGGATCAGACGATCGAAAAGGTGGAGCTCTCCGACTAGCCCCGGTGTCCGAAGCGGACGTCGGGCAGCAGCCGCTTCAGCGGTCGCGGCAGGTACCAGGCCGCCGGCCCCGCCAACCGCAGGAAGACCGGCAGCAGGGTCAGCCGCACGAGGAAGGCGTCGAGCAGCACGGCGACCCCGAGGATCACGCCCATCTCCTTGGGCGGCAGCGGCCCCGAGAGGGCGAAGGTGAAGAAGACGGCGACCATCACCGCGCCGGCGGCGAGGATCAC
>DASSBJ010000099.1:0-8666 GCA_035698885.1 Solirubrobacterales bacterium
CATCAGCTGGTTGGCGCGCATGCACTCGTAGGCGTTGGCGAAGTGGGAGCCGATGATCTGCTTCTGCTTCATCCACAGGTAGCGCACGTCGAAGTCGAGCTGGTAGCCCGAGGTGGCGCCGCAGATGACGACTTTGCCGAATGGCTTGACGGTGAAGACCGAGGTCGGGAAGGTCGCCCGGCCGACGTGCTCGAAGACGATGTCGGGCGCGTCGCCGAGGATCTCTTTGACCCGCTTGGCGAAACCGCGCGAAGCCTTGAAGCGCTCCTTGTCCGCGGCCGGGTCGGCGAGGTTCTCGTCGGTTCGCATCATCTCGCCGAACTCGGCTCGGTTGATGTAGCCGACCGCGCCCAGCTCCTTGACGAGCTCGCCCTTCTCGTCGGAGCTGACCACGCCGACGGCGTTGGCGCCCGCCGCCTTGCAGAGCTGTACGGCGAAGACGCCCAGCCCACCGGCGGCGCCCCAGATCAGGACGTTGTGGCCGGGCTGCAGCTTGCACTGGTCCATCAGCATCCGGTAGGCGGTGAAGTAGGTGAGGCCGTAGGCCGAGGAATCGACCCAGGAGAGGTTCTGGGGGCGGGGGAGGAGCTGCTGCGCCTGCACCTTGGTGAACTGGGCGAAGGATCCCCAGGTCGTCTCGTAGCCCCAGATCCTCTGGCTCGGCGCCGCCATCGGGTCGAGACCGTGTACCTCGACATCCTCGTAGGAGGCCTGGTTGCAGTGGACCACGACCTCGTCGCCGGGCTTCCAGCGGGTGACGCCCTCGCCGACCTTCCAGACGATCCCCGAGGCGTCGGAGCCGCCGATGTGGTGGCCGAACTCGGGGTGGTCGCCGTAGGGGAAGACCGAGACCGGCTCGCCAAGCGCCGCCCAGACGTTGTTGAAGTTGACCCCGGCGGCCATCACCCGCACGATCACCTCGAAGGCGCCCGGCTCGGGCACCTCGATCTGCTCGAGCTGGAAGGCGTCGGTCGGCTCCCCTTGGCGCTCCTCGCGGATCACCCACGCGGCCATCGTCTCCGGCAGCGTCCCGGGCTCCACGTCCAACTTCGCGACTGCGCTCGTGTCGACTGCCAAAACCTTCCTCCAACCGGTCGTTTGCGGGCGCGCCGAATCCTAGATGAGAGGCGCCGGTCCTAGTCGAGCGCGGGGGTCTCGGACTGGTCGAGCTCGGGCGCGGTTATCGCCCGGACGACGATCTCGGCCGGTTCGGGCGGCTCGATCTCCTTGCCCGGCGCGATGCCGAGCCCCTCGACCTTGCGCAGCTGCGGCAGCAGGCGACGCTCCATCGAGCCGACAGCCGAGTCATAGGCGGAGGCCGCCGAGGTCAGCCCGCGGCCGACCTTGTCGAAGTCGCTGAGGAACTTCGAGAAGCGGGCGTGCAGGGTGCCGGCGGCCTCGGCGATCTCGGCCGCCTCGGCGACCATCCGCTCCTGGCGCCAGCCGAGCTCCATCGTCCGCAGCAGGCCGATCAGCGAGGTCGGGCTGACCACGAGCACATTGCGCTCCAGGGCGTAGTCGAAGAGCGACGGGTCGGCGGCGAAGGCGGCGTGCATCGCGGGCTCGTTGGGAATGAAGCAGAGCACGAGGTCCGGCATCTCACCGGGCTTGAACTGGCCCTGGTAGTCCTTGGAGCTGAGGCTGCGGACGTGCTCGCGCGCCTGCCGCGCGTGCCGCTGAAGCTGCACCGTCCGCTCGGCTTCGACCTCTGCCTCCTGGGCGTCGAGAAAGGCGTCGAGCGGGACCTTGGAGTCGGCGACGAAGGCGCGCCCCTCCGGCAGCAGGAAGCGGGCGTCCGGTCGCAGCCGCCCGTCTTCGGTCGCGATCGTCTCCTGCAGCTCGAAGTCGACGTGCTCGGTCATGCCGGCGATCTCGACGCAACGGCGCAGCTGCAGCTCGCCCCACTGGCCGCGGGTCTGCGGCTGGCGCAGCGCCTTCTTCAGGCCCGCCGTCTCCGAGTTCAGGCTGCCGACCGTCTGCCCCATCTGCTCGAGCAGGGTGCGCGTCTGCAGATCGGTCTCGCCTCGTCGCTGCACCTCTTTCTCGATCTTCTCCTGGCCCGTCGCGATCCGCTCCGTGAGCGCCTTGATCTCGGCTTGGCGCTTGTCGAGCGCCGCCTCGGCGGCCTTCACGTCGACCTTGCGCGCCTCGTCGTTGGCCTGCAGGAATCCGGGTATCGCGTCGGCGATCGCCCTCGAGGTCGCGTCCTGAACGGCCTGCTTGAGGTCGGGAGCCTCCGCGGCCGGCTCGCGCCGCTGCGAGAGCAGCGCGTAGAGCAGCCCGGCGGCGAGCAGGACGACGGCTATGGCAAGCGCGATGGTCACGGCCGTGATCTTGACGGTGGCGCCAGACGTGTTTAGGCCGCGAAAACCAAGCAGTTTGGGGGACGCAGGGAGTGAGGGGAGGGGAGCGCACTATCAGTGCGTGACCCGATCCGAACGACTGAGGACCCCGAAATGCGCCGGTTTGCAGCGGCCTAGGGCAGCAGGACGTCGTTCTCGGACGACGTGCGGACCGGGCCGACGACCAGCTTCGCCGGCTTGGCGCTGGGGATGTCGGCGGCGCTGACGCGGTAGACGCCGGTCGGCAGGATCGCCTGCATGTCGACGTTGTTGTTGGCGTAGAGCGGCTTCGAGGTCAGGTCCTTGCCGCCGCCGCGCACCTGCAGGTGGGAGTCGACGGTGGTCAGGTTGGCGGCGACGAAGACGACGTTGAGCGGCCTGCGGGAGCGGACCGGCGGCTGGCCCGCGTGGGCGTTCTGGGGAATCTGCTGGGTCGGTTCGGGCCCGACCGCGATCCGCCGCGGCTGCACCGTCACCGCGCCGTCGCTGACCGCGACGCTGACCCGGGTCGGCGACTGCGGGCGTGGGTCGTTGACGTGGGTTTCCGCCCCGCAGCCGGCGCCGAGCATGGCGCCCGCGCCGAGCACGAGCGACAGGACGGCAACGGCCGCCTTCGGGCGCCTTGCTCGGCCGATAGCCGAGAAACGCGCCCCGCTGCGCGGACTCACCCGTCTGCTCCCCATCGCGACGGAATCTAGCCGAACGGGAGGTCGACGACGCGAGCCGTAACGCCATCTTCACCTACGGCGAGCTCGCTGCCGGGCTCGGCCTCGCGGCGGACGACCGCCAGCGCGATCGGCCCGCGGGCGGGGGAGAGGGCGGCGCTGCCGATCCTGCCAACCTCCTTCTCGCCCAGGCGCAGGGCCTCGCCGACGCTCGCCGGCGCGCTCAGCTCGAGCCCGCGCAGATGGCGGTTCGGCCGCCCCTTGTAATGGAGCCGGGCGACCGGCTCCTGGCCGATGTAGCAGCCCTTGGTGAAGCTGACGGCGCGCTCGACGATGCCGGCCTCGGCCGGCATCGTCTCGGCGCTCATCTCGGCGCCGAAGCGCGGCGTGCCGGCCTCGATCCGCAGCACCTCGGCCGCCTCGGCGCCGACCTCGGCCGCGCCGGCGGCGAGCAGCGCCTCGCGCAGCTTCGCCGCGCCGGCAGCCTTGGCGATCAGATCGATCCCGGCGCCGGTCCCCACGGCGAGGCACTCGACGCCCGCGATCTCGGTCGGCTCGCAGGCGAACTCCGGCAACGCCGCCGTGCCGGCGACCTCGACGCTGCGCGGCCCGATCAGCGAGAGGATCGCCCGCTCGCCGCTGACGTCGGCGACGCTGACCTCGCGGCCGACCTTGTACATCTCGAGGTGGCGCCGCGCGGCCTCCAGCGCGCTCGCCTCGGTGTCGATCCAGAAGTCCTCATCCGCCGTGCGCAGCACGCGCATGTCGGCCTGCATGTGGCCCTTGCGGTCGAGCAGCGCCGCGTACTGGCCCTCGCCGGGCGCCAGCGCCTCGACGTCGTTGGTCAGCTGCCCCTGCAGGTACTCGGCCGCCTCCGGGCCGCTGACGATCAGCTTGCCGCGCTCGGAGCGCTCGAGCAGGCCGCACTCCTCGCGCAGCTGCCTGTACTGGGCGTCGAGCTCGACCGCGATCGCGTCGCTCATGCACCGATTGTAGGAGGGCGTCCCAGGCGCGCGGGGAGTGCGTCTTTTAGATCTGTCAAACTCTTTTAGGCATGTCTAAACCTTCCGAGGCGATCGAGGACTACGCGAAGGCGGTCTACGCGCTCTCGCGCGACCGCGCCGGGCCGGTGCTGAACGGCGAGGTGGCGGAGCGGCTCGGCGTCACGCCGGCGACCGCGACCGCGATGCTGCAGAAGCTCGACGGGCTCGGCCTGGTCGAGTACCTGCCCTACCGGGGGGCGACGCTGACCCCGGCCGGGGAGAAGGTCGCGCTCGAGGTGGTCCGCCACCACCGCCTGATCGAGGCCTACCTCTCGGAGGCGCTGGGCATGCCCGACGACATGGTCCACGCCGAGGCCGAGGTGCTCGAGCACCACATCTCCGAGCAGCTGGAGGAGCTGATCGCCGCCAAGCTCGGCGAGCCGAGCCACGACCCGCACGGGATGCCGATCCCCGGCCCCGACCTGCGGCCGCCGCCCGACCCGCGATGAAGCTGCCCGAGGAGCTGCCGCTGGTCGAGAAGGCCCCCACGGTCGAGGACGTGCTGCCGGGGGAGGCCGCGGTGGCGCTGGCGGCGCGCCGCTCGCTCGAGGGCCGTTCGCACGGGATGCGCCGCGTCTGGCCCTTCCTCGGGCCGGCCTTCGTCGCCGCCGTCGCCTACATCGACCCCGGCAACTTCGCCACCAACATCGCCGGCGGCGCCAGGTTCGGCTACCTGCTGCTCTGGGTCGTGCTGGCCGCCAACCTGATCGCGATGCTGGTGCAGACGCAATCGGCGAAGCTCGGCATCGCCACCGGGCGCAACCTCGCCGAGCTCTGCCGCGAGACCTTCTCGCGCCGCGTCTCGATCGGCCTCTGGCTGCAGGCCGAGGTGGTCGCGATGGCGACCGACATCGCCGAGGTGGTCGGCGCCGCGCTCGGGCTCAACCTGCTGTTCGGCATCCCGCTCTTCCCCGCCGGGCTGATCGCCGGCGCCGGCGCCTTCGCGATCCTCGCCCTGCAGCAGATGGGCTTCCGCCGCCTCGAGGCGGGGATCACGGCGCTGGTCGGCGTCGTCGTCGCTTCCTTCGTGATCGAGCTCTTCCACGCCAAGCCGGACGCCGGCGAAGTCGCCAAGCACCTCGTCCTGCCCGGCTTCTCGGGCAGCGAGAGCATCCTGCTGGCCACCGGGATCATCGGCGCGACGGTGATGCCGCACGTCGTCTACCTGCACTCGGCGCTGACCCAGCGGCGGATCGTCGGCCGCGACGACGCCGAGCGGAAGCGCATCCTCGGCTTCGAGAAGGTCGACGTGGTGATCGCCCTCTCGCTCGCCGGGCTGGTCAACATCTCGATGATGATCGTCGCCGCGGCGCTCTTCCACGCCGGCGGCCTGACCGGGATCGACTCGATCGAAGGCGCCTTCGACGGTCTCGAAACGCTCGTCTCCGGCAACGCCGCGACGATCTTCGGCGTCGCCCTGCTCGCTTCCGGCTTCGCTTCCTCCTCGGTCGGCACGATGGCCGGCCAGGTGGTGATGCAGGGCTTCATCCGCCGCTCGATCCCGCTCTTCCTGCGCCGCTCGATCACCCTGGCGCCGGCGCTGCTGGTGCTCGCCATCGGCTTCAACCCGACCGACGCGCTGGTGCTCAGCCAGGTGGTCCTCTCCTTCGGCATCCCCTTCGCCCTGGTGCCGCTGCTGATGCTGGCGCGGCGCCGCGACGTCATGGGCCCCCTGGCGAACCCCGGCTGGCTGACCGCGATCGCGGCGACGCTCGCGGCGCTGATCATCGCCCTCAACGTCTTCCTGATCGCCGACCTGTTTTTGTAGGCCCCTTTCAAAATCATCGCGGCCCGGATGAGGCCTCCCCGGTCTCGCGCTGATTTTGAAAGTGACCTACGGACGATTTCCCTATGGGAGAAGACCAGAGACCAGCTGTGGAAGTTCGCGGGCCAGGCGAGACCGCGGTACGACGGTGTCGATGCCGGCCGCGTCGGCGGCCTGCTTGGTCTCGACGTTGACGTGGGAGTAGTAGCCGAGGACGGGGATGCCGAGGCCCACGAGAGCTTCCGGGTTCTCGGTGTCCAGGTCGGCGACGAGCAGGTCTGCCCCGTCGAGGGGAGCTTCAGCCAGGGCGGGCGCAAGCGTCACCTCGTGGCCCGCCGCCGAAAGCATCGCTTCGATCTTGCTGCCGAGCAGCAGGTCCGGCGCGACGGCGACGACGCGAGCCACTAGATCGCGCGGCGCTGGCGGAACTCCTCGCGCACGCTCTCCGGGCGGCCCCACATCTGCACGACCTCGGAACGTCCCTCGCGCACCTCGCGCACCTGCAGATCGCCGGTGGCGCCTTCCGCGTCGAGCTTCTCCAGGACCCCGGCGACGCTCTCGGCCGCGGCGGCGTGGCCGAAGCTGTGGGCGACCAGCAGACGCCAGTCCCAGTCGGCTTCCGAGTAGGGCTGGGCGTTGACCTGGCTCAGCGCCACCGCCGTGTCGACGTAGCGGCTCTCGTCGTCGATCCGCAGATCCACCTCCAGATCCGTCCAGTCGGGTGGAAGCGAATCGAGCACCCGCCTGAAGTCGCTCGCCAAGCTCACGAGCCAAGCGTATCTCGGAAGGCCGCGTCCACATCCAGCGGCCGCTTCAGCAGGCCGTGCTCGAGGTCCCAGGCGGCCCATTCGCGCAGCACCGCGGGGTCGAAGGGCGCCGGCTTCAGGTCGGGGAGCAGGGCCCGCAGCTGGGCCGCCTGGTCGCCGCGGTCGAGGCCCGGGACCTCGGCCAGCAGGTCGTCGAGGCCGCGCCGCGGGTGCGCGGTGACGAATTCGTAGCCTTCGCCGGTCGCCGCGAGCATCGAGTCGACGAGGCCCGGTTCGCGTTCGATCGTCTCTCGCGAGGCGGTCAGCACCAGCTCGGGGTAGGGCGGCGCGCCGTAGCGGTCGAGCTTGAAGATCCGCACCGGGACGCCCTGGCGCCGCAGCGCCACGCCCTCGGCGTTCCAGAAGCCGGTCGCCGCGTCGACCTTGCCCGCGGCCAGCGAGGCGACGGCGTCGAAGCCGATCGTCACGCGGCGCACGCGGGCGGGGTCGCCGCCGTCGGCGCTGACCTCGGAGTCGACGACCGCTTCGTCGGAGGGCAGGCCGGTGACACCGACCGTGCGCCCCTCGAGCTTGCGGGGGCGCCGCACCGGGCCGTCGGCGCGGGCGATCAGCGAGGCCAGCGGGCGCTGCACGATCGGCATCGCGCCGACCACGTCGAGGCCGCGCTCGCGGGCGATCCCGAGGTCGTGGAGGTCGAGGATCGCGAAGTCGGCGCGGCCGGAGGCGAGCAGCTTCGGCGCGTCGGTCGATGCGCCCGGCTGGCGGATCGTCAGCTCGATTCCGGCTTCGCGGTAGTAGCCCTGGCGCCGCGCGGCGTAGATCCCCGAGTGCACCGCGTTGGGCACGAAATCGAGCACGAGCGTCGCGCCCTGCGGCGCGCCCGGTTCAGCGCCGCCACCGCCGCAGCCGGCCGCGCCGGCGAGCGACAGGGCGGCCGCCAGCAGCGCGACAACCCGTCTCATTCGAAAGGGAAAACTATTCGATCCCTGTTCCGGATAGACTGCCGCCCCGGAATCCAGGTTTCTGGGAACGGGACTAGAGGAGGCGTAACTCAGTGGAGTCACGAGGACTTTCGGCATATCTCGCCGAGCTGATCGGCACTTTCCTGCTGGTGTTCTTCGTCAGCAGCGTGGTCATTCTGTTCGTGGCGACGGGGAATCAGGCGCAGTTCGGCTCCGACTTTGCGGTTGTCGGCCTCGTCCACGCGTTCTTGCTGTTCGGGCTGATCGTGATGTTCGGCGTGGCGAGCGGCGGCCACTTCAACCCGGCCGTGACCCTGGCGGCGGCGGCGATCAGGCGGATCGCGCCGGTCGACGCGGTGATCTACATGCTCGCCCAGCTCTCCGGCGGCGTGCTCGGCGCGCTGCTGGCCAAGGGGCTGCTGCTCGACGAGGGGCGCGCGACCCACTACGGCGCCGTGCAGGTCAGCGGCCTGCTGGGGGGCAATTTCCAGGGCTCGATCGTCGAGGCGGTCGGCACCTTCTGCCTGGTGCTGGTGATCCTCGCCGCGGTCTACTCGCGCAAGAGCGTCAAGGACTGGGCGCCGCTGGCGATCGGCACGACGCTGGGCTTCATCGTCATGGTCGGCGGTCCGCTCGACGGCGGCGCCTTCAACCCGGCCCGCTGGTTCGGCCCGGCATTGGTCGGCAACGAGTGGGGCGGCGTCTGGCCCTACCTGGTCGGCCCGATCGTCGGCGCGCTGCTCGCCGCCGCGGTCTACCGCTTCGTGCTCGAGCCGGGCGGCCCGGCGCCGACCGAACCGCCGGAGCGGGTCAAGGCGCCGGCGGCGCCCAAGCCGGGCGCCGGCAGCGTCGCCTGAGCGCCGCCGCGATCCTCTAGTCGCACCGCCGCCGGGCCCCCGTGGCCCGGCGGCGGCATGCCTGCGGTAGCTTGGGCGATGTGCGCCGGGTCACCTTCTCGCGGAACTACACCCTCTCGCTCTCCCGCACCTGCCAGTGCTACTGCAAGTACTGCGCCTTCGCGACGCGACAGGCTCATATCCACCCGCCCGAGGCGGTCGAACGCAAGCTGGACGAGGCGCAGCGCCGCAACGCCAAGGAGCTGCTGGTGCTCACCGGCGAGCG
>DASSBJ010000100.1:0-36628 GCA_035698885.1 Solirubrobacterales bacterium
CGGCCAGCGGCTCGGGCTGTTCGGGGAAGATCGTCTCGCCGTCGGGCCCCTGCAGCGGCAGGCCGGCGTTGGGAATGCAATGCACCGGCAGCGGCGAGGCCTCGCCGAGGTAGCGGATCGCCTCGCGCATGTCCTCCGGCCCGGTCGAGCAGTTGAGCCCGATCACGTCGACGTCGAGCGCGCCGAGCGTCGTCAGCACCGCCTGCACGTCGGTGCCGAGCAGCATCTTGCCGCCCTGCGGCAGCAGCGAGACGCTGCACTGGATCGGCAGCGCGCGGCCGGTCTCCGCGAACGCCTCGCGGGCGCCGAAGATCGCCGCCTTGACCTCGAGGATGTCCTGCGCGGTCTCGATCATGATCAGGTCGGCGCCGCCTTCGACCAGGCCGCGCGCCTGCTCGGCGAAGACCTCGACCAGGCGGCCGAAGGAGATGTCGCCCAGGGTCGGGTCGTCTGACGCGGGCAGGAAGCCGGTCGGCCCGATCGAGCCGGCGACGAAGCGCTCCTCGCCCGCCGCCTTGCGGGCGATCTCCGCCGCCCTGCGGTTGACCTCGGGGGTCTCCTCGCCGAGCCCCCACTCTTCGAGCTTCAGCCGCGAGCCCTGGAAGCTGTCGGTCTCGACCACCTCGGCGCCCGCCTCGAGCATCGAGGCGTGGACGCCCTCGATCACGTCGGGGCGGTTGAGCACCAGCGCCTCGTGGCATTTGCCCTCCAGCCCGCCGTAATCGGCCTGGCTGAGGTCGAACTGCTCGAGGGTGGCCCCCATCCCGCCGTCGAAGACGACGACGCGGTCTCTGGTCGCGGCTATGTAATCGCGGTCTGGCATCTACAGAGCAGGCTAACGAGGATAGGCTGGGAACCCGGTCATGATCGATTCGCATACCCATCTGTTCCTCTGCGAGCGGCCCGAGCGCGAGCTGGTCGAGGCGGCGCTCGCCGCGGGCGTCGAGCGGATGCTCAACGTCGGCCTCGGCGACGACCGGAACGAGGCCGCGATCGCCGCCGCCGAGCGCCACGAGGCGGTCTTCGCCAGCGTCGGCCGCCACCCGACCGAGGCGACCGGGTTCGACGACGCCGAAGCGCAGCGGATCGCCGCGCTCGCCGCGCACGAGAAGGTGCGGGCGATCGGCGAGACCGGGATCGACTACTACCGCGACACGGCCCCGCCCGCCGACCAGCGGCGCGCCTTCGAGGCACAGCTGGCGATCGCCCGCGAGCACGGCCTGCCGATCGTCATCCACGGTCGCGACAAGGACGGCGAGACCGCGGCGATCGACGAGATCTTCGCGCTGCTCGACGCGCGGGCCGGCGACACGCCGGTGATCCTGCACTGCTTCTCCGCTCCCTGGCGCGCCGCCGACGCCGCCGAGCGCGGCTGGTACTGCTCCTTTGCCGGCCACACCACCTATCCCGCCTCCGACGCCCTGCGCGAGGCCGCCGCGCAGCTTCCCGCCGAGCTGCTCCTGGTCGAGACCGACGCCCCATACCTCGCCCCGCAGACCGTGCGCGGCAAGCCCAACGAGCCCGCCCGCGTCGTCGACACCGCCCGCGTCGTCGCCGCGGCGCGCGGGATCGCTTACGAGGAGCTGGAGGCGATCGTCGAGGCCAACGGGCGGGCGCTCTTCGGCTGGTGAGGCGGGCGTGGTCCGGCTCGGGCAGAACTTCCTCGTCGACACCAATCTGCTCGACGCGATCGTGCGCGACGCGGAGCTCGAGCCCGAGGACGTCGTGCTCGAGGTCGGCGCCGGCGAAGGGCCGCTGACCGAACGCCTCGCCGGGGCCGCCGCCCACGTGCACACGGTCGAGCTCGACCGCCGGCTCGAGCCGGCGCTGGCCGAGGTCGCGGCGCTGCCCAACGTCGATCTGCACTGGGGCGACGCCCTGAAGCTGGACCTGTCCGCCTTCGACCCGGCGCCGACCCGCGTCGTCTCGAACCTGCCCTACTCGATCGCGACGCCGCTGATTCTGCGCACGATCGAGCAGCTGCCCGCGGTCGAACGCTGGACCGTCATGGTGCAGCGCGAGATCGCCGAGCGGCTGCGCTCGGCCCACAACCGGCGCGAGTACGGCATCCCGAGCGTGCTCGTGCAGATCGCCTGCGACACGAAGACGCTGCGCGCGGTCAACCGCTCGGTCTTCCGGCCGCCGCCCCGCGTCGACTCGATGGTGATCGAGCTGCGTCGCGCGGCCCCCGCCGCCGACGTGGTCACGCGCGACCTCGTGCGCACCGCCTTCGCCCACCGGCGCAAGAAGCTGACCACCTCGCTCTCCGAAGCCCAGCCGGGCGTGCTCGGTCGGGCGCGCTCGATGATGCGCGAGCTGGGGCTGCGGCTCGACGCGCGACCGGAGGAAATCAGGCCCGGCGAGTACGTCGAGCTGGCCCACGGCATGCCCTGGCGGACGGCGGACTGGGCGGCGAGCCGCCGCGAGATGCTCTAGACAGGGGCCTCGACCCTCCCGCCGATGCGACTCGTCGCCCCCGCCAAGCTCAACCTCTGCCTCTACCTCGGCCCGCGCCGCGCCGACGGCCTGCACGAGCTCGTGTCGCTGTTCGAGCCGCTTGCGCTGAACGACGCGATCGAGGTCACGCAGCTCCCCGATGGCCGCGGCGACGAGGTCCTCTGCCCCGGCGTCGCGGGCGAGAACCTCGCGGCGCGGGCGCTGGCGGCGCTGCGCGAGCAGGGATGGCGGGGGCCGCCGCTGCGGCTGCGGATCGAGAAGCGGATCCCGGTCGCGGCCGGGCTGGGCGGCGGCAGCGCCGACGCCGCCGCGGTGCTGCGGCTGGCGGCTGGCGAGTTCGTCTCGCCATCCGAGAGAAACGCGCCACCGGTGCCACGCGCGGACCTCGCCCGGATCGCCGCCAAGCTGGGCGCCGACGTGCCCTCGCAGCTGCGGCCGGCGATGGCGCTCGTGCGGGGGGCCGGCGAGCGGATCGAGCCGCTGCCCGCACCGCCGCCCCATGCCGTCCTGCTGCTCTCGCACGGCGGCGGCTTGAGCACGGCCGAGGTCTTCGCAGAGGCGGATCGGCTCGGCCTCGGGCGGAGCGAGCCGGAGCTCGAAGGGGTGACCGTGCAGCTGCGCGCGGCGGCCGCGGGCGGCGCGCCCCCTTTCCATTACCTCGACCTGCTGGTCAACGACCTCGAGCCGGCGGCGATCTCGCTGCGGCCGGAGATCGGCGCCACGCTGCAGGCGCTGCGCCGCAGCGAGGCGCGGAAGGCGCTGCTGGCGGGATCCGGCCCGACCGTCGTCGGCCTCTTCTCCGACCTGGCCGCGGCGCAGCGCGCCGCCGAGGCGCTCGGGCGCGAGGACGCGATCGCCTGCGAGGCCGGCCGGGCGGCGCCGTGAAACTCGCGCTCCCCGAGGACAAGCGGCGGCGCCGCCTCTTCATCGCCCTGATCGTCGCCGCGGTCGGCGCCGGCTACTACCTGCTCAGCCGGGTGATCCCGCACGACGAACTGCAGGGGCTGCTGGAAGACGTCTCCAACGCGCTCGGCGCCTGGACCTACCTGCTGGTCGGCGTCTTCGCCTTCGCCGAGACCGGCGCCTTCGTCGGCCTCGTCGTCCCCGGCGAGACGGTGATGCTGCTCGGCGGCGCGGTCGCCGGCCAGGGCGCGATCGACGTCTACCTGCTGATCGCGATCGCCTGGTTCGCCGCCTGGCTGGGCGACACGACCAGCTTCTTCCTCGGCCGCCGGCTCGGCCGCGAGTTCGTGATGCTGCACGGGCCGCGCTTCGGGATCGGCCATGAGCGGTTCGAGAAAGTCGAGGACTACTTCGGCCGCCACGGCGGCAAGACGATCTTCATCGGCCGCTTCGTCAGCCTGGTGCGCGCCTTCGCCCCGTTCATCGCCGGCAGCTCGGGCATGCGCTACCGCGCCTTCGTCCCCTACAGCATCCTCGGCACCGGGCTCTGGGCGACCGCCCACATCCTGATCGGCTACTTCTTCTCGCGCAGCATCGACACCGCGGCGAAGTACGCGGGGCGCGGCGCCTTCCTGCTGGGGACGCTGATCGTCGTCGTGGTCGGCAGCGTGCTGCTGGTGCGCAACTTCCGGGTCGCGGCGAACCGGCGCGCCGCGGTGGCATGGATGGAGCGGCACCGCGCGACCGCCTGGCAGCTGCGCCTGGCACGCCGCTTCCAGCCGCAGCTGCGCTTCCTCTGGGACCGGGTGACGCCGGGGGGCAGCTTCGGGCTGGAATTCACCTCGCTGATGGCGACCCTGGCCGTCGCCGCCTTCGTGCTCGTCGCCTACACGGTGATCGTCAGCGCCGACCCGGGGCCGACGCCGGGGGACGTGACCGCGATGGAAATCGTCGCGAAGCTGCGCACCGAATGGCTGGTCGACGCCGCCAAGGCGCTGACCGACCTCGGCTCGGCCGCCGTCGTCTGGTCGCTGGCCGCGATCGCGGCGGCGGCGCTCGCCGCGCGGCGGCGCTGGGCCGAGCTCGGGGTGCTCGTCGCCGGCATGCTGATCGCGATCGTCGGTGCGCACGAGCTGAAGAGCGCCGTCGACCGGCCGCGCCCCGAGGGCGCTCTCACCGGCTACCGGGACTCCTCGTTCCCCAGCGGCCACACCGCCTACTCGACCTTCTACGTCTGGCTCGCGGTGACGATCGTGATGCGGCTGCGGCCGGGGATGGCGCGCGGCGCGCTGGTCGTCGTCTCCGGCATCGCGCTCACCGCGCTCGTCGGCCTGACCCGCGTCTACCTCGGCGTCCACTACATGAGCGACGTCAACGCCGGCTGGGCGCTGGGCGCCGCGGGCTTCTCGTTCTGCGCCGCGGTGGCACTGGTCATCAGCACGGTGCGGCAGAATGGGGACCACGATGCCGCTCCTGCCGCTCGCCCTGCAGAAGATCGAAAATGAGTACCTGCTCTTCGGCGCGGCGGGGCTGGTCAGCCTGGTCGCCTTCGTCGCCCTGATCTTCGTCCCCGCGATCGGCTCCTACGGCCGCATCTGGGAGAAGGCCGCCGCCGGCTTCCTCTCGCTCATAGTCCTCGCCGCCCTCGTCGTCACCGGCGTCGTGGTCGGTCTCGCCGTCGTCTACTACTACAACGACATTGCCGAAGTTGTCGGATGACACGAAGATCCTCGACGCCCTCTCCGAGGCGGTCGAGAGCGGCGCCGGGCTGCCCGCGGTGGCGCGGGCGGCGGCGCGCGTGCTGGACGCCAGCGTCGCGCTGATCGAGCGCTCGGGGGCGGTGCTGGCGGTGGCCGGCGCCTCCCCCGACCAGGAGGAGAAGCTGCTGGCCGGCGGCGAGCGGGTGACGACGGTCGAGCTGCGGGTCGCCGACGCGGTGGTCGGCGAGCTGCGCTACCGCGCCAAGGCGGCGCCCGACGCGGCGATCGCGCGCATGGTGACGACGCTCCTGGCCCTGGAGCTGGAGCGCTCGCGGGCGCCGGAATGGCAGAGCGAGGAGGTGGCGGGCGGCTTCGTCGCGGCCGTGCTCGCGCGCCAGGTGACCGACCGCGGCGACATCGTCGCCCGCGCCGCCGAGCTGGGCACCGACCTGGAGAAGGGCGCCGGGGCGTTCGTCCTGCGCGTCGCCCCGCGCACGGCGCAGACCGGAGAGTGGCGCGGGCGCGTGCTCACCCTGGCGATGCGCACGCTGCGCTCGCTCGCCCCGGGCGCGCTCGCCGCCGTCGAGGAGGACGAGGCGGCGACGGAGATCGCGGTGATCGTCCCCGCCGAGAGCGAGGAGCGCCTGCGGCGCGCCGGCGCCGGGCTCGCGCGCGAGCTCGAGGACGCGCTCGCCGGCTTCCACCTGACGATCGGCGCCAGCCGCCGCGTCGCCGATCCCGTCGACCTCTACCGCGCCGGCAACGAGGCGCGGCTCGCGGTCAACGTCGGCGAAGCCGAGGGCCGGCCGCTGCTCGCCTTCGAGGACACCGGCGCCTACCGCCTGCTGCTGCCGGCGATGAGCGAGGATCCCGGCGAGCTGCGGCGCTTCTTCGCCGAGACGATCGAGCCGCTGGCCGCCTACGACGACCAGTACGAGACCGAGCTCGTCGCCACGGTCGAGGCCTACCTCGACAACGACGGCAACGTCGCCGCGACGGCGAAACAGCTGTTCACCCACCGCCACACCATCCGCTACCGGCTGGAGCGCGTGCGCGATCTCTGCGGCCACGACGTCTCGGCCACCGAGGGACGCGAGAAGCTCGGCCTCGGCCTCAAGGCGATGCGCGTCCTCGGCATCGCCTCGCCGCGCGGCCCGGCCCAGGAGCCGGGCGCCGGCGCCGGCAAGGTGCCGCGCGGCGGCGGGGAGTAGCCCTAGACCCCGATCCGTTCCCCGGCCTCGGCCTGAGGGGGGCGCGGCTCGAGTCGCACCGGCGAGGAGGAGAGCGCCTGGACGCGCAGGTCGCTCCAGGTCAGCCCCTCGCGGACCAGGGCGGGGAGGCCGAGGGCGACGGCGGTGGCGATCTCGACCGCCTGCAAGATGACGCCGTAGGCGAGCGCGTCGGCGGTGCCGATGTTCCAGCCGGTGTGCAGGACGCTGATCACGGCGAGCTGGAAGACGCCGATGTTGGACGGCGTCGCCGGCACGACCGCGGTGACGTTGACGGCGAAGAGGACCGCGGCGGCGGCGCCGATCCCCGCCTGGCCGCCGAGCCCGAGCGCCGCCAGCAGCGCCCAGCAGGCGGCCAGCTGGATCGCCCAGGCGCCGAGCTGCGCGGCGGTCGCGATCGCGCCGTAGCGCGGGCGGCGGAAGACGGCGAGGCCGGCGCGCACCTGGAGCAGGGCGCGGCGGGTCGCCGCGCCGATGCGGGCGAGGCGGCCGTTGCCGTTGCGCCGCATCAGCGCCGGCGCGACGAGCACGACGAGCAGCAGCGCCAGCGGCACGAAGCTGAAGACGAACAGCTTCTCGGTGCTCGAGTGGAAGAGGTCGGTGGTGGAGACGATGATCGCGCCGAGCAGGGCCAGCGCGAGGATGTTGAGCATCGTCTGCGAGACCAGGGTGCCGAGCAGCACCGGGAAGGCCTCCCTCATCCGGCCGATCCGCCGCGCCAGCGTCATCGCCCGGGCCGGCTCGCCGAGGCGAGCGGGCAGGGTCGCCGACATCAGCACGCCGATCATCGTCGCCGAGGTGACGTCGCGGCGGCGCAACGGCCGGTCGGGCAGCGCCGCGCGCACGATCCCGTACCAGGAGGCGGCGCGGAAGAACAGCGAGAGGGCCATCAGCGCACAGGCGACCACCACCCAGGTCAGATCGGAGCGGACGATGCTGGTGACGACGTTTTCGACCCCGATCTTCTGCGCGGCGAGAGCGGTCAGGCCGACGCCGACGGCGCCGGCGACGCCTAGCCCGATGCGGCGGGCGGCGCGGCGCTTGCGGCTGCCGGTCCGGGCGAGCGGCGGGTCGAGCGAGGGCAGGCGGCGCGGCGGGCTCGGCGGGCCGCCGTCGGCGGAGCGGACGCCGATCCAGTGGGCGGCGCGCTCGCCGGCGCCGGCCGGGCGCGGCGCCTCGATCGCCCGCTCGTAGACCTGGCTGACGCGATCGGCCACCCGCGGCCACGCGTAGCGCTCGGCGCTCTGCCGCGCGGCCCTGCCCATCGCGGCCAGGCGCTCGGGTTCGTGGTGGGCCTGCTGCAGCTCCTCGGCGAGGCGCTGCGGATCGCCCGGCGGGACGAGGATCCCGTCGACGCCATCGGTGACCACGTCGCTGTAGCCGGCTATGGCGGAGGCGATCGCGGGCGTGCCGGCGGCGAAGGCCTCGGTCAGCACCATGCCGAAGCTCTCGCCGGAGAGCGACGGAGCGCAGAGCAGATCGGCCTCGTGCAGGGCCCTCCACAGCTCGGGGCCGGAGACGCGGCCGCGCACGTCGATCCAGCGCATCGCCTCGCGGTCGGTGAGGTAGCGCCGCACGTCCTCCCGCTCGGCGCCGATCACGGTCAGCCGGCTCGGCACGTGCTCGACCAGCGCTTCGAAGGCGGTGAGCAGAACCGGCAGCCCCTTGCGCGCCTCGGGCCGCCCGACGAAGGCGAGCCGCAGCTCGCCGCTCGGCGGCTTCGGGCCCTGCGGCGCGGCGGTGAGGTCGACTCCGTTGGGGACGATCTCGTAGCGGCCGCCGAACCAGCGCCGTCCGCTCCAGGCGGCGGCCTCGGAGACGGCGATCCGCGCCGAGAGCCGGTTGAACATGCGGCGCGCGCCGAGGGCGGTTGCGATGTGGTTGGGCAGCGCCTTGGTCGAGTAGGCGTGGAAGGTGCCGACGATCGGGGTGCGTGCGCCGAGCGCGGCGTTCCAGCCGACCAGCGGCGCCAGCGGCTCGTGGACGTGGATCACGTCATAGTCGCCGTTGCGCAGCTCGCCCCGGATGCGGGCGAAGCCGCCCCCGGGGGTGACGGAGAGGTTGGACACGGCGCCGTTGGCGCCGATCCCGACCGTGCGCCCCAGCGGGATCAGGTAGTCGGGCAGCTCGCGGCGCTCCGCCGGCGCGCGGTGCAGCCTCCGGCTCAGCCGGTCGGGCGGGTCGGCGGGGGCGAGCACCCGGACGTCGTCGCCACGCCCGAGAAACTCCTCGGCGAGCGCCTCGACGTGCCGGTTCACGCCGCCCTGGTAGCTCCAGGAATATGGCGAGACTAGGGCGATTCGCACGAAGTGCCCAGCTTAGAGGATGCGGCGGGTCGAACCCGGGTGCTCGCTCTCGGCCCAGACAAAGCCGACGAAGGCCAGCAGATAGGCGCCGCCGACCTCGAGCAGCAGGGCGCCGGAGTCGTTGGCGAGGGTGCCGACGACGGTTGCGGCGAGCGCGCCGAGCAGGCCGGCCCGCACCGCGCGGCGGCCGCGCAGCCAGCTGGCGAGGACGTCGCGGCGCAGCCAGGCGAGAGCCGCGGCGGCGGCGACGACCGGCAGTCCGGCGATCAGCACGGGGCGGCCGAAGCTGCTGACCATCTCGCTGATCCGGTGGCCGAAGACGCCGAGCAGGTCGCCGCCGCTCTTCGCGTCGAGCACGGTCTTGGTCAGGTGGGCGTTGGCGCCGCTGATCAGGTCGGCGGCGGAGAGCAGGGCAAGGGCCGGGATCGGCAGCAGGAATGCGAGCAGCGCGAGGTCCCGGCGCCCGGCGAGCAGCGCCGCGGCGACCGCGGCGCCGAGCGGCAGGGAGATCGCGGCGCCGACGTCGGCGCCGTAGCGGCCATAGGCGAAGACGAAGGCGAAGACCAGGGCGACGACGAGGAAGGCGGCGGGCCCACGTCCCGGCGCCTCCCGCGCTTCCGGTGCGAGTTTCGTACCCCTGCGGTACGAAACTCGCACCGGAACGGACAGGGCGGCGCCGGTCCCGACCAAGATCAGCACGACCAGGCAGGCCTCGAGCTCGTTGCCTATCCCGTAGAAGCGGTGCCCGCCGGCCGGGTTGGGACCGACGATCGAGAGCTGGGTCAGGGCCGAGCCGCCGACGAGGTCGATCGCGTAGGCGAGCGCCGTCGCGCCGCAGGCGAGCGCGAGCGCCGCGTAGCCGTCGAGCGCCGCGAGGGTCAGCGCCGCCAGCGCCGGCGAGCCGAGCATGACCAGCCAGCGTTCGGCGCCGACGCCGGGTTCGAGCGCCGCGCAGGCCAGACAGACCAGCGGCAGGTAGACCAGCGACAGCGCCAGCAGGCGTGCCGCGATCCTTCCGGTGGGAGTTATGCGCCTATAGGACACATGACTCCCACCGGAACGGGCCGACAGGCGTTCGAACGCCATCGCCGCCCCGAAGACCGCCAGCCAGACGAGCAGCGTCACGCCGATCACCGGCGCGCGCCGGTCCGTCACTTCGAACAGGCGGCTGCCCGGCGCCGCGTCGCGCACGACCGCGTGCGGGTCGCCCTGGAAGCCCGCCCCGGCCAGATGCAGCGCCAGCAGCAGCGCGATCGCGCCCGCCACGAGCGTCACCGGCGCTATCGTGAGCGCGATGGCCGACCGCACGTTCGCCAAGTTCACTTTCTTCAAGATCGATCCCGAATGGCGCCGCCGCGACGCCGAGCTGCGCGCCGCCGACAAGCAGGAGTTCCTCGCGGCCTGCGAGGACTTCGCCCTCGACCGCTCTCTGCGCGCCTACTCAACCATAGGCACGCGGGGCGACGTCGACCTCCTCGTGCTCAGCCAGAGCCCCAACCTCGACGACCTGCACACCTTCCACGTCGTGCTCGGGCAGAGCGGCCTCGCCAAGTGGGCCGACATCCCCCACTCCTTCCTCTCGATGACCAAACGCTCCCCCTACAGCGACGAGCAGGCGCGGCCGGAGCTCTGCGTCTCGGAGCGCAAGTACCTCTTCCTCTATCCGATGGTCAAGCAGCGCCGCTGGTACGGGCTGCCGGCGGAGGAGCGCGGGCGGATCATGAAGAGCCACATCGAGGTCGGCCGCCGCTACCCGGAGATCACGATCAACACCTCCTACTCGTTCGGCCTCGACGACCAGGAGTTCGTCGTCGCCTTCGAGGGCGACGACCCGGGCATGTTCCTCGACCTGGTCAACGAGCTGCGGCCGACCGAGTCGAGCGAGTACACGGAGCGCGAGACGCCGATCTTCACCTGCGTCGCGATGTCGGTGCGACGGGCGCTCGACGCGCTCGACGGCACCGCGAGCGTCGCCGCCGCATCCGCCCGCTGAGGGCCCGGCTTCAGCCGTACCGGTAAATGACCGATAATGGCCGGAATGGTCGATTCGCTCAGCTACGCGATCGACGGCGAGGACCGGCTGGTCCGCGTCGACGAAGGCTTCTACCGCTTCGCCGAGGAGAACGGCTGGGACGGGGCGGCCGACTGCCTCGGCCGCTCGCTGTGGGACTTCGTCGCCGGCGCCGAAGTCAAGAAGCTGCAGCGGCTGCTGGTGCGACGGGTGCGCGACGGGGCGCGCGAGGTCGAGCTGCCGTTCCGCTGCGAAGCGCCCGAGTTCATCCGCGAGATGAGCATCCGCATCGACGCGACCGGCAGCCGCCGCGCCGTGCTCTTCACGGCGACGCTGACTTACGAAGAGGATCGCGACGAGCCGCAGCCGCTCTACGACGCAGAGACTCCGCGAGCCGAAGGCGACTTCCTCACGATGTGCGCCTGGTGCGACCGCTTCCTGGTCAGCGGCGAGTGGGTCGAGGTCGAGGAGGCGGCGCGGCGCCTGCAGCTCTTCCGCCGGCCGCGGATGCCGGCGCTCGACCACGGCATCTGCCCGCGCTGCGGCCGGCAGATGCTCGCGGCGTAGGCGCGAAGCGACGAGCGGCAGCGCCGTTTCCCTATCCTTCCGCCCTCGCTGTCGCCCACTTGGGAACCACCCGACAGCCAAACGAAGCCATGACCCGGATCGGAACCGAAGAGAACCCCCTGCGCGTCGCGATCGTCGGCGCCGGCCCCTCGGGCTTCTACGCCGCCGAGCACATCCTCAAGGACGGCGACGTGCACGCCCAGGTCGACCTCTTCGACCGCCTGCCGACGCCGTTCGGCCTGGTCCGCGGCGGCGTCGCGCCGGACCACCCGAAGATCAAGTCGGTGATCCGCGTCTACGAAAAAACCGCGGCGCGCGACGGCTTCCGCTTCTTCGGCAACGTCAAGGTCGGGCACGACATCGAGGTCGAGGACCTCGAGCGGCTCTACCACGCGATCGTCTTCACGGTCGGCTGCGAGACCGACCGCCAGCTCGGCATCCCCGGCGAAGACCTGCCCGGCAGCCACGCCGCCACCGCCTTCGTCGGCTGGTACAACGCCCACCCCGACTACGCCGACGAGGAGTTCGACCTCTCCTGCGAGCGGGCGGTGGTGATCGGCAACGGCAACGTGGCGATGGACGTCGCGCGGATGCTGGCGCTGACCGACCGCGAGCTGCACCAGACCGACACCGCCGACCACGCGATCGAGCTGCTCGACCGCAAGCGGATCCGCGAGATCGTCGTGCTCGGCCGCCGCGGCCCGGCCCAGGCGGCCTTCACCAACCCGGAGATCAAGGAGCTGGGCGAGATGGAGGACGCCGACGTGATCGTCGACCCGGCCGAGGTCGAGCTCGACCCGGCGAGCGCCGCCTACGTGGAGTCCGACGAGGCCGACAAGACGACCAGGGTCAACGTCGAGACCCTGCGCGAGTTCTCCCAGCGCGAGCCGCAGGGCAAAAGGCAGCGGATCGTGCTGCGCTTCCTCGCCTCGCCGGTCGAGATCAAGGGCGACGGCAGGGTCGAGTCGATCGTGATCGGCCGCAACGAGCTGGTCGAGGAGGGCGGCACGCTGCGCGCCAGGGACACCGGCGAGCGCGAAGAGCTCGAGTGCGGCCTGGTGCTGCGCTCGGTCGGCTACACCGGCGTGCCGATCGAGGGCGTGCCCTTCGACGAGAAGCGCGGCCTGATCCTCAACGAGGGCGGCCGCGTGCTCGACTCCCACGACTCCGGCCACAAGTGCGGCCACTACACGGCCGGCTGGATAAAGCGCGGCCCCTCCGGCGTGATCGGGACCAACAAGAAAGACGCGCTGGAGACCGTCCAGCACCTGTTGGCCGACGTCGAGTCGCAGACGCTGCTGGAGCCCGAGAGCCCCGACCCCTCCGCGGTCGACGACCTGCTCGCCGAGCGGGGTGTCCGCTACGTCAGCTTCGAAGACTGGCAGGCGATCGACCAGGCCGAGGTCGGCCGCGGCGAACCTCACGGACGCCCCCGGGTCAAGTTCGTCCGCGTCGAGGAGATGCTCGGCGCGCTGGGCGAGAAGATCTCGGGCTAGGTCCGCGATGGTCGACCTCGCCGAGCTGCAGTCGATGATCGAGGCGGCGCTGCCGGGCGCCGAGGTTGCCGTCGAGGATGAAGACGAGGGCGGCCAGCACCTGCGGGCGACCGTCAGGGCGTCCCAGTTCGAAGGCCTCTCGCGGATCGACCAGCACCGGCTGGTCAGGGCGGCGGTGAGGGAGCGCTTCGAGGACGGGACGATCCACGCGCTCTCGATAAGGACCGAGGTCGCGGGATAGCTACCCTGTCGCCATGGCCGATCCACAGCTGAAGGAGAAAGTCGAAGAGCTGGTCGCCGGCAACCCGGTGCTGCTGTTCATGAAAGGGACGCCGGAGATGCCGCGCTGCGGCTTCTCGATGCGGGTCGTGCAGGTGCTCGACTCGCTGGACGTCGAGTACGGCGCGGTCGACGTGCTGCCGGCGCTGCAGCCGCTGCGCGAGGTGACCGCGGAGATCTCCGACTGGCAGACCTTCCCGCAGCTCTACGTCAACGGCGAGCTGCTGGGCGGCGCCGACATCGTCGAGGAGATGTTCGCCTCCGGCGAGCTGTCCGAGGCGCTGGGCGTCGAGCAGCCGGCGGCGGCGCCGCGACAGGAGCCCACGCCCCCGTCGCAGTCGCCGCCGCTGCAGATCGAATAGGGGTTATCGCCCCCCGCCGCGCAACGGCGCGCGGAACTTGAGCCACTTCGAGGCGCACCGCGGGCTGTGCTTGCCCCGCAGGCGGTCCTTGACGCGGAGCCGGCCGACGACGACCTTGCCGCGGACAGCGCCACGGAAGAACACTTCGTCGGTGTTGCCCACCTGCACGTCGCTGAAGCGACTGCCCTTGAGGTGGGTCCGCTGGAAGCCGCTCTCGCCGACGATCAATCTCGCGCCGTTGCGGCAGCGCAGCGCCGCGGTGAAGTGGCGCAGCTTGATCGAGTGGCCGCGCTGGGTGATCCGCACGGGCCGCTTCTGGACGGTCTTGCCTTTGTACAGGCGCTTGGGTGCCGCGCCGGCGAGCGGGGCTCCCTCCGCTGCCAGAACCAGGGCGCAGACCATCAACGCTCCGATGACGAGCCTAAAACGCATACCTCTCCTGCCTCCTCTGCTGTTGCTTACAGGGGTGCTACTACCCGCAACAGGGGGGGTAAACCTTTGTTGCGGTCTGTATAAACGACAGCGTCCCGGGAGGCAGAGCGCTCAGACCGCGGCGTGCTCGGCGGAATCCTCTTTGACCTGGAAGGAGGAACCGCAGCCGCAGGCGGCGACGACGTTGGGGTTATTGACCTGGAAGCCCGCCCCCTGCAGACCTTCGACGTAGTCGACCTCGGATCCGAAGACGAACTGCATGCTGACCTTGTCGACGATGACGGCGACGCCGTCGACCTCGAAGACGTGGTCGTCGTCTTTAGCGCGGTCGAAGGCCAGCGCGTACTGGAAGCCGGAGCAGCCGCCGCCGCGCACGGCAACGCGCAGCGCCTGATCCTCGGAGCCCTCCTGCCCGCCCAGCAGCTCGCCGATCTTCTCGGCCGCCTTGCCGGTGAGGGTGATCGCGTCCTGCGGAGTCTCGGCGGTATCGGTCACTTCACAAAGTGTAGCGAGCGGTCCCCGCGCCGTTCAGGCGCCCGGCTGTCAAACTAGGGCCGCCCGTGAGCCCGTCCCCCGCAACCGCCGTCGTCTGCGACAGCACGGCCTACCTCCCCGCCGATCTGCTCGCCGCGCGCGAGATCCAGGTCGTCAGCCTCTACGTCTCGATCGACGGCGACCAGAGCAAGGAGACCGAGATCGGCGACTACGGCGCCTTCTTCGACCGGCTGCGCGCCTCGGAGGGCGGCGCGACGACCTCGCAGCCTTCGGTCGGCGACTTCGCCGCCGTCTACGAGCCGCTGCTCGACGCCGGCCGCGAGGTCGTCTCGATCCACATATCGGCCGGCATCTCCGGCACCTGCGAGGCGGCCCAGCAGGCCCGGCAGCGGCTCCTCGACGAGGGCAAGGGCGGCGAGCGGATCCGCGTCTACGACTCGCGCTCCGCCGCCGGCGGCATGGGCCTCTGCGCGCTCGGCGCGGCGGTCGCCGCGCAGTCGGGCGGCGACGGCGCCGCGGTGCTCGCGCGGGCCGAGAGGGTGCGCGAGGAGCTGAAGATGTGGTTCGCGATCGACACACTCGAGTACCTGCGGCGCGGCGGGCGGATCGGCGGCGCCAGCGCCTTCATCGGCTCGGCGCTGAAGATCAAGCCGATCCTCACCCTGGAGGAGGAGATCACCCCGGTCGAGCGCGTGCGCACGCGCGCCCGGTCGATCGAGCGCCTGCGCGAGTACGCCCGCGAGCGCCACGAGTCCGGCCTCGACGCCTGGGTCGTCCAGCACATCCAGGACGACGAGACCGCCACCGCCCTGGCGGACGACGCGCGCGAGATCTTCGGCTGCGAGCCCGCCTTCGTCAGCGAGATCGGCGCCGTGCTCGGCGCCCACGTCGGCCCCGGCCTGCTCGGGATCGGCTCGGTCAGCTGGGATGCTCTGACGGCCTGAGAGATCGCCATACGGCGTCCTCGGTCGTGCTCCTCGGGCCACGCACTGAAGTGCGCTCCCCTCGTCGCACTCCCTGCGTCCTTGTCTGACGACCTCTCAGTCTCGTCAGCGTCGCCTGCGACGCCGTCGCAACATCATCAACGTCCCGACGGCGAAGCCGGCGACGGCGGCGCCGGCGATCAGCTGGCTGCGGTGCTGCTCGACCTGGCGGCGCCAGTCGGTCAGCTCGGTGACGCGGCCGCGCAGGGCTTCGACCGAGCGGCCGAGGTCGTGGCGCTGCAGCTCGATGTCGCGGCGGATCTCCTCGGGGCTGCGGCCGGGCAGGCCGGCGGTCGAGGGGTGAGCCGGCTCAGGAACGCTCATCGCTCTCCCCTTCCAGCGTGCTCCTGATCTTCTTGCCCTCCTCGATCGCCTGCTCGGGCAGCGGCGGCGCGCCGGCCTGGACCGAGCGGAAGGCGAAGTAGCCGGCGCCCGCGGCGACGAGCAGGAAGAGCCCCGCCTCGACGAAGAAGCCGGGCCAGGCGTTGCCGTCGAAGACCTCTTCGGCGAGCAGCCAGGCGACGCCCTGCATGATCAGGATCAGGGCGAGGAAGGCGAAGGCGCCGGCGGCGGCGCCGACCACCGAGCCGCGCAGGATCTTGCCGACTTTCTCGCTTATCTCCGCCTTGGCGAGCTCGATCTCCTCGCGCACGAGGGTGGACGCGCGTTCGGAGACGTCGAAGACGAGCTCGGCGACCGAGCGCTCGTCGGAGTCGGGCGGCGGCGGGGCCTGGGTGGGGTCGACGGCCACTGGGACGGCTACTCCGGCGGGTCCTCTTCGAACACGCGCCGGTAGAGAATCGCGGCGCCGCGGGTGGCGAGGATGCTGGCGAGCGCGCCGAACCCGGCGAGCATGCCGCTCCAGACGAGGCGTTTGACTATCTCGTTGTCCATCCCCCCGACCTTACCTATCGCGGCTCGAGTCCGTCGCAGATCGTCGCCGTGACCAGCGTCTTCGCTTCCTCGAGGTCGGTCTCGGCGGCGGGGATCAGGTCGAAGATCCAGCCCGAGAGCAGCTGCTCGATCGCGCCGTAGAAGGACATCGAGGCGAAGGCGGCGTCGATGTCGCCGCGGAAGGCGCCCGCGGCCTGGCCCTCGGCGACGATCTTGGCGATCGAGTCGTAGGCGCGGCGGATCTCCGGCAGGTGGGTGCGGCCGAAGGAGTTGGCGGCGCGGGTGACCTCGACGATGATCACCTTCATCAGCTCGGGGTCGTGGCGGTAGGACTCGAAGATGAAGCCGGCGACCGTTTCCAGCTTGGCGCGCGGGCCCAGCCGGTCGCTGCGGTCGGCCTCCTCGATCGCGGTCAGCAGCAGCGACCAGCGCTCGCTGAACAGCTCGTTCAGCACCTCGTCCTTCGACTTGAAGTAGTGGTAGACGAGGCCGTAGGCGACGCCCGCCTCGTCGGCGATGTCGGCGACGCGGGTCGAGTGGAAGCCCTGGCGGGCGAAGACGCGGATCGCCGCGTCGAGGATCAGCCGTCGCTTGTCCGCCGGCGGCGCCTTGGACGGGTTCGAGGCCATCAGGCGCGCGCCTCCTGGAGCTGGGGCCAGGCGTAGGCCCGCGGACGGCGGTTGGCGAGCGAGGGCAGGCGCTCGCGCACGCGCTCCTGCGCGGCGAGGTCGAGCTCGGCGGCGACGAAGCACTCCTCGTCGGGCGCGGTGGCGAGCACCACGCCCCAGGGGTCGACGATCGCCGAGCGGCCGTGCGAGCTGTAGTGGGGCGGCGCCTCGCCGACCTGGTTCGGCGCGATGACGAAGGCCTGGTTCTCGATCGCGCGGGCGCGCAGCAGCGGCTGCCAGTGGTCGCGCCCGGTGGCGGCGGTGAAGGCGGAGGGGACGGCGAGCAGGCGGGCGCCGCGCACGGCGAGGATCCGGTACAGCTCCGGGAAGCGCAGGTCGTAGCAGACGCTGAGCCCGAGCTCGACCCCGTCGACCGGGGCGGAGACGATCTCCTCGCCGGGCGTCTCGTGGTCGGACTCGCGGTAGGCGACGCCGCCCGCTTCGACGTCGAACATGTGGATCTTGCGGTAGACGGCGAGGTCGGCGCCGTCGGGGCCGATCAGCAGCGAGGCGTTGAACGCCCGCCCCTCCCCCGCCTCGGCGTTGCGCTCGGCGATGCTGCCGGCGAGCAGGTGGACGCCGAGCTCGCGCGCCCAGGCGCGGGCGGCGGCGAGGCTCGGGCCGTCGAGCGGCTCCGCCTGCGCGGCCAGCTCCTCGCCCGCGGCGAGCTGGTTCCACTTCTCCGGCAGGGCGACCAGCTCGGCGCCGTCGGCGGCCGCGGCGCGCACGAGGCGCTCGGCGGCGGCGAGGTTCCGCGCCTTGTCCCCATTCGAGTTGAGCTGCACCGCCGCTACGCGCACCGCGAGTCCTCTTTTCGCTGGCTGACTGACCAGTCAATCGGTTCCCGTCGCGCCAGTATAGGTGGCCGCGGGGCGTGCGTCGGGCGTACGATTGCGGACAGTGTCGAGGCCGGATCGCATCGAGTCAGACGGTGAGCGCAAGCAGGTCACGGTGCTGTTCGCCGACGTCAAGGGCTCGATGGACCTGGCCGAGCGGCAGGACCCCGAGCAGTGGCGCGAGATCATGCAGCGCTTCTTCGCCATCCTCGCCGAGGACGTCCACCGCTTCGAGGGCACGGTGGACAAATTCACCGGCGACGGGATCATGGCCGTGTTCGGGGCGCCGGTCGCCCACGAGGACCACGCGCGGCGCGCCTGCTACGCGGCGCTGAAGATGCTCGACGACATCGCCGCGTATGCGGCGGAGCTGCGCCGCCGCGACGGGCTCAACTTCTCGGCCCGGATCGGAGTCAACTCGGGCGAGGTGGTCGCCGGGGCGATCGGGGCGGGCGGCGACGGGGGCTATACCGCGATCGGCCACACGGTCGGCCTGGCGCAGCGCATGGAGGCGCTGGCCGAGCCGGGCAAGGCTTACCTGACGGAGTCCGCAGCCGAGCTGGCGCATGGCTTCCTCGCGCTGGAGGATCTCGGCGAGTTCGAGATCAAGGGGGCCAGCCGGCCGGTGCGGGTCTTCGAGCTGGCGGGGATCGGCGCCGCCCACTCGCGGCTCGACCTCTCGCGCGAGCGCGGCTTCTCGGAGTTCGTCGGGCGCGCCGCGGAGATGCAGGTGCTCTCGGGCGCGCTCGACCGCGCCAAGGCCGGCGAGGGGGCGGCGGTCGGGATCGTCGCCGAGGCGGGGGTCGGCAAGAGCCGTCTCTGCCATGAGTTCGCCGAGCGCTGCCGCGCCGAGCGAATCGAGGTGTTCGAGGCGCAGGCACAGGCGCACGGGCGCGGCATCCCGTTCATGCCGGTGCTGCAGATGCTGCGCGCCTACTTCGGCATCGCCGACGCCGACCCGGAGCGGATCGCACGCGAGAAGATCGCCGGGCGCGCGCTGCTGCTCGACCCCGGGCTCGCCGACGACCTGCCGCTGCTCTTCGACTTCCTCGGCGTCCCGGACCCCGACCGGCCGCTGCCGCAGCTGAGCGCCGAGGCGCGACAGCGGGCGCTGCGCGGGGTCGTCTGCAAGCTCGTCAACGCGCCGGCGCGGCGCGAGCCGGTGGTGATCGTGGTCGAGGACCTGCACTGGATCGACGAAAGCAGCGAGGCGCTGCTGGGCGAGCTGCTCGGCGCGGTCGAGGGCACGCGAACGCTTGTCGTCGTCAACTTCCGACCCGAACACGAGCCGTCCTGGAGCGGGCCGCCCGACTACCACCGGATCGACCTCGAGCCGCTCGGCCCGGACGACACCGCGGAGCTGGTCCGCGACCTGGCCGGCGAGGACCCCTCGCTCGACGGCCTCGCCGAGCACCTGCACGAGCGCACGGCCGGCAACCCGTTCTTCATCGAGGAGATCGTCCGCGAGCTGGCCGAGGCCGGCCACCTGGAGGGAGAGCGAGGCGCCTTCCACCTGATCCGGCCGGTCGAGGAGATCGGCGTCCCGGCGACGGTGCAGGCCGTGCTCGCGGCACGCGTCGACCGGCTCGGCGCCGACGCGAAGCAGCTCGTCCAGGCCGCGTCGGTCGCCGGCAAGGAGGTCTCGGAGGCCACGCTGATCCGGGTCTCCGGCCTCGCCGGCGAGGGGCGCTGCGAGGCGGCGCTGGGCGAGGCGATCGGCGCGGGCTTCCTCTACGAGGCGGAGCTCTACCCCGAGCGGCTGCTCGCCTTCCGCCACCCGCTCACGCGGGAGGTCGCCTACGGCAGCCAGCTCGCCGAGCAGCGCCGCGCCACCCACGCCGCGGTGGCGCGGGCGACGATCGAGCTCAACCCCGACCGCCACGACGAGCTCGCGGCCCTGATCGCCGACCACATGGAGGAAGGCGAGGAGAAGGTCGAGGCGGCGCGCTGGTCGGCGCGGGCCGCCTACTGGGCCGGTCACAGCCAGCCGCGCGAGGCGATGCGCCTCTGGCGCCGGACGATGGACCTCGCCGACACGATGGAGGAGGACGAGGAGCGGGCGGTGCTGGCGGTCAGCGCGCGGCTGCGCCAGCTCGACTACGCCTGGCGGCTCGGGATGGACGCGGACGAGGAAGCGCGGCTGGCGCGCGAGGCGGAGGAGATCGCGACGCGGACCAACGACCTGCGCTCGCTGACCCTGCTGCGCGCGCTGACGGCCGGCCGGCCCGGGCGGGAACGCGACGGCGCCGAGTGGATCGCGACCACCGACGAAGTGAACCGGCTGGCCGACGAATCGGGCGACCACCACCTGCGCGTCGCGATCCGCGCCGCCACCACCTACGCCCACCTGTGCGCCGCCGACTATGCGGGCGTCGAGCGGCTCAGCGAAGAGGTGCTCGAGCTGGCCGGGGACGATCCCGACGCCGGTGCGGGGATCGTCATCGGCTGCCCGGTGGCCTGGGCGGAGATGTGCCTGGGCCTCTGCCGGCGCGAGCGCGGCGAGCTCGAGCAGGCCGCCGAGCGGTTCGAGCGGGCGCTCGAGCTGGCGACCGAGCGGGGAGACCCTGAGACCGCGAGCTGGACTCGGGGCAACCTGGCGACGCTGGCGGCGAGCCGCGGCGACGCCGACACGGGCCTGGCGCTGGCGCGCCGCAACCGTGAGTTGACCGAGCAGCTCGGCGACGTCTTCTCGCGCTGCCTCGCGCTGGTCAGCCTGGCGACGGTCGAGCTGGCGGCGGGCGAGAGCGCCGCGGCGCTGGACGCGCTGGAGGAGGCCGAGCAGCTCTACCGCGGGGCGATGGGAGGCGGAGGCGAGGTCGGCTCCTGGCGGGCGGCGCTGCGCGCGCAGGCGCTCTGCGATCTGGGCCGCGCCGGCGAGGCGCTCGAGCTCGCCGAGTGGGCGGCCGACACGGCCCGCGGCAACGGCATGCTGTGGCCCCTGCCCCGGGCGCTGCAGGCGCTTGCCGAGGTCCGCGCGGCGCTGGGCAGGGACGGCGTCGGCGAGGCGCTCGACGAGGCCGCCGCGGTCGCCGAGCGGACCGGCGCGCTGCTCAGCCTGCGCGAGATCGAGTCGACCCGCGGCCGGATCGCCGCCGCAACCCGCTAGACGCGCAGGAAGGCGGCGAGGAGGCGGTCGAGGGCGCGTCCTCCTCCCCGCGCACCCCGGCAAAGACCCGCCACCCAGCCCGGTCGAGGCGAAGGGCGGTCGCGCGACCGATACCGGCGGAAGCGCCGGTGACCAGGGCTGACTTCACAGGGCTCAGACTACTTGGCGGCGCCGGAGCGGCTGGAGCGATGCCGCTCCAGCTCCGCCACCAGGAGCTTGGTGTGCAGGGCGGCGATCAGGTCCTGCAGGGGTTGGGCGCCGGACTCGAGCATTTCGACGACGCGCTCGGGCGGGACCTCGCCGGCCAGGCGGTCCATCACCATGTCGACCTCCTGGGCGACGAGCTCTTCGAGCGCCTTCTTGTAGCGCAGCGTGTCGTAGACGGTGAAGCCGATCTGCTCGTCGTACCCGCCGGCGCGGAAGCGCGATATCGCCTCGATGATCTTCACGTCCGACGGCGAGTAGCCACGGCTGGTGGGACTGAGCAGCTCGATCTGCTCGAGCCGGTCGAGCACCTCCCTGGGGACCCCGTAGCGCTCGCGCACCTCGGCGGCGCTGGTACGAGTGCGCTCGCTTCCCAGCGCCCGTTCGAGGATCCGGTCCTCGAGCTCGACCAGCGCCCGGGCGCGCTCGGGGCCCTCGTCGAGCACCGCCTTGATCGCCTTCAGCGGCATGAAGCGCTCCTCCTGCAGCTGCTTGATCAACTTGATCCGGTCGACCAGCTCCGGCGGGTAGTAGGCCATGTTGCGGCTCGTCTTCACACCCTCCGGCAATAGCCCCTCACGCAGGTAGTGCTTGATCGTCGGCACCGGCACCCCCGAGGCCTCGGCCAGCTCGCCAATCTTGAGCAGCGTCTGCTCGGAGGCGCTCATGCCCTGAACGTCGTCGCGGAATCGGCCGAAGGGCCGGCGGCGGCGCCGGACTCCTTCATCGAGGCGATCTCGGCCTCGTCGTACCCCGCCTCGCGCAGGACCTCGTCGGTGTGCTCGCCGAAGGCGGGGGCGGGACGGGTGGGATCGCCGGGGGTGCGGCTCATCTTCAGCGGCAGGCCGAGCTGACGCACGGCGCCGAGGCCGGGCTGCTCGATCGCGCTGACCATCCGCCGCGCCCGCACGAGCTCGGAGTCGAGCGCCTCGTCCACGTCCAGCACCGGCTCGATGCAGCAGTCGTGCTCGTCGTTGAACGCCTTCCACTCGGCCCGCGTGCGGCCGCGGAAGACCTCGGCGACCTTCGCCCAGGCCTCCGAGCCCGGCGCCTCGAACTGCGCCTCGATCAGGTCGGGGCGCTCGACGCCGTCGCAGAAGGCGGCCCAGAACTTCGGCTCCAGGGCGCCGCAGGTGACCCAGCCGTCGGCCGCCTCGTAGGGGAGGTAGCAGAGCAGGCCGCCGGCGAGCTGCTGCTCGCCGCGCCGCGGGACCTGCTCGTCGCAGAAGTAGCGGCCGGCGACAAGCGCCAGCCAGGAGAGCGCGCCGTCGGCCATCGAGATGTCAACCATCTGTCCCTCGCCCGAGCGGCGCCGCTCGTGCAGCGCCGCCAGCACGCCGAAGGCCGCCATCAGGGCGCCGCCGCCGAGGTCGGCGATCTGGCCGCCCGACTGGACCGGCGGGCCGTCCTTCGCGCCCGTCAGGCCGAGCAGGCCGACCAGGCCGAGGTAGTTCATGTCGTGGCCGGCGCGCTGCGCGTAGGGGCCGTCCTGGCCGTAGCCGGTGATCGCGCAGAAGACGATCGCGGGGTTGGCCTCCCGCATGCGCTCGTAGCCGACGCCGAGCTTGTCGAGCACGCCGGGGCGGAAGCCGTCGAGCACCACGTCGTACCGCTCGACCAGGCGCAGCAGCGCCTCGCGGCCGGCGTCGCTCTTGAGGTCGAGGCGGACCGAGCGCTTGCCCCGGTTGAGCGCCAGGTAGAGCGAGGAGCGGGTGCCCAGCTCCTGCTGGGACTCGTCGCCGTAGTAGGGCGGCGCCCAGCGGATGTAGTCGCCCATCCCCGTGTCCTCGACCTTCAGCACCTCGGCGCCGAGGTCGGCGAGCAGCAGCGAGCAGAAGCCGCCCGGCAGGAGCCGCGTCAGGTCGAGAACCCTTACGTCGCTAAGCGCACCGTCAACCGGCGGCTGCTCCGCTTCGCGTCCGCTGCCGCCGGGCGCCACTAGCCACCTACGCCGATGCCCGGGTCTTCAGTCCCAATATCGCACGCGCCTCTTCGACCGTGGCGGCGCGGCGGCCGACGTCCTCGGCCATCTGGCGCGCCTTGGCGATCAGCTCGCCGTTCGACTTCGCCATCTCGCCGTTCGGCAGGTAGAGGTTGTCCTCGACCCCGGCGCGAACGTTGCCGCCGAGCGTCAGCGCGGCGCCGAGCAGCTTCCACTGGTCGCGCGAGATGCCGATCACCTGCCACTGGTTCTCGCCGCCGGCGCCGCCGGGGACCTGGTCGGCCATGAAGCCGACGTTGCGCGGGGTCGGCCGGATGCCGCCGTTGACCCCCATCACCAGCGAGACATGCAGCGGCGTGCGGTCGAGCAGGCCCATGTCGATCAATGGGTCGAGGTTGGCGACGTGGCCGGCGTCGAAGCACTCGTGCTCGGGCTTGATCCCGAGCTCGCGCATCGCCGTGAGGAACTCGATGATCGTGTCGAAGCTGTTCTCGAAGACCGCCTTGAAGACGAAGTCCTTGCGCCGCCTGGAGTACTTCGCGTAGTTCATCGACGACATGTTGAGCGCGGCGACGTCGGGGCGGCACTCGCGCAGGTACTCGAGCCGCTTCTCGATCGGGATGCCGATCGCGCCGGTCGAGTAGTTGACGATCACGTCGCCGACCTCGGCCAGGATCGCCTCGGTGATCGCGCTGAAGTCCTCGACCTCATAGGACGGCGTGCCGTCGGGCTTGCGGGCGTGGATGTGGATCTGCGACGCCCCCTCGTCGACCGCGCGCCGCGCCTCCGCCGCGTACTCCTGCGGCGTATAGGGAATCGCCGGGCACTGGTCGCGGTTGGCGATCACGCCGGAGATCGAACAGCTGATGACGACCGGGTCCTCGAACGAGCTCATACGGGCATCACTCCATGTCGTTTCTTCGGCTTCTCGACGTGTTTGGTGCGCGCCATGCGCAGCGCGCGGACGATCGTCGGCCGGGTCTCGCGCGGGTCGATGATGTCGTCGATGACCGCGTTGCCGGCGGCGATGTAGGGGTCGATCTGCTCGCGCACCGCGCTCAGCATCGCCTCCCGCGTCGCGTCCGGGTCCTCGGAGGCCTCGATCGCCGAGCGGCCGATGATGTTGACCGCGCCCTCCGCCCCCATCACCGAGATCTCCGCCCCGGGCCAGGCGACGATCAGGTCGGGCTCGTACGCCTTGCCGCACATCACGTAGTAGCCGGCGCCGTAGGCCTTGCGGACCACCACGGTGATCTTCGGCACCGTGGCGCGGCTGACCGCGTAGAGCATCTTCGCCCCGTGGCGGATGATCCCCGCGTGCTCGACCTTCGAGCCGACCATGAAGCCCGGCACGTCCTGGAGGAAGACGAGCGGGACCTGGAAGGCGTCGCAGAGGTTGATGAAGCGCGCCGCCTTGTCGGCCGAGTCGTTGTCGAGGATGCCGGCCAGCTGCTTCGGCTGGTTGGCGACGATCCCCACCGGCTGGCCGCCGAAGCGGGCGAAGCAGGTGATCAGCGTCTTGGCGAACTTCGGCTTCAGGTCGAACCACTCGCCGTCGTCGACGATCTCGCGGATCACGTCGTACATGTCGTAGGGCTGGCGCGAGGACTCGGGGACGATCTCCAGCAGCTTCTCCGAGCGGCGGTCGTCGGGGTCGCTCGTCTCGAGGACCGGCGGCTTCTGCTCGCAGTTGGGCGGGAAGTAGGAGAGGTACCTCTTGACCGCCTCGATGCACTCGTGGTCGTCCTTGACCTCGAGGTCCCCGACGCCCGACTTGCGGCAGTGGACCTTGGCGCCCCCGAGGTCCTCCATCGAGATGTCCTCGCCGGTGACGGCTTTGGTCAGGTGCGGTCCGGCGAGCGCCATCGCGCCCTGGCCGGAGACCATCGGCACGAAGTCCGAGAGCGCCGGGATGTAGGCGGTGCCGGCGGCGCAGGGCCCCATCATCGCCGCGACCATCGGGATCACGCCCGACATTTCGACCTCCTCGCGGAACAGGTGGCCGGAGCCGGCGAACAGCGAGCCCGCCGCCTCCTGGATCCGGGCGCCGGCCGAGTCGAGCAGCCAGACGAAGGGCATCCGCTTCTGCAGCGCCATCTCGCGCAGGCGGGTGACCTTGAGCTCGCCGGTCATCCCCATCGAGCCGGCCATCACGGTGAAGTCGTAGGCGGCGATGCAGGTCGGGCGGCCGTCGACGTCGCCCCAGCCGGTGATCACGCCGTCGGCCGGCGCCTCCTTGCCCTCCATCGCCCGCTGGGCGAAGTGCGGCCGGCCGTGGATGCCGAGCTCGACGAAGGTCCCCTCGTCGACCAGCAGGTCGATCCGCTCGCGCGCGGTCAGCTTGCCGCGCTCGTGCTGCTTGGCGATCTTCTCGGAGCCGCCGCCGAGCCGCGCCTTGGCGCGACGCTCGTGCAGCTGCTCGGTCAGCTCGCCCAGCGGCGCGGTGCCCGGGAGCAGGTTGTCGGCTTTCTCCTCGCTCGCCACTACCGTCCCTTCCATTCGGGCTCGCGCTTCTCGAAGAAGGCGCTGACGCCCTCGACGATGTCCTCGGTCGAGAAGGTGAGCGAGAGCTGCGAGCGCAGGTAGTCGAGCGCGTCGTCGACCGCCATGTCCTGCTGGCGGTACATCGCGTCGTGGCCGAGCCGCATCAGCACCGGGCTCTTCGAGGCGAGCTTGCCCGCCCAATCGGCGACCGCGGCGTCGAACTCCGCCGCCGGGACGACCTTGTTGGCGAGCCCGTACTCGACCGCCTGCTCGGCGCTCAGCCGCTCGCCCAGCAGCATCATCTCGTTGACCTTCTTGCGCGGGACGTTGCGGTAGATGATCGCCATGATCATGTAGGGGAAGGCGCCGACGTTGATCTCCGGCGTGCCGAAGGTGGCTCCCTCCCTGGCGATCAGCAGGTCGCAGGAGAGCGCCAGGCCCATCCCCCCCGCCAGCACGTGGCCGTTGGCGGCGCAGAGGCTCGGCTTGCCGAGCCGCGGCATCAGGCGGAAAAATTCAAGGAAAAGATCAGAAGCAAAATGTTTTGAAACAAGAGGAATGTCGGCAGCAAAGCCACCGAGGTCCGCACCGGCACAGAACGCCTTGTCACCAGCCCCAGTCAAAACAACAGCCCGCACACCCTCGTCGTCGCGGGCGCGCTTCATCGCGTCGACCAGCTCGGCGAGCATCTGCCCGGAGAGCATGTTGCGCTTCTCCGGGTTGTTCAGCGTCACCGTCGCGACCCCGCCGGCGACCTCGTACTTGACGACCTCGTAGTCCATCGGGTGCGGACCATAGCCGACTCTGCCGAAAGTAGGAAGTGCTACTGTCCACTCGCACTTCGACCAGAGGAGAGAAACGATGGCGACGGCGACGACCAACGGCTCGCAGGTGATCAAGCCCGACCACGCGGCGGGCCGCAAGCACTTCATCTTCAGCCAGGAGCACGAAGACCTGCGCGACTCGATGCAGGCCTGGGTCAAGAAGGAGATGTGGCCGCACCGCAACGAGTGGGAGGACACCTACTGGCCGACCGACGTGATGAAGCGCGCCGGCGAGCTCGGCTTCCTCGGCCTCTGCTTCCCGGAGGAGTACGGCGGGCAGGGCGGCGACTACTACTACTCGCTGGTCCGCGCCGAGTGCATGAGCTATTCCGGCTCCGGCGGCACCAACATGGGCTTCGCCGTGCAGACCGACATGGTGCTGCCGCCGATCCACCTGCTCGGCAGCGAGGAGCAGAAGCAGCGCTACCTCGTGCCGGGGATCAAGGGCGAGAAGGTCGGCTGCCTCGGGATCACCGAGCCCGGCGCCGGCTCCGACGTCGCCGGGATCCGCACGACGGCGATCCGCGACGGCGACGAATACGTGATCAACGGCTCGAAGACCTTCATCACCAACGGCCCGCGCGCCGACTTCATCGTCCTCGTCGCCAAGACCGACCCCGACGAGCGCCACGCGGGGATCACCCTCTTCGTCGTCGACCTGCGCGACTCCAGCGGCGAGAAGGTGCCCGGCTTCAGCGTCTCCGCCGAGCTGGAGAAGATGGGGATGCACTCCTCCGACACCGGCGAACTCGCCTTCGAAGACGTGCGGGTGCCGGCCGGCGCCGTGCTCGGCGAGGAGGGCAAGGGCTTCTACCACATCGCCTGGGAGCTTCAGGGCGAGCGCCTGGTCGCCGCCGCCGGGTCCCACGCCGGCTGCGAGCGGATGATCGAGAAGACGCTGGAGTACGCCAAGGAGCGCGAAGCCTTCGGCCGGCCGATCGGCAAGTTCCAGGCGATCCGCCACAAGTTCGCCGAGATGGCGACCAAGACCGAGGCGGCGAAGCAGTTCACCTACGCGACCGCCTGGCGCTTCGCCAACGGCGAGTACCCGGTGCGCGAGATCACGATGGCGAAGCTCTTCGCCTCGCGGGTCGGCTGCGAGGTCGCCGACGAGTGCATCCAGATCCTCGGCGGCTACGGCTACATGAAGGAGTACGAGATCGAGCGCGCCTACCGCGACGTCCGCCTCAACCGGATCGGGGCCGGCACCGACGAGGTGATGCTCGACGTGATCGGCCGCTCCTACGGGCTGTAGACCCGACGGCGCCTAGCGGAACAGCGCCGGCGCCCGGCCGTCCCACTCGTGCTCTAGCGCCCAGCGGGCGCCCACCGTCCATGCCTGGACGCGGTTCGCGATCGGGATCGGCTGTGGGCCCCGCCGGCCGACCGCGAAGAGCTCCGGCGCTTCGCCGATCGCCTCGATCGCCTCGAGGATGCCGCGGCGAAGCCGCTCCGCCGGCGCGAGCCGGCCGGCCGCTCGCAGGCCGCCCCAGCCGAGCCATGAGTCGAATGGCCAGATCGCGCCGCGATGGTAGGCATCCGCTGCGTGCAGCGGATGCTCCGAGGAGAGCGTGCGCAGCCCCCACGCGGTGAGCACGTCGGGACGGCAGAGGCGCTCGGCCGCCGGCTTGCGCGCCGATTCGGGCAGGGCGTCGGCCCAGAGCAGCCAGCCGAGCTGAGAGCCGGCGCCCGCCACCTTCTCGCCGTCGCCCGCGAGCGCGAGCGTCTCAGGGTCGAACGATTCGCCGATCGCCGCCGCGAGCCTCGCCGCTTCCCCGGTCCAGCGCTCCTCAGCCGAGAGGAGCGCCAGCGCCCGCAGCGCGACGACGGTCACGGCCTGCGTGTCGGCGTCGGCGAGCGGGGGCTCGGGCAGCCGCCCCTCGGCGGTCAGGATGCCGGCGCCGGGGTGTGCCGGGTCGGCGGGGTCCTCGGCGTCGCGCCAGCCCTGCTGCACGAGCCCGCCGGCAGCGCGCCGGGGCCCGTGGCGGATCAGCCCCCCGCCGCGCTCGAGCGCCCTTTCGAGCCAGCGCCCCGCCGCCCGCCAGGCGCTCTCCAGCTCGGAGGCGAGCGAGCGATCGCCGAGCGACGCGAGCAGCACCAGGAACCACGAGGTCGAGTCGGCGGACCCGTAGTAGCGAAGCTCGCCGTCGCGCACCGGCCAGCCGGCCCGCCGCAGGCGCCCGGGCGCGCTCGGCCACCACTCGTGGACGATCTTCCCCGGCTCCTCGTCGGTCTGCGGATCGTCGCTCGTGCCCTGAAGCGAAGCCAGCGCCCGCAGGGTCGCGCGGGCGATGTCCGGCCGCGCCGGCAGCAGCTCGAGCGAGACGATCGCCGAGTCGCGCCCGAACAGCGCGTGGAAGCGGCCGGGGTCCTCCGCGTCGACCGGCTCGGCGCTCGCGTAGGGCCAGCCCTGCGGCGAGAGGAGGCCGTCCAGGCCTGCGACCGGCGCGGGCATGGGAAGCTGCCCTAACCCTTTACTGCGCCTGCGGTGAGGCCGGCGACAATACGGCGCTGGAAGATCAGCACCAGGGCGATCAGGGGGACCGTGACGACGACGGCCGCGGCGCTGATCGTCCCCAGCGGGATTTCGAACTGCGCGCTGCCGCTGAAGAAGGCGATCGCCGCCGGAACCGTGCGGCGCTCGGGCGTGCTGGTGAGCGTGATCGCGAAGAGGAACTCGTTCCAGGCGAAGATGAAGACCAGCAGGCCGGCGGTGACGACGCCGGGCGCGCCGAGCGGAATGATGATCTTGCGGAAGGCCTGGAAACGCGTCGCGCCGTCGATCAGCGCCGCCTCCTCCAGCTCGCGCGGGATGTCGCGGAAGAACGAGGCGAGGATGTAGACGGTCAGCGGCAGGCCGAAGACGAGCGAGGGCAGGATCAGTCCGAGGTAGGTGTTGTAGAGGCCGATGTCGGTCCAGATTTCGAAGACCGGAGCCGCGATCGCGATCGGCGGGAAGGTCGAGATCGAGAGCAGGATCGCGAGGATCAGGAACTTGAACGGCAGGTGCAGCCGGGCGAGCGCATAGCCGGCGAAGGAGCCGATCAGCAGCGAGAGGGCGGTGACGCTGCCGGCGACGATCGCGCTGTTGCGCAGCGCCTTGGTGAAGGCGGTGTCTTCGAAGATCGAGGTGTAGTTGTCGAGCGTCGGGCTCGGCGGCACGAGGTTCGCGCTGGAGAGGTCGGAGCCGGTCTTCAGCGAGGTGTTGATCAGCCAGTAGAACGGGAAGAGGCAGAAGAGGATCACCGCCGCCACCGCTATCCAGAGCAGAGCCCGTCTCATCGCTCACTCCTCTTCCTGCGTCAGGGCGCGGATGTTGCCGCCCATGAAGCGGATGTAGAGGAAGGAGATGCCCATCACGGTGAGGAAGGTGAGCACGGCCAGCGCGGAGCCGAGCCCCGTGTTGCGGTTCGTCACCAGTTCGTTCTGCGCGATCAGCGACAGCGTTTCGGTTCCGTTCGCCCCTTTGGTCAGGACGTAGGGCAGGTCGAAGACGCGCAGCGCGTCGAGGGTGCGGAAGATCAGCGCCACCGTGATCGCCGGGACGAGCAGCGGCAGCGTGATGCTGCGGAAGCGCTGCCAGGTGTTGGCGCCGTCGACCTTCGCCGCGTCGTGCAGCTCGTCGGGTATGCCCTGCAGCCCCGCGAGCAGCAGCAGCGCCATGAAGGGGGCCGTCTTCCAGACGTCGGCGAGGATCATCGCCCCCAGGGCGTAGCCTTCCTCGCCGAGCCAGACGACGTCCCCGCCGGGGAGCGATAGGGCGCTCAGCATCGTGTTGACGAAGCCGAGTTCGGGTTCGAAGATCGTGCGCCAGGTGATCGCGGTGACCACGGTGAGGATCGCCCAGGGAACGAGCACGACCGCGCGCAGCAGCGCCCGTCCGCGAAACGCCTGGTGCATGACCAGGGCCATGCCGAGGCCGATCGCCAGCTCGAGGCTCACCGAGATGGCGGTGAAGAGCACGGTGGTTTTCATCGCTTCCCAGAACTGCGACGAGCCGAGCGCTTCGAGGTAGTTGTCGAGCCCGACGAACCTCGAGAGGCCGGGCGTGATGACGCTGTATTCGTTGAGCGAGAGCCAGACCGCGTAGCCGATCGGGTAGGCGGCGACGAGCGCGATCACCGCCAGCGACGGAGTCAGCATCGCCGCGCCGAGGCGGCGCTCCTCGCGGAAGACCGAGCGCCGCCTGCGCCGAGGCTGGGGCAGCCGCTCGGCTCTGCCCTCCATTAGAACCTCTTCAGCGCATCTTCAATTTCGGAGTTCATCTGCGAGGCCGCCGCGTCGGAGGACTGCCTTCCGTTCAAGACTTCGAAGACGTTGTTGAAGATCGCTTCGGAGATTTCCGTGTACACCGGCGAGACCGGGCGGGCCTGCGCCTGTTCGACCGCTTTCAGCAGTTCTTCGGTGAACGGGATTTCCTTCTTGACCTCGGGGTCTTCGTACACCCCGGTGACCACCGCCGGCAGCGTCGCTTTGAGGAACATTTCCTTCTGCACCGGTTCGGTGACGAGGAATTCCGCGAAGGCCAGGGAGCCGTCCGGGTTGTCGGTGAAGGCGGAGATGCCGAGGTTGTAGCCGCCGACGACGCCCGCGCCTTCGTTGCCGCCGAAGCCGGGGAACTTCGTGACTTCGAAGTCGCCGGCGATGTTCGATTCCTTGCCCAGCGCGTAGGCATAGGGCCAGTTGCGCATGAAGGTCGCGTTGCCGGCCTCGAACGCCCGCCTCGAGCTCTCCTCTTCGTAGGTCGTGACTGCCTTCGCGACGGCGCCTTCTTCGATGCCCTTGCGCATGAAGTCGAGGACTTCGCGCGTCTCGGGCGAGTCGATTTCGACCGTTTCGCCGTCTTCGGAGAGGGCCTTGCCGCCGGCGCTGTAGAGCAGCTCGAGGAAGTTCACGGTCAGCCCCTCGTACCGTTCGCCCTGGTAGACGAGGCCGTTGTCTTCCTTGGCCTTCTTGTAGACCTCTTCCCAGGTCGAGGGCGGTTTCGGCACTTCGTCGGTCCGGTAGAAGAGGAAGCCGGCGTTGGTGTTGAACGGGATCGCCCACCTCTTGCCTTCGTATTCGGTCGTTTCCACGGTCGAGGGGATGAACTCGCCTTCGTGTTCTTCGACCACCGGGGTGAGGTCGTAGAGCCATCCGGACGCGGCGTACTCGGCGGTCCAGATCACGTCCATCCCGAGCACGTCGCACTCGTTCGATTCGGCGCGGAGGCGCTGGATCTGCTGTTCGCGCTGGATGTCCGCGTTTTCGGGCAGTTCGAGCAGCTTGGCTTCGAGCTTCGGGTTCTGTGCGTTGAATTTGTCGACCGCGGTTTTGAAGGCGCCGCTGGTGTCTTTGCCGATGCACCAGGTCACGCTCCCGGAGGCGTTCTGGGCGTCCGAGGGCTGCAGCGTCTTCGCTTCCGAGGCTCCGCCGCCGCCGCCGCTGTCACCGCCCCCGCATGCGCTGAGTCCCAGAGCCGCTACCAGCAATCCCAAGGCGACCAGATATGCGCGGGGTGCGACCGTCATGTTCGGATCCTTTCCGGCGTCGGAATCCCGTCGCGAATCGAATACCCCGCGCCGGCGCCGCCAAACCGGTTTAAGCGGCTCTGCCTGCGGGGACTCTCAGAGTGCGCCTCTGCGACTTTCGCAAGCAGAGGGCGCGGAGATAGAGAAAGGCCCTGAAGTGGCGGAGATAGCGCTCGACGGCGTGACCAAGGTCTTCCCGGACGGATACGAAGCGGTCAAGGACGTCAACCTCGAGATCGACGACGGGGAATTCATGATCCTCGTCGGCCCCTCCGGTTGCGGCAAGTCGACGGCGCTGCGGATGATCGCCGGCCTCGAGGACATCTCGCGGGGCGAGGTGAGGATCGGCGGCGAGACGGTCAACGAGCGCGCGCCGAAGGACCGCGACATCGCGATGGTCTTTCAGAACTACGCCCTCTATCCGCATATGACCGTGCGCGAGAACATGGGCTTTGCCCTGAAGCTGGCCGGGGCCGACCGCGCGGAAATCGACCGCAAGGCGGAGGAGGCGGCCGAGATCCTCGACCTGACGCAGCACCTGGACCGCCGGCCCGCGAACCTCTCCGGCGGGCAGCGCCAGCGGGTTGCGATGGGCCGGGCGATCGTCCGCGACCCCAAAGCCTTCCTGCTCGACGAGCCGCTGTCCAACCTCGACGCGAAGCTGCGCGTGCAGATGCGCACCGAGCTGGCGCGGCTGCAATCGCGCCTCGGCACGACCACCGTCTACGTGACCCACGATCAGACGGAGGCGATGACCCTCGGCGACCGCGTCGCGGTCATGCGAGCGGGGGAGCTGCAGCAGGTCGGCTCGCCGGCCGAGCTGTACAACGACCCGAAGAACCTCTTCGTCGCCGGCTTCATCGGCTCGCCGGCGATGAACTTCATGCCGGCCGAGCTGAGCGACGGGAAGGTGAAGCTGCCGATCGGCGAGGTGGGCGCCGGCGAGACGGCGGGTGGGCGCGCCGACGGCCCGGTCGTGGCCGGGCTGCGCCCGGAGAGCTTCGAGGACGCCTCGATGGTGGGCGACGACTCGAAGCGGGAACGCGGCCTCGTCTTCAAAGCCGAGATCGACCTGGTCGAGTCCCTGGGATCGGATCTGTACGCCTACTTCCACATCGAGTCGGCGGGGGTCGAGTCCGACCAGCTCGCCGACCTCGTCGGCGACAGCCTCGACGAGACCGGCGCCGCCAACCTGCGCGAGGGCCAGGAGCAGGTGATCGCCCGACTCGATGCCTCCAGCAGGATCAGCCGTGGCGAGGAGGTCGAGCTGTGGGCCGACACCACCCAGCTGCACCTCTTCGACCCCGACAGCGGGGCCAGCATCCGCGGCCAAGATCGAGCCGTCGCCGCATAGCTCTCGCGGGAGATCCTCGCGCCAGGGTCTCGAGTAGCGTCCTCCGTCATGGCGGTGATCAAGGACAGCGGCGCGCGGGCGACGATGCCGCCCTTCGGCTCCGAGCACGAGGAGCTGCGCGAGACGGTCACCCGCTTCGTCGCCAAGGAGATCGCGCCGCACGTCGACGAGTGGGAGGCGGCGCGTGAATTCCCCCGCGAGCTGTACCGGCGCTGCGCCGAGCTCGGCTTCCTCGGGCTGAAGTTCCCGGAGGCCTACGGCGGCCAGGGCGGCACGCACCTGCACGACGCGATCTGGGTCGAGGAGCTGGCCCGCTCGGGCGGATCGGGCGGGGTCGCCGCCGGGCTCAACGCCCACACCTCGATCGCGATGCCGCCGATCTTCAACTTCGGCAACGAGGAGCAGAAGCAGCGCTGGCTGGTCCCCGGGATCGCCGGTGAGAAGATCGGCGCGCTGGGGATCACCGAGCCCGGCGCCGGCTCCGACGTCGCCGGGATCTCGACCTTCGCCCGCAAGGTCGACGGCGGCTACGTGGTCAACGGCTCGAAGACCTTCATCACCAACGGCGTCCGCGCCGACTTCCTCGTCTGCGCCTGCAAGACGACCCAGGAGGGCGGGCACGGCGGCATCTCCTTCCTCGTGCTCGAGCGGGAGATGCCCGGTTATGAGGTGGCGCGGAAGCTGGAGAAGATGGGCTGGCACTCCTCCGACACCGGCGAGCTCGCCTTCACCGACGTCGAGGTGCCGGCGGAGAACCTGCTGGGAGAGGAGAACGAGGGCTTCAAGCTGATCATGTTCAACTTCGCCTGGGAGCGGCTGCTGATGGCGATCGGCGCGGTCGGCGCGATGCAGCGCCTGATCGAGAGGACCGTCGAGTACGCCCTCGACCGCGAAGCCTTCGGCCGCCCGATCGGCAACTTCCAGGCGATCCGCCACCAGGTCGCCGAGATGGCGACCAAGGCCGAGACCTCCCGCGCCCTCACCTACAACGCCCTGCGCCTCTTCCACGAGGGCCACGAGTGCATCAAGGACGTGACGATGGCCAAGCTCGTCACCCAGCGCGCCGTGCTCGAGATCGCCGACCAGTCCCTCCAGATCCACGGCGGCTACGGCTACATGCGCGAGTACGGCATAGAGCGAGCCGTCCGCGACGCCCGCCTAGGCCCGATCGGCGGCGGCACCGACGAGGTGATGAAGGAGATCCTCGGCAAGCTGATCGGGTTGTAGACGTCTCCAGGGCGAGGCGACGATCGCGATCCAGCCGCCGCGGGAGGCTTCGCGGAGGAGCAGGTGGCGGCCGAGGGCCAGGGGCATCGACCGATGGTAGGAGGGCGACGCAGCGGGTACGGTGTCGCCATGGACGAGATCGCCGACGGGATCTTTCACTGGAAGGCGAAGCACCGGGGGATCGGGGCGGAGGTCGACTGCCACTTCGTCGCCGGCTCCGGGACGGCGATCGACCCGCTGCTGCCCGCCGAGGGGATCGAGTGGTTCGACGGGCGCGACGTGCAGCGGGTCGTGCTCTCCAACCGCCACCACCTGCGCGACGGGGCGGAGATCGCCGAGCGCTTCGGCTGCCCGATCCTCTGCCACGAGGCCGGCCTGCACGAGTTCGAGCACGGCGGACCGGAGGTCACGGGCTTCGCCTTCGGCGAGCGCATCGCGCCCGACCTCGTCGCCCTGGAGATGGACTCGATCTGTCCCGAGGACACGGTCCTGCGGATCGAGGCCGGCGGCGGCGCGCTGCTCTTCGCCGACAGCGTCATCCACTACGGCGGGCTCGGCTTCGTCCCCGACGAGCACCTCGGCGACGACCCCGAGGCGACCAAGCGCCGGATCCGCGAGCGCTGCGCCGCGCTGCTCGACGAGGACTTCGAGCATCTGCTCTTCGCCCACGGCGCTCCGCGCCTGGACGACGGCAAGCCGGCGCTGCGCGAGTTCGCCGCGATGGACGACGAATCCTGAGACCACGCCTCGATGCGGGTCTACCGCCGCAGCTGCGCCGCCTCGGGCCGTGCTGAGCGCAGCCCTTAGGATCCAGGCGTGATCTACCTGCTGCGACACGGCGTCGCGGAGCGGACCAACGGCGAGGACGCGAAGCGGCGCCTGACCGGCGAGGGCAGGCGGCAGTCCGCGGCGGCCGGGCGGGCGCTGGCGGCGCTCGGCGCGCCGATCGAAGCCTGCCTGACCAGCCCCAAGCTGCGGGCCGCGGAAACCGCGGAGCTCGCCTGCCAGGCGCTGGGGATCCCGGCCGAGACCGCGGACTCGCTGGCCGGCGGGCCCTTCGACGCGCTCGAGCTCGCCGCCGGCCGCGGCGAGGCGATGCTGGTCGGCCACGAGCCGGACCTCTCGAACGAGATCGCCCGCCTCACCGGCGCCAAGGCGAAGCTGCACAAGGGCGGCCTGGCGATCGTCGACGGCAACACGCTGCTGGCCCTGCTGGGACCGCAGGAGCTGGCCGCGATCGCCGCGGGCGGGAACCAAGCGCGCGCCTGATCCATCTACGGCGGGGACACAGCGCCCCGGCCGCTCATGGGAGGTGAAGCAGCCGGGGCACGCTCTTTGCGGACGATCTCTCTCGTACGCGGTCTGTTGTCTATCAGACGTTTCCGCACTTGCCAAATCTCGCCCGCGCCGATTTCCGCAATCTGCGCGACGGGGGCCCGGATTGGCCGGTCAGCCAAGCCGCGCCGTTCCTTGTAGCCTCCGCGGCCGACTTCACGACCTAAAAGGAGAGCGCAAGATCGATGGGACTTCTTGATGGGAAAGCGGCGATCGTCACCGGCTCCGCCCGCGGCATCGGCCGCGCCACCGCGGAGCTGTTCGTCAGCGAGGGCGCCAAGGTTCTGATCAACGACCTCGACGCCGACGTCGCCGAGCAGGCGGCGGGCGAGATCGACGGCGAGACGGCGGTCTTCAGCGGCGACCTGACGAAGGAGGGCGCCGCCGACGAGCTGGTCAAGGCCGGCGTCGACGCCTTCGGCGCGATCGACATCTGCGTCAACAACGCCGGCTACACCTGGGACGGCGTCGCCCACCGGATGAGCGACGAGCAGTTCCAGGCGATGCTCGACATCCACACCGTCGTCCCCTTCCGCGTCGCGCGCGCCCTGGCGCCGCACTGGCGCGAGGCCGCCAAGGCCGAGAAGGGCGAAGAGCGGGAGGTCTTCCGCAAGCTGATCAACATCTCCTCGACCTCGGGGACGATGGGCAACGCCGGCCAGGTCAACTACTCGGCGGCGAAGATGGGCGTCGTCGGCCTGACCAAAACGCTGGCCAAGGAGTGGGGCCAGTTCAAGATCAACGTCAACGCGGTCGCCTTCGGCTTCGTCGAAACGCGCCTCACCGCCGCCAAGGAGGGGGGCGAAGAGATGACGACGCCGGGGGGCGAGAAGATCGAGCTCGGCATCCCCGAGCAGATGCGGGCGATGGCCTCGGCGATCATCCCGCTCGGCCGCCCCGCGACGCCGGAGGAGGCCTCGGGCCCGGTGCTCTTCCTCGCCTCGCCGCTGGCCAACTACGTGCAGGGCCAGGTGCTGAACGTGACCGGCGGCATGTTCGGAGGCATGTACACCTAGGCGCCCTC
>DASSBJ010000101.1:0-11992 GCA_035698885.1 Solirubrobacterales bacterium
CGACATGGTCGGCCACACCGGGGTGATCCCTGCGGCGGTGAAGGCGGTCGAGACGGTCGACTCATACCTGGGCGACGTCGTGGAGGCGGTCGAGCGCACGGGCGGCGCCTGCATAGTCACCGCTGACCACGGCAACTGCGACCACATGCTCGAGCCCGACGGCTCTCCCAACACCGCCCATTCGCTCAACCCGGTGCCGCTCATCGTTACCGCCGAGGGAGTCGAGCTACGCGAGAGCGGCATCCTCGCCGATGTCGCGCCCACCGCCCTTGACCTGCTTGGGATTCCCCAGCCCAAGGCAATGACGGGCCGGTCCCTGATCGAAAGGGGCACGGCGCTCGCCGGGTCATGAGGCGCGACCCGGCGAGGTTGAGGTTCGAGATCGAGGCGCGGGACGGGAAGGCCCGTGCCGGCGTCCTGCACACCGCCCATGGCGCCGTGCGGACTCCCGCCTTCATCCCGCTGGCGACAAAGGGCACCGTGCGCGGCCTCGAGTCGGCGGAGGTGGCCGAGCTCGGCTACGAGCTGATCCTCGGCAACACGTACCACCTGTTCGTCTCGCCGGGGCCGGATCGGATCGCGGCCGCCGGGGGACTGCACGAGTTCATGGGGTGGGATCGGGCGCTGATCACCGACTCCGGCGGCTTTCAGGTGTTCTCGCTGGCGCACGGTGGAGTGGCCGACGAGGTGAAGGGGAAGGGGCGGCCCGGCGGCGCTCGGGGGTCGGTGGTCTCGATCGACGAGGAGGGGGTCCGGTTCCGCTCCTACAGGGACGGGCGCGAGCTGTTCCTCTCGCCCGAGGTCTCGATGCAGGTGCAGGCGAAGCTCGGGTCCGACGTCGCGCTGGTCTTCGACGAGTGCACGCCCTACCACGCCGATCGCGACTACACGGCGCGTTCGATGCAGCGCACGCACCGCTGGCTCGGCCGCTGCCTGGAGTGGCACGGCGAGCGCGGTCCGGCGCGGCAGGCGGTCTTCGGCATCGTCCAGGGCGGCGTGCACGAGGACCTGCGGCGCGAGTCGGCGCAGGCGGTATCGGAGGCCGGCGTCGACGGGATCGCGATCGGCGGCACGCTGGGGCGCGACAAGCGGGAGATGCGCGGCGTGCTCGAGCTGACCGCGCCGCTGCTGCCCGAGGCGGCGCCGAAGCACCTGCTGGGAATCGGCGACGTCGACGACCTGCTCGCCGGCGTCGCCCTCGGCCTCGACGTCTTCGACTGCGCGATTCCCACCCGCCTCGCCCGCCACGGCACCGCCCTCGTCCCCGACCCGGAGAACCGCTTCCGCCTCGACCTGCGCAAGGCGGGCTGGGAGGGCAACCGCGAGCCGATCGCGCACGGCTGCCCCTGTCCCGCCTGCCGGCGCCACGACCGCGACTACCTCAGCTACCTCTCCCGCGCCGAAGAGCTGACCGCCGTCCGCCTGCTCTGCCTGCACAACCTGACCTACATGCACGAGCTCCTCGCCCACGCCCGAACCGCCATAGAGGCCGGCACCTTCACCACTTACTCCACCGAGGTCATGAAGGGCACCGCCCCTTGGGAGACGTCTGTGTAGGAGGTGTGGGGGTGCCCTCCAGCGCAGCGGCGTTAGTTTTTCGCCCCAACCCGGATATCGGACGGGCGCGCCGCCGAAGGCGAAAAACCCAGCAAGCAGGAGGGCACCCCCACGCCTCCCCCGCGACCTCTATTCGGTGTTCTTCTTGACCAGTTCCTTTACTTCTTCGACCACCCTGTCGACCGTGTCCCCGGCGACTTCGGAGGCATGGACTCCCGTCGCCTTGTCGGTGGCGACGATCACCGCGGCGGCCACCGCTGCGGCGATCAGCACCAGGGCGACGGCGGCCATGACGAAGCGGGCGAAGCGGGAGAAGGCGCCGCGCCTGGGCGGCGCGGTGGGCGCGAGCGGCTGGGGCGGCGGAACCGGCGCCTGCTGCGGCGCGCGGGCGACCGGGCGGCGGGTCGGCGAGGAAGGGCGCAGCTCGCTGCGCTCTGTCTGCTCGAGCCGGCGCGTCGTCTCCTCGCCGCCGAGCACCTGGGTCGCCGTCTCGCCCTCCTCCGGCGGCAGGCTCACGTCCTCGCCCTGCAGGCCCATCTGCAGCCCGCCGGCCAGCTCGTCGGCGCTGGCGTAGCGGCGCGAGGGGTCGCCTTCCAGCGCCCGCAGCACGGCGGCGCCGAGCGTCTCCGGCACCTCGTCGTTGTAGGTGCTGGGGGGGAGCGGGCGCTCGTTCTGCTGGCGCACCGCCAGCTCGGCCAGGCTCGATCCCTCGTACGGCAGGCGGCCGGTGAGGAACTGGTAGAGGACGACGCCGAGCGCGTAGACGTCGGTCGCCGGCGTCGCCTCCTCGCCGCGCACCTGCTCGGGCGCCAGGTAGGCGGCGGTCCCGACCACCGAGCCGACCTGGGTGATGCGGGTCTGCGCGAGCGCCCGGGCGATCCCGAAGTCGGTCAGCTTGACGGTCATCGGGCCGCCGCCCACCGGCCCGCCGACGACCATCAGGTTGCCGGGCTTGACGTCGCGGTGGATGATCCCGCGCCGGTGCGCGTAGTCGAGGCCGGCACAGGCCTGGATCCCGGCCTCGGCGGCGATCTCCGGGTCGAGCGGCCCGTGCCGCTGCAGGATCTGCGCCCCCGAGCGTCCCTCGACGTACTCCATGACGATGTAGTGGCGGCTCTCGTCGACTCCGGTGTCGTAGACCTGGACGATGTTGGGGTGGATCAGCTTGGCGACCGCCAGCGCCTCGCGGCGGAAGCGAGCGACGAAGCGCTCGTCGTCGGAGAGGTGCTCGGCGAGGATCTTGACCGCGACGGTGCGCTCGAGGATCAGGTCCGTGGCGCGGTAGACGTTCGACATCCCGCCCGAGCCGAGCCGGTCGCCGAGCTCGTAGCGCCCCGAGAGGGGGGCCGGCGCCATCAGTCGCCTCCCCCGGCAGGGGCGGCCGGGCCGACGCCGCCCGAGGGGCCTTCGGGTTCTTCCTTTTCAGGCGCTTCTTCGGCCGCCGGCGGGCCGTTGCCCTTTTCCGGTCCTTTGCCTTCGCCGCCGGCCTGCGGCGGCAGCGAGCCTTCTTCTTCGGCTTCCTCAGGCTTCGGTTCCTTTTCCTTCTCCTGCTTCTTTTCCTTCTGCTTCGGCTCTTCGACTTCTTCTTCGGGTTCGGTCGGGACTTCGGCCGGGGCGATCGCTTCGCTGCTCGATTCTTCGCAGGAGGCGATCACTTCTTCCAGCCGGGCGGCCCCCTGTTCGAGCGCCCGCTTCAGCTTCGGGTCGACGCCTTGCAGCGCTTCGATCTGTTCGCCGACCTGCTGAGCCGCGCTTTCGGCGCCGACGCAGTCGCCTTCCCCCGCGAGCTGCTTGACCGTGTCGAGGTTCGCGGTGATCTCCCGCGCGGTCTCGCCGGGCAGCAGCTTGGCGTCTTCGCCGCCGCAGGCGGTCAGGCCGAGGGCGATCAGGAGGCCGGCGGCGAGGGCAAGCGATGGCAGGAGGGCGCGACGCACTCGGGCGAGTCTAGAGAACCGCCTGCGGCGCAAGAATTGCCTGCACCTGTGCGTAGATGAGCGTTTCATGAGCCGACCTTGAGCCGCTCGGCAAGGCGCCGCGGCAGGCCGGCCGCGGCGATCGCCGCGGCGGCTCGCTCGACGTCGTAGGCGACACGGTGAAAGCGCGCGGTGGACTCGGCGGTGTCGAGCTCCAGCCAGGCGGCGCGGGCGTCGCCGTCGCGCGGCTGACCGACGCTGCCCGGGTTGACCAGCCACTGGCCCGCGCCGAGGTCGAGCAGCGTGTCGTCGCTCGCCTGCGCGCCGCGGATCTCCTCATGCCGCTCGGCGCCGTTCTGCGGCCGGACGAAGAAGAGCGAGACGTGGGAATGGCCGACGAGGCCGATCCGCTGCTCCTGCGCGTCGAGACAGGCGTCAGCCTGCTCGGCGGAAAGCACGTACTCCCAGACCGGGTCGCGCGGGGAGGCGTGGAAGAGCCCGATCCGCTCGCGCTCGCCGGCGGGCTCGAGCCCCCGCAGCCACTCCGTCGTCCGCTCGGCGACCTGGCCGCGGGTCCAGGCGACGGCCGCGGCCGCCGCCTCGGAGAAGGCGCCGACGTCGAGCGCTCCGAGCACCGCGAGGTCGTGATTGCCGACCAGGCAGATCCCGCAGCGCTCGCGCGCCAGGTCGGCGCACTCGTCCGGCTCGGCGCCGTAGCCCAGCACGTCGCCGAGGCACCAGGTCTCGTCCACACCCGCCGCGTCGACCGCGTCCAGCACCGCCTCGAAGGCGGGCAGGTTGGCGTGGATGTCGGTGACGACGGCGGCGCGCACGGCGGCCAGCGTACCCCGGCGGAGGCCCGGTCCATACGATGCGCTCGTGACTGCAACGGACTCGGTCAGCGAGCTGCGTGCCGCCGTCGAGCGCGCCGCGCGCGCGCTGCGCGACGGCGAGCCGGTCGAGCCGCACCCGACGCTCGACCGTCCGCCCAAGCCGGATCTCGGCGACTACAGCTCCAACGCGGCGATGCTGCTGGCGGCTCCGCTCGGCGAGGCGCCGCGCGAGGTCGCCGCCCGCCTCGGCGAGGAGCTGCGGCGCGAGCTCGCCGCCGAGGGGAGCGTCGACCGGGTCGAGGTCGCCGGCCCGGGCTTCGTCAACCTCTTCCTCTCCGACGAGTGGTACCGGCGGGCGATGGCCCGGCTCGGCGCCGCCGGCAGGGAGCTCGGGCCGGCCCCGGTCGCCTCGCCGCAGCGGATCCTGGTCGAGTACATCTCCGCCAACCCGACCGGGCCGCTGCACGTCGGCGGCGGCCGGCACGCCGCCTACGGCGACGCCCTGGTGCGGCTGCTGAGGGCGGTCGGCCACGAGGTGCAAAGCGAGTACTACGTCAACGACGCAGGCGGCCAGGTGCAGCGCTTCGCCGAGTCGATCGTCGCCGCGATGAAGGGCGAGCCGCCGCCCGCGGACGGCTACGAAGGCGCCTACGTCGCCGAGCTGGGCGAGCGGATGAAGGCCGAGGGGATCGACGTGGGGGAGACCGAGGCGATCGGCCGGCGCGGAATCGAGCTGATCCTCGCGGGGGTGCGCGAGACGCTCGACCGCTTCGGCGTCGGCTTCGACAGCTGGTTCTCCGAGCGCGACCTCTACGCGAGCGGCGAGGTCGAGGCGGCGCTGGAGGAGCTCGAACGGCGCGGCCACACCTACCACAGCGAAGAGGCGCTCTGGCTGCGCAGCACGGAGTTCGGCGACGACAAGGACCGCGTCCTGGTGCGCTCCGGCGGCGAGCCGACCTACCTCGCCGCCGACGTCGCCTACCACCGCGACAAGCTCGAGCGCGGCTTCGAGCACCTGATCGACGTGCTCGGCGCCGACCACCACGGCTACGCGCCGCGCCTGCGCGCCGCGATCGCCGCCCTCGGCACCGACCCCGAGGCGCTGGAGGCGCTGATCATGCGCCTCGTCCACATCGTCGAATCGGGCGAGCGGGCGCAGATGTCGAAGCGCAGCGGCGACTTCGTCTCGCTCGACGAGCTGGTCGACGACATCGGCGTCGACGCGACCCGCTGGTTCATGCTCTGGCGCAGCCACGACACGACCGTCGACCTGGACCTCGAGCTGGCGCGCCGCGAGTCCAGCGACAACCCCGTCTACTACGTGCAGTACGCGCACGCGCGGATCGCCAGCATCCTGCGCAAGGCGGGCGGCGAGGCTGGGGAAGCCGGCGCGCCGACGCCGGGCACGCCGCTGGAGCCGGCCGAGCGCGATCTGGTCAAGCGCCTGCTCGAGTTTCCCGAGGAGGTGCGCGAGGCGGCGGTGCGGCGCGCGCCGCACCGGATCTGCGCCTACTCGACCGCGGTCGCCGCCGACTTCCACGCCTTCTACCGCGACTGCCAGGTGGTCGGCGCCGAGGGGGAGGGGGTCGAGCGCTCGCGGCTCGGGCTCTGCCTGCTGGCCCAGCGCACGATCGCCGCTTCGCTGGGGCTGCTCGGCATCTCCGCCCCCGAAGAGATGTGAAGGTCCTGGCGGAGATTCCCGCCCGCGACGCGCCGGAGCTGCGCACGGGCTCGCTGCGGCGCGGCGACCTCGAGGCTTACGGGGGTCTGCTGGAAGAGCTCGCGGGCGCGGGCTGCGTCCTGGCGGCCGGCCACGAGCCGCCGACCGCCCGTGGCGTGGCGGTCGGGCTGGCGGCCACCGCGGCGGCGCGCGGATCGCGAGTGGCGCTGGTCGAGTGCGCCCTCGCCGACCCGGGCCTGGCCGATGCGCTGGGGCTCGCCACGGCGCCGGGCCTGCACGAGCATCTGCGCGGCGGGGCGGACAGCGCGGCGATTCTCAAGCCGGTCGTCCTCGCCGGGCCCGGCTCCGCCGATGCGACCGCGCCGCTGGTCTGCGTCGTCGCCGGTCGCCCCTCGGCGGACGGCGCGCAGCTGCTCGCCTCAGACGCCTTCGCGCGCGCCCTCGCGGGGCTGCGCGAGGCCTACGAGCTGGTCGTGATCGACGGCCCGCCGCTGCGCGACGAGAACTCGCTGCGGCCGCTGCTGTCGCTGGCCGACGCGACGATCGCCTGCCTCGGGCCCGAGGAGCCGCGCGGACTGCCGATCTCGGTCGACGGAGTGGTGATTCAGAGGTCGTAGCGCGCGAGGTCGTCGTCGAGGCGCTTCGCGTCCTCGTCGCTGGGCGCCGCATCCGTGGCGGCGCCGTCCGCACCGGGCCCAGGGGAGCCCCGTCGCCAGCGCGCCACGCCGAACGCCAGCGCGATCGCCGCGACCACGAAGCCGACCGCCGGCACCAGGTAGGCGGACAGGTCGAAGCCCTTTCCTTCCGGCAGCGCCAGCACCGCCGGCCCGTACTGGGCGACGAGCGCGTCCTCGACTTCGGACTTGTCCCTGCCTTCGGCGATCAGCCGCTTGACCAGCGCCCGCTCGCGCTCGGCCTGCGGCGATTCCGCCAGCTCGAGCAGCGTGCCGCAGATCGGGCACATCACCTCGTCTTCGACGTCGTTGACGCTGGTCTGGGCGGCTGCCGGCGGGGCGATTGCGAGCATCGCCAGCGCCACAAGAAGCAGTGGGAATGGCGAGTTTGTCTCGCATACCGAGAGCAACTCGCCAGCTCGCCTCACGATCGCCCTTCGACGAGCGGCACGACCTGTTTGCGCAGGAAGGCTCCGTCCACCGGCCCGCGCCAGATCAGCGCCAGCCTGCCTCGCGGGTCGACGAGGAAGTTCTCGGGCACGCCGGTCGAGCCGAAGGCGGCGCTGCGTTCGTCGCCGATCGAGCGCAGCTGCGGGTAGCGCACGTCGTTCTCGCGCAGGAAGGCGAGCGCGTCGTCGCTGTTGTCCTGGACGTTGATCCCGAGCACGGCGACGCCCCGCTTGCCGTAGCGCCGTGCGAAGCGGTCCAGCACCGGCGCCTCCTCGCGGCAGGGGATGCACCACGAGGCCCAGAGGTTGACGAGCACCCAGCGCCCCCGGTAGCCGGCGATCGAGCCGCGGCCAGGCCCGCCGAGAACCGGCAGCACCTTGTCCGGCGCCGGGTCGCCGACCGCGATCTTCGCCTCGCCCTTGTTCAGCAGCCCGAATCCGAGCAGCCCGATCACCGCGCAGACGGCAAGGAAGGCAAGAAAGGCACGGGCGCTCACTGCCGGCGAACATTAGCCGTCGCAGGACCGCGGCCTGGCCGTAGAATCAGGCCTAACGCGGACGTAGCTCAGCTGGTAGAGCGCGAGCTTCCCAAGCTCGAGGTCGCGGGTTCGAGACCCGTCGTCCGCTTTCCCGGCTCGGCGACGTGCCGGGGGTTGGAGTAGGCTCTCGCGCGGTGCGCCGGGAAGCCTGGTCGGCAAAGGACCGACCATGAGCCGACCCGTTGCCACCGCGCCCAGAAGCGCCGCCCACGGCGCAGCCGCCGCGCACCGCTCGCACTCACCGAACCTCCTCGCGCTTGCGGCGCTCGGCGTCGTCTTCGGCGACATCGGGACCAGCCCGCTGTACGCGATGCACGCGATCTTCACGGGCGATCACCCCGTTCGGGCCACTCCGGCGGACGTCTACGGCGTCATCTCGCTGGTGGCCTGGTCGCTGACCCTGATGGTCTCGATCAAGTTCGTCGTCTTCGTGATGCGCGCCGACAACGACGGCGAGGGTGGTGTGATGGCCCTGTACGCGCTGGTGCGGCGGGCGACGATCGAGCGGCCGGTCGTGAAGGCCGCTCTGCTCACCGCGGGCATCGTCGGGGTGGCCCTCTTCTTCGCCGACGCGATGATCACGCCGGCGATCTCGGTCCTCTCGGCTGTCGAAGGCGTCGAGGTGGCGGCGCCTGGCCTCTCCTCGGTGGTGCTGCCGTGCACGATCGGCGTGCTGGCGCTGCTGTTCGCCATCCAGCGGCATGGGACCGCCACGATCGGCCGTCTCTTCGCGCCGGTGATCGGCGTCTGGTTCGCCGCGCTCGCCGCCGCCGGGCTGGCGCAGCTGTTTCGCGATCCCGCGGCGCTGAGGGGCCTCTCGCCCTCCTATGCCGTGCAGTTCTTCGGCGCCCACCCGACCACCGCGTTCCTCTCGCTCGGCGCCGTCGTGCTGGTCTTCACCGGTTCCGAGGCGCTCTACGCGGACATGGGCCACTTCGGCAGGTTGGCGATCAGCCGGGCCTGGTTCTTCGTCGCCTTTCCCGCCCTGATGCTCAACTATCTGGGCCAGGCTTCGCTGATCCTCGACACGCCCGCCGCGATCTCGAACCCCTTCTACCTCCTCTTGCCGGAGTGGTCGCGCGGGCCGATGATCGTCCTCGCGACGTGCGCGACGCTGATCGCGTCGCAGGCGGTCATTGCGGGAGCCTTCTCCGTCACCCGCCAGGTGGTCCAGCTGGGCTTCCTGCCCCGGATGACGATCAGGCACACGTCCCCGGAGACGATCGGCCAGGTGTACCTGCCGGCGGTGAACTGGACGCTCTTCGCCCTGGTGGTGGGTCTCTGCCTCGGTTTCGGCTCTTCCGGGAAGCTGGCGACCGCGTACGGGATCGCCGTCACCGGCACCCTGCTGGTCGATTCGCTGCTCTTCCTCGTCGTGGCCCGGAAGCTCTGGCGCAAGCCGCGCTCGGCGATCGCCCTCGGCGTCGTCGGGTTCGTCCTGCTCGACCTGCTCTTCCTCGGCGCCAACCTGCCGAAGATCGCCGAGGGCGGCTGGTTCCCGATGCTGGTCGGTGCGCTGATACTGATGCTGCTGACCACCTGGCATCGCGGCCGCGAGCTCGTCAGCGCCGAGCGGGCTCGAGCGGAGGGCGACCTGCCTGACTTCATCGACGAGATGCACAGGAAGGGCCTGCCGACCCGGATCAAGGGTTCCGCCGTGTTCCTCAGCCCCTCGAAGGAGACGACGCCGCTGGCCCTACGTGTTGCTCAGAAACGCCTCCGAGCCATCCCCGAGGAGGTGGTCGTCCTGACGGTGGAGACGGCGAACGAGCCGTTCGTCGCCGCCGAGGCGCGCGCCGAGCTGGACCACCTCGGCGACCCGGAGGACGGGTTCTCGCACCTCTCGCTTCGCTTTGGCTACCAGGAAGACCCTGACGTGCCGAGGGGGATCAACGTGGCGCGGGACAAGGGCCTCGTCGACCTGAACCCGTACCACGTCACCTATTACCTCTCTCAGATGGACCTGCTTCCGTTTGGCGACCGGGGCATGGCGCGGCGCCGCAAGGACCTGTTCATGGCGATGGCCCGCAACGCCGCCAGCCCCGTCGCGTACTTCAACCTCCCGCCCGAGCACGTGGTCGCCCTCGGCGGCCAGATCCGCTTCTAGCGCGATCCCCCGGCGCCTTGCGGGAGCCTCTCTCGGATGCGTCGGTCGCGCGGTAGAAGTGCTCGATCGCGCCGCGGACCTGCTGTTCGTCGACGACCTCGACCAGGTCCGAGTTGCGCAGCTCGGTCACGTGGTAGTTGACCGTGCTCAGCGGCGCCTGCAGCTCGAGGCTGAGGTCCTTCGGCGACAGCGTGCGACCGCCGTCGAGGTTGAGCACTTCGAGGATTGAAACACGGAGTGGATGGGTATTGGCGCGAGCCAGGCGTTCCCAATTCACGACTACCTCACTTTCGTTGACTGGGGAATACCTAAAAATACTAGCGCAGATCATCAAAATCGGGTAATATCATCGGCACATGGTCGAGCGGGAGGAGATCGGGATGAGCTGGGGAGCGCGGACCGGGGCTGTTGCTGTCATGGTTTTTTTGGCTCTGGGCCTCACGTTCGGCGCTTCGGCAGCCGTCGCCGACACGGGCGACATCATCGCTCCGTCCGACCCCGAAAGCCCGGAAGAAAACAGCGGCTGGCAGGCCGGTACCTGCAACGCGGAACCGCCCGAAACCACTGACTTCTGCTCGGTCGAAACCCCGGGTCAGTTCTTCGAACAGGCCTCTGGACACCCGCAGTGGGGCTTCACCCAGATCATCGTCAAGCATGACGAACCGGTTCCGGGGGCCGAAAGGCCGGTAGGGCAGCTGAAGACCGTTCGTGTCGACTTGCCGGTTGGCCTCAGCGTCAATCCCCAGGCGACCGAGCAGTGCCCGCTGGCAACCTTCGAAGCCGATCCGGCGTCATGTCCGCCCGGCTCAGTGGTCGGGAAAAGCGAGGTCACCGGCACGGCGCCGCCACTCTTCCAGCCGCCGGTCGAACTTCCTCCTTCGACCGTCTACAACATCGTTCCGGTCGAAGGCGAGGCGGCTCGTTTCGGCTTCGAACTTGGCGGCAAACACGTCTTCTTGCGCGCAAACGTCGCTTGGGACGGTGACTTCCATGAGGGATTCACGATCGATGCGCCCGAGACGCCGAGCCTCGAAGGCCTCGTCGAAGGTCTCGTCTTGAAAAATCGTTTCGTCTTCGATGGCCGCGCGGGCGACGGCACCTTCATCACCACGCCGAGCACCTGCTTTGGGCCTGCGGTCCCCTCGTCCCCCTTCGTGCATCTCTACTCGACCAGGCTGCGGGCCGACTCATACGAGCAACCCAACCCGACCTTCCCCGACGGCTCCTCCTTCTTCGAGTCCCGCATCCCTCCGGGAACCGAACCCAGGGAATGCGGCTCGATTCCGTTCGACCCGTCGATCGGCGTCAATCCGGGGACGACTCAGACCGACTCGCCGAGCGGCCCCGCGATCGCCGTCCACGTGCCGTTCGAACCGCCGACGATCGCTGAAATCGCCCAGGAAAAGACCAAGCAGGCGAACTCCTACGTGCGCGAAGCGCAGGTGACGATGCCGCCCGGGATGGGACTCAACCCCTCGGCCGCCAGCGGCGGACTGCAGACGTGCACGGACGCCCAGTTCGGCCTCGGCTCGCACAACGAAGCCAACGGCTGCCCGGCGGCGTCGAGGATCGGCAGCGTCTCGATTGACACGCCGCCGCTCCCCGACGGCTCGCTGACCGGCTCTGTATACGTCGGCCAGCAGCTGAGTCGCGACCCGACGTCGGGCAAGGAGTACAGGATCTTCGTCGAAGCCCTCTCGCAGCGCTACGGGATCTTCGTGCGCCTCGAAGGCAAGGTGAGCGCCGACCCGAGCACCGGCCGGTTGACGACCACCTTCGAAGGTCGCGAAGTCGAAGGCATCGGCGGGACGAAGATCCCGAAGGGCCTGCCGCAGGTGCCGTTCAGCACCTTCACGCTCGACTTCAACGACGGCGACCACGCCGTTCTGACGAGTCCGGGCGCCTGCGGGCCGAACAAGACCACCACGGCGATGACGCCGTGGAGCGGCAACCCCCCGGCGACCCCCTCCGGCGACTTCACCCTGACCGGCCTGCCGACCGGCGGCGCCTGCCCGCAGACGCTCGGCGAGCGGCCGTTCGGCCCGAGCGTCAACGCCGGCGTCGCGAACAATCGGGCCGGCGCCTTCAGCCCGCTGCACATGGACATCGCCCGCTCGGACGGCAACCAGGAGCTGAAGGGCGTCGACGTCACCCTGCCGCCGGGGCTGACCGCGAAGCTGAAGGGCGTCGACTACTGCCCGGAGGCGGCGCTCGCCGCGGCGGCGAATGCCGACGGCAG
>DASSBJ010000102.1:0-2838 GCA_035698885.1 Solirubrobacterales bacterium
GGCCGGAGGACATGCGCGAGGCGATCCGCTACCTCGGCGAGGCCTCGCCGCTGCCGGTGCATTGCATTCCCAACGCCGGCCTGCCGCTGCAGGGGCCCGACGGCGAGACGATCTTCCCCGAACAGCCCGAGCCGCTGGCCGCGACCCTGGGCGAGTTCGTCGAGCGCTACGGCGTCGGCATCGTCGGCGGCTGCTGCGGGACGACGCCCGAGCACATCGCGGCGATCCGCGAGCGGGTCGACGGACGCGTGCCGGGCGAGCGCCCGGAGCCGGGGCCGCCGCAGCTCTCCTCGATGATGACCGCGACCCCGCTCGTGCAGGAGCCGCGCCCGACCCTGGTCGGCGAGCGGGTCAACTCGCAGGGCTCGAAAAAGGCCAAGCAGCTGCTGCTCGCCGACGACTACGACGGCCTCGTCCAGGTCGCCGAAGACCAGGTCGAGGGCGGAGCCCACGTGCTCGACGTCTGCGTCGCGCTGACCGAGCGCCAAGACGAGGACGAGCAGATGGCGGCCGTGGTCGAGCGGATCTCGCTGACCCAGCCGGCGCCGATCCAGGTCGACTCGACCGAGCCGGAGGTGATCGAGGCGGCGCTGGAGAAGATCCCCGGGCGGGCGATCGTCAACTCGGTCAATCTCGAGGCGGGACCGGACAAGGCCAACGTCGTCGCGCCGCTGGCGAAGGCGCACGGGGCGGCGCTGATCGCGCTGACGATCGACGAGGTCGGGATGGCGAAGACGGCCGACCGCAAGGTCGAGATCGCCGAACGGATCCGCGACCTCGCCTGCGGCGAGCACGGCCTCGATCCCGAGGCGCTGATCTTCGACGCGCTGACCTTCACCCTGACCACCGGCGACGACGAGTGGAAGCCCTCGGCGGTCGAGACGATCGAGGGGATCAGGCGGATCAAGGCCGAGATCCCGGGCGTCAAGACCTCGCTCGGCGTCTCCAACGTCTCCTTCGGCGTCGGCCAGCCGGCGCGCGCGGTGCTCAACTCGGTCTTCCTGCACCACTGCGTCGAGGCCGGGCTCGACCTGGCGATGGTCAACCCGAACCACATCACGCCCTACTCGGAGATCGGCGAGGCCGAGCGCGAGCTGACCGACGACCTCGTCTTCAACCGGCGCGAGGACGCGCTGGAGCGCTTCATCGCCCACTTCGAGTCCAAGGGCGAGGAGGCGGCCGAGGAGGCCGGCGACCCGACCGAGGGAATGGAGCCCGAGGAGGCGCTGCACTGGCACATCCTGCGCCGCAAGAAGGACGGGGTCGAGGAGTGGATCGACCGCTGCAACGAGAAGATCGGCGCCGTCCCGACGCTGAACGAGGTGCTGCTGCCGGCGATGAAGGAGGTCGGCGACAAATTCGGCGCCGGCGAACTGATCCTGCCCTTCGTCCTGCAGTCGGCGGAAGTGATGAAGCGCGCCGTGGCGCGGCTGGAGAACTACCTCGACCGGATCGAGGGCCACAGCAAGGGCAAGGTCGTGATCGCGACCGTGTTCGGCGACGTGCACGACATCGGCAAGTCGCTGGTCAACACGATCCTCACCAACAACGGCTACACGGTGGTCGACCTCGGCAAGCAGGTGCCGGTGGAGACGATCATCGAGGCCGCGGTGGAGAACGAGGCCGACGCGATCGGCCTCTCGGCGCTGCTCGTCTCGACGTCCAAGCAGATGCCGATCTGCGTCCAGGAGCTGCACCAGCGGGGGCTCGAGTTCCCGGTGCTGATCGGCGGCGCGGCGATCAACCGCGACTTCGGCCGGCGCACCCTGTATCCGGGCGGCCGGGACTCCGACGACGTCTACGAGCCGGGAGTCTTCTACTGCAAGGACGCCTTCCAGGGTCTCGACACGATGGACGCGATCGTCGACGAGGCGGCGCGTGAGGCGCTGGTCGAGCGGATCCGCGCCGAGGCCAGGCAGCTGCGCGAGAAGCCCGCGGCGGTCGACGACGCGCCGCCGACGACGGACGCGAGCGTGCGCTCGAAGGCGCGCACCGACGTGCCGGTCCCGGCGCCGCCGTTCGAGGGCGTGCGCGAGGTCGACGTCGACCTCGACGAGGTCTTCCCCTACCTGGACCGCCACGTGCTGTTCAAGCTGCACTGGGGGGGCAAAGGCGTCAAGGGCGAGGCCTGGCGGCGGCTGGTCGAGGGCGCCGACGGCGAGGAGGGCTTCGCGCCGCGCCTGGAGCGGATGTGGCGCGAGCAGGACTACCTCGAGCCGCGCGCCCGCCTCGGCTACTTCCCCTGCAACTCGCAGGGCAACGAGCTGATCGTCTTCGACCCCGAGGACCCCGAGCGCGAGCTCGAGCGGCTCGTCTTCCCGCGCCAGCCGAAGCACGACCGCATCTGCCTCGCCGACTTCTACCGGCCGCTGGACAGCGGCGAGCGCGACGTGGTCGCCCTGCAGGGGGTGACGGTCGGGCCGCAGGTGACCGAGCTGATCGAGCGACTGGAGAGCGAAGGGGAGTTCGCCGAGCAGCTCTTCGTCCACGGGCTCGGCGTGCAGGCGGCCGAGGGCCTCGCCGAGTGGCTGCACGCCCGGGCCCGGCGCGAGCTCGGCATCGACCCCGACCAGGGCCGCCGCTACTCGTGGGGCTACCCGGCCTGTCCGGAGCAGTCCGAGCACGAGAAGGTCTGGCGCCTGCTCGAGCTCGAAGAGATCGGCATGACCCTGTCGGGCGGCTACGCGGTGATGCCCGAGCAGTCGACCGTGGCGATCGTCGCCCACCACCCCCAGGCCGTCTACTTCGGCATGAAGTCCGGCTTCATCCCCGAGGACAAGTCCCCCGACGAGCTGATCGCCGGCACCGAGCGCGGCGGCGAGCTGCCGGTGGCCTGAG
>DASSBJ010000103.1:0-2673 GCA_035698885.1 Solirubrobacterales bacterium
GCGGCCCGACGTCGGCGAGGAGGAGATCGCCGACATCGTCTCGATGTGGACGGGGATCCCGGTGTTCAAACTGACCGAGGCCGAGACGAAGAAACTGATCCGCATGGAGGAGGAGCTGCACAAGCGGGTGATCGGCCAGGAGGTCGCGATCACCGCCGTCTCGAAAGCGATCCGCCGCTCGCGCGCCGGGATCAAGGACCCGAAGCGCCCGGCCGGCTCGTTCATCTTCCTCGGCCCCTCCGGGGTCGGCAAGACCGAGCTGGCGCGCACCCTCGCCGAGTTCCTCTTCGGCGACGAGGAGGCGCTGGTGCGGATCGACATGTCCGAGTACATGGAGAAGCACGCGGTCAGCCGCCTGGTCGGCTCGCCGCCGGGCTACATCGGCTACGACGAGGGCGGCCAGCTGACCGAGGCCGTGCGGCGCAAGCCCTACAGCGTGCTGCTGCTCGACGAGATCGAGAAGGCGCACCCGGACGTCTTCAACATCCTGCTGCAGATCCTCGAGGACGGCCGGCTGACCGACGCCCAGGGGCGCACGGTCGACTTCCGCAACGCGATCGTGATCATGACCTCGAACATCGGCGCCTCGGAGATCGCCAAGAACACCTCGATCGGCTTCACCGTCGCCGAGGAGACCGGCATGTCCTACGCCGACATGAAAAACCGCATCATGGGCGACCTCAAAAAAGTCTTCCGGCCCGAGTTCCTCAACCGGATCGACGAGGTGATCGTCTTCCACAAGCTGGCCAAGGAGGAGGTCAAGGAGATCATCGACCTGATGATCAACCGCGTCCGCGTCCAGGTCGCCGAGCACGAGCTGCAGCTCGAGTTGAGCGAGGACTCCAAGGACCTGCTGGTCGACAAAGGCTGGGACCCCTCGATGGGCGCGCGTCCGCTGCGTCGCGCGATCCAGCGCTACATCGAGGACCCGCTCGCCGACGAGGTGCTGCGCCAGGGCGAGATGACGCCCGGGTCGACCGTGCTGGTCGAGCGCGACCCCTCCGGCGACGCCGACGACAAACCGCTGAAGCTGACGATCGTCGCGCCGAAGAAGCCGGCGAAGAAGCCGCAGCCCGAGCCCGAGCCCGAGAAGGTCGGCGACAGCTCGACCAAATGAGGGAGCCGGGCAGGGCGGCGCTCGGCGCCTGGAGCGGCGGTCGTTTCATCCGCTTCGGCGAAGCGATCGGGGAGGAGCGCCTGGAGGCGCTGCTGCGACCCGGCGAGGGCATCGACACGGTGCTCACCGCCGACACCTACGGCCAGGGCGAGGCCGACCGGATCGTCGGCCGGGCGCTGGCGGGGGTGCCGCGCGCCGACTACTCGCTGGTCGGCGCGATCGGCCATGACTTCTACGCGGGCGAGCGCGACGGGCCGCGCGGCTTTCCGCGCTTCACCGACCCGCGGCTGCGCGGGCCGGCCGGGTACGGCGACTACCTGCGGATGGCGGCGGAGCGCAGCCTCGAGCGGCTCGGCGCCGAGCGCTTCGACCTGCTGCTGCTGCACAACCCCGATCGCACGGGGTACACGAGCGAGGCGGTCTGGGACGCGATGGCGGCGCTGCGCGAGCAGGGCCTCGCGGGGCAGATCGGCGTCGCCCCCGGCCCGGCGAACGGCTTCACGCTCGACCTGATCTCCTGCATCGAGCGCTTCGGCGAGCGGATCGACTGGGCGATGATCATCCTCAACCCGTTCGAGCCCTGGCCGGGTGAGCTCTGCCTCGACGCGGCGGCCCGCAACGAGATCCGCGTGATCACCCGCGTGGTCGACTACGGCGGCCTCTTCTGGGGCGATCTGCGGCCCGGAATGGAGCTCGCTCAGGGCGACCACCGGGCGTTCCGGCCGGCGGGCTGGATCGAGGCCGGGCTGGAGAAGCTGGAGCGGGTGGCGCCGATCGCCGAGCGCGCCCGGCTGACGCCGATCCAGCTCGCCTGCCAGTGGAACCTCGCCCACCCGGCGGTCGAGTGCGTCGTGCCGACGCTGATCCAGGAGGCCGGTCCGGACGCCTGCCCGATCGAGGCCAAGCGGGTCGAGCTGGCGCAGTTGCCGGCCGAGCAGCGGCTGAGCGAGGAGGACGTGGCGGCGATCCGCGCGGTCGGCGACAACAGCGGCTGCATGGCGCTGAAGGGCGCCAGCCCCGAGCACGAGGGGGACGAGCGGCCCGACCGATGGGCATTGAGCGATGACCTGGTCGAGGTCGGATCGCGCTGGAACATCGACCCGGTCCGTGATCTGACCGGCGTTGCGTAGGAACCGATCCCGGCAGGGTTCCACTCAGGCCGCAGCGGTGAATGGGTCGGCGTGTTGTGGGTAGTTGCAGGGACTGTGTAAATCCTCGATCGAGGGGGGATCGAACGTGTTTTCCATGCCCACGCGGGCTCTTCTAGCTTTGATTGCGATGGCCTTTGTCTTCGCGCCAGCCGCGCAGGGGGCGTTCCCCGGTGGCAACGGCCGGATCGCCTTCGAAAGCAATAACGGCGGCGACTACGACGTCTACACGCTCGGCGCCGGCGGCGCGCGGAGCATCACCGCCGGCTCGACCGCCGACGAGCGCAATCCGGCCTACTCGCCGGACGGCGCGAAGGTCGTCTTCCAGAGCAATCGCGACGGCAACTACGAGATCTACGTCATGAACCGCGACGGCAGCGACGCGACGCGGCTGACCGACGACGCGGC
>DASSBJ010000104.1:0-23678 GCA_035698885.1 Solirubrobacterales bacterium
CCGACGACCCGAGCACCGGGAGCTACAGAAGTGAGCGCATCCAATCTCACGGCGGCGATTCTAGGTAGAGAGCCGGGCGCACCCCTCACGTAAGCGGGGGATGGGGTGCCCCTCCAGCGCAGCGGCGTTAATTTTTCGCCCACCATCGGATCTCGGATGGCCGCAACCGCCGCGAGCGAAAAATCCAGCAAGCCGGAGGGGCACCCCATCCCCCGCCCTCGCAACGCCCGGTCCCCTATTCCTGCGGAACCCCGAGATAGGGAAGCGCGAACGCCGCGATCTTGCCGAACGCCGGCGCCGCCACCGAGGCGCCGTAGATTTCGCCCTGCGGCTGGTCGACGATCACCGCGACGAGAAGGTGCGGATTCTGCGCCGGGGCGAAGCCGATGAAGGAGGCCACGTACTTGGTTTCCGAATAGGCGCCGTCTTCGGCGACCTGGGCCGTGCCGGTCTTGCCGGCCAGGGTGTAGCCGGGGACGCTGACCGACGCCGCGGTGCCGCCCGCTTCGAGCACCCCCTCGAGCATCGTCCGCACCTCTTCGGCGACGCTCGGCGAGATCACCCGACGCCCGCGCGGCTCGTGCACCGCTTCGTCGCCTACGCGCTCGATCAGCTGCGGAGGGCGCAGGACGCCGCCGTTCGCGATCGCCGCGTAGCCGGCGATCATCTGCATCGGCGTCACCGAGAGGCCCTGGCCCATCGGCAGGTTGCCCATCGTCGAGCCCGAGTATTGGTCGAGCTTCGGCACGATCCCCTGTTCCTCGCCGGGGAACCGCACGCCCGTCGGCCGACCGAAGCCGAAGCGGTCGATCCATCGACTGAAGCTTGGCGCGCCCAGCTGCAAACCGATCTCGACCGCGCCGATGTTCGACGACTTGGCGAGGATTTCGGCGACGCTGAGGTTCTCCGTGCCGTGTTCCTCGGCATCTTCGATCGTGCGGTCGGCGACCTGCAGCGAGGGCGGGATCGTGAAGCCGCTGGTCGGCGTTACCGCGCCTTCCTCCAGCGCCGCCGAGACGGTGAACGCCTTGAAGGTCGAGCCCGGCTCGTAGTTGAAGCCGGTCGCGCGGTTCAGCAGGTCTTCTTCGCTCGCACTAGCCAGGTCGGTCGGGTCGAGCGGCGGCCAGTTGGCGACCGCCAGGAGCTGCGAGCTGCGCGGGTCCATGACGATCGCCGTTGCGCCCTTCGGCGCATACGTTTCGCCGACCTCGCCCAAGACCTGCTCGGTCTTCTTCTGGATCGCCGGGTCGAGCGTCAGCCGCAGGTCTTCGCCGTCGCTGGCTTCCTGCACGGTTTCGGTGCGGATCGGTTCTCCGAGCGCGTCGTTGACGATCCTCCGTTCGCCGTCGCTGCCGGCCAGGACCGAGTCCTCGCCGGCCTCCAGCCCGGACAGCCCTTCGCCCTCCTCGCCGACCGCGCCGATCGTCTGCGCGGCCATCTCGCCCTGCGGGTAGGTGCGGCGGCTGTCGGGCAGCTCGCCGACCCCGGGAAGCTCGAGCCGGGCGACCCGCGCCGCGTGTGGGAGGTCGACCTTGCGGGCGACGTAGGCGAAGCCCGATTCTTCGGTCAGGCTCTTCAGCACCTCGTCACGCGGCAGCCCGAGGACCGCCGCCAGCTTCGCCGCCGTCTGCGGCGGGTCCTTCACCTGGTAGGGCGTCGCGTAGATCGTCTTCGCGTCTTCGGAGACCGCGAGCGGGTTGCCGAAGCGGTCGAGGACGCTGCCGCGCAGGCCCGGCACGGTGACCGCCTCGGTCTGCTGGTAGGAGGCCTCGGAGGCGAGCTTGGCGCCCTGCACGCCCTGCAGCCAGAAGGCGCGTCCGGCGATCGCGAGGAAGCAGAGCAGGAAGCCGGCGAAGAGCAGCCCGATCCGCCGCTCGATCGTCCGCATGCGCCTCAGTAGCCGCTTCCGGCGGCGGCCAGGCGCTGGACCGCGGTCCGCACGTCGCCCGGGCTGAACTCGACCGCGCCGACGTCTTCCACCGCCGCCGCGCTCAGCCCGAGCGCCGCCGCTTCGTGGGCGATCCGCCCGGCGCCGGATCTCTGCGCGTCGCGGCTGCGCAGCAGCGAGTTCTCTTCGTCGAGCGCCTGGATGTTCTGGTCGATGTGGCCGGCGCCGGCGGCGAGGCTGAGCGTGATCACGTTGAGCGCGACGATGCCGACGAGCAGCACGCCGAGCACGCCGATCCAGGCGCGGCCGCGGGTCAGGCGCACGATCAGGCTCGAGTCCGGCAGCCCGCGCACGGCGCTGGCGGTGCCGACCGCGATCGGGATCAGCTGGCCGCCGGGGCGGCGAGCCGGGTTCCGCGCGGGAGCCCGCTTGCGCTGGGGCGCGCGGGCCGGGGCCGGGGCCGCTGCGAGGGCCCGTTTGCGGCGCGAGGCGCGGGCCGGCGAGGCGGCGCTGCGGCGAGTGACGGTCGCGGCGGCGGCCATCAGGCGGCGCTCCCGGCGCTCTGCGCGGCGGCGATCTTCACGGCGCCGCGCAGGTGGGCGGACCTCGAACGCGGGTTCGCGGCCAGCTCGGCGGCCTCGGGCGCGATCGCGCGCCGGGTCAGCAGCTCGGCTTCGGGCTCGCGCCCGCAGGCGCAGACCGGCAGCTCGGGCGGGCAGACGCAACCGCGGGCGCGGGCGGCGAGGAAGCGCTTGACGCGCCGGTCCTCGAGCGAGTGGAAGGAGATCGCGGCGAGGCGGCCGCCGAGCGGCAGCATCGACCAGGCCGTCGGCAGGGCCTCGTCGAGCGCGTCGAGCTCGCCGTTGACGGCGATCCGCAGCGCCTGAAAGGTCCGCTTGGCCGGATGACCGCCGCCGAAGCGGGCCGAGGCAGGCATCCCCGCCTTGACCGCGGCGACCAGCTCCGACGTCGTGCGCAGCGGACGCCGCCGGGCGATCTCGCGCGCGATGCCGCCGGCGTAGCGCTCCTCGCCGAAGCGGCGCAGCACCTGGGCGATCCGCGGCTCGGGCCACTCGTTGACCAGGTCGGCGGCGCTGAACTCCTGCCGCGTGTCCATCCGCATGTCGAGCGGCGCGTCGTAGGAATAGGAGAAGCCCCGCTCTGCGGTATCGACCTGCATCGAGGAGATTCCGAGGTCCATGTAGACCATGTCTGGGCGGATGCCTTCGCCATGCAGGGTGCGAAGCCCTGCCGCGTAGTCGCCGGAAAGCAGGCGGGTTCGGCAGGGGACCTCGGCGGCGAAGGCCTCGAAACGGCTGCGCGCCGCCGGATCGCGGTCGATGCCGACGAACACGCCCTGAGGGCCCAGCGCGGCGGCGATGCGCCGTGCGTGGCCGCCGGCGCCGAAGGTGCAGTCGATCGCGACCTGGCCGGCCTGGGGCGCCAGCAGCTCGGTCAGCTCGTCGGCGAGAACCGGCTCGTGGCTCATGCCGAAGACGCCGACGGGCCGATCGTCGAAGCCGGGGCCCGCTTTTCGTCCCGTCGGCGGGGGGCTGTGGTGGGTTGCGACATGGGGGCTCATATTCAGGCAGGCGCTCCGGTCGTGGCCAGGCCCTCGGCGATCTCCGGCGCGGAGGCGTCGAGCTCGGCCTCCTGCTTTGCCCAGGCCGCGGCGTTCCAGATCTCCAGGTACTCGCCGGCGCCGATCACGACGCAGGCGCCGTCGAGCCCGGCGTGCTCGATCAGCGGCTTGGGCACGCGGATCCGCCCGGCCGAGTCGAGCTTCTCGTCGAAGGAGCCGCCGTGGAAGCGGCGGCGCAGGCTGCGCGCGTCCCTGCCGAAGGGGCTGTGCGGCGAGAGGAAGCGCTCGGAGAGCTGCTCGAACTCCTCGGTCGTGTGCACCCAGACGCAGGGGTCGAAGCCCTTGGAGAGAACGATGCCGTCAGCGAGGGCGGCGCGGAAGCGCGAGGGAACCGTGAGGCGGTCCTTGGAGTCGAGGCTGTGCTCGTAGAGACCCCGAAATGCCATCCCTCGGTGTCCTTTCTGCGCTGGGAAGAGAGTTAGGACCGGAGTGATGAGGTGGGAGGAGCCTCACCACCCCGGTCCTTGGGCTTCAACTCGATGGCCACAATAACCCACTCTCTCCCACTTTGCAACACAGAACGAATCGAGCGCCCCAAGTCGCAACTTCGGTTGCAGCGGCAGGTGCGGCGTCCGCGAGCGAGGGTCAGAAGCCCGAGAGCAGGACGTCGGCGTTGGCCAGCAGCGCGGCGGCGATCGTCAGCAGCACCGAGGGGACGAGGACCAGGGCGACGACGAGCTGGATCTTGGGGGCGGCGCGGGCGGCGCGCTCCTCGATGCCGCGGCGCTGGTCGCGGCGCAACCCGGTCGCCTGACGGCGCAGCTGGTCGGCGAGCGGCGAGCCGAGGCGGCGGGAGCGCTCGATCGAGGCGCAGAGGGTGGCGACCTCGCTGCCGGGCACGCGCTCGCGCAGGCGGGCGAGCGCCGCCGGCAGCGGGCGGCCGCACTCGACCTCGGCGACGACCGCGCGCAGCTCGTCGGCCAGCGGGCCGCGGCCGGCCGTGGCGATCTCGCCGAGGCCGGCCAGCGAACCGCGGCCGGCTGCCGCGCCGATCGCCAGCAGGTCGAGCGCGTCGGGCAGCGCGGCGATCAGGCGGCGATGGCGGCGGCGCGCGGCGCGCTCGGCCCAGGCGTCGGGAACGAAGAAGCCGGCCGCGGGCAGGCCGACGGCCACCAGCCAGGCGATGCGGCCCGGCGCGGCCGGCGCCGCGGCGAGGGCGGCGAGCACACCGGCGGCGGCGCAGGCGAGCTTCGCCGGCAGCGGCGGGCGGCGGCGCGACAGGCGCCGGCGCCTCACTCGACCACCCGGGCGAGGCGGCGGATCGCGACGAAGCCGGCGATCTGCAGCGCCGCGGCGAGCGAGAGCAGCACGGCGGAAGCCGGGGCGCTCAAGACCTTGAGCAGGAAGCCCGGTTGGATCAGCTCGGCGAACAGCGCGCCGCCGCTCGGCATCGCGACGACGAGCAGGCCGGTGAAGCGCGCCTGCGCGGTAGCCGACTTCGCGTCGTCGACCACGCGGTCGCGCTCCGCGGCGCCGTCGGCGAAGCGGCGCAGCAGGCCGGCCAGATCGCCCCCCGCGCGGCGCTGGCTGAGCAGCGCCGCGGCGAAGGCGTCGACCCGCTGGGAGCGCATCCGCCGCCGCCATCCGCCGACCGCGTCGACCGTCGGCGCGCCGAGCTCGAGCTCGGCGCCGAGCCGGGCGAGCTCGACCGCGGCCGGGCCGTCGACCGAGCTCGCGGCGGCGGGCAGCGAGGCGCGCAGCGAGCGGCCGGCGGCGAGCGAGTCGGCGACCGCCGCGGCGACCTGCGGCAGCGCGCGCTCGACCCGGCGGCGAAAGCGGCGACGCCGGCTCGACACGGCCCAGGCGACGATCGCGGGCCCCGCCACCGCCAGCGGCGCCGCGACGACCGCCCCGGCGAGGAACCAGCCGGCGAGCAGCGCCGCGCCGGCGCCGACCGCGGCGAGGCGGCGCCGCTCGGGCGTCGACGGCGCGTAGCCCTCCTCCCCCGCCCGGCGCAGCGGCTCGACCGCCATCCGCAGCCACTCGGCGACCGCCGGCGTCGCCAGCACCGCTTCGCGCGCGGCCAGCGCCGCCAGCCCGCCGGCGACGGCGCCCGCAAGCGGCAGCAGCGGCCCCGCGGCCGAGCTCATCGAGCCGCCTCCCCCACATCGAAGATCTCGGTGACGCGGCGCGAGCCGTCCGCCCGGCGCTCGATGTGGACGACGAGGTCGATGCCGGCGCGGACCTGTTGGGCGATCGCCGCGTGCGGCAGCCCCAGCCCCGCCATCAGGGCCAGCGTCTCCAGGCGGCCCAGCGCCTCCGCGGGCGAGTTGGCGTGCACGGTCGAGAGCGCGCCGCGGTGCCCGGTGTTGAGCGCGGTCAACAGGTCGAGCGCCTCGCCGCCGCGCACCTCGCCGATCACGATCCGGTCCGGGCGCATGCGCAGGGCGTTGCGCAGCAGGGCGCGGATCGTCACCTCGCCACGGCCCTCGATCCCGGCCGGACGGCTCTCGAGCCGGACGACGTGGCGGCGGCGCAGGCGCAGCTCGGCGGCGTCCTCGATCGTTACCAGGCGCTCGTCCTCGCCGACGAAGCTCGAGAGGGCGCCGAGCAGCGTCGTCTTGCCCGAGCCGGTGCCGCCGCTGACGAGCAGGCTGCGGCGCTCGCCGACGGCGCGCTCGAGCCGCGCCAGCTGCGACTCCGTCAGCGTGCCCAGCTCGAGCAGCTCGCGCGGGCCCGGCCGCTCGGCGCCGAAGCGGCGGATCGAGAGCGCCGGCCCGTCGACCGCCAGCGGCGGGATCACCGCGTTGACCCGCGAGCCGTCGGCGAGGCGGGCGTCGACCATCGGGCTGAGCTCGTCGATGCGGCGCCCCAGCGGCGCCAGGATGCGCTCGATCGCGTTGCGCAGCTCCTCCTCGTCGGCGAACCTCGCCTCGACCGCCTCGATCCGGCCGCCGCGCTCGACGTAGACGCGGTGCGGGCCGTTGACCATCACCTCCTCGACGCTCGGGTCGGCGAGCAGATCCTCCAGCGGCCCGAGCCCCACGGTGTCGCGCAGCACGCGGGCGACCAGGGTCTCGCGGTCGGCTTCGCCGAGCAGCGCCGCCTCGGTCTCGACCAGCTCGCGCACCTGCTCGCCGAGCTCGCCCTGCGTCGCCGTCCCCGCCGCCGCCGCTTCGCGCCGCGTGTCGATCAGCCGGATGCGCAGGGCGTCGGCCAGCTGCTCCAGGTGGCGCTGCCGCGACGCCACCGCTCAGCCCAAGCCCACCGGCAGCAGCGTCACCCGCCGGGCGAAGCTCTCGGCGGCGATCAGGCGCAGGGCCTCGCGCCGCGTCAGGCCGAGCGTGGCCTCGGCGAGCTGCGGCCCCGCTTCTTCCTCCCCGGGCCGCAGCGCCAGCAGCGGCACCCGCGGCGCCGCGACGTAGGTCCGCCCTGGGCCGCTGCCGCCCGGTTCGCTCGTCACCACGACGTCGACCTTCGAGCCGGCCGGCGAGGGACCGGTGGCGAGCAGGGCGCCGGCGCCGCTGACGGCGATCTCGACCGGGCGCCGCCCGCGGCCGAGGCGGCCACGGCCCCTCTCCTTGCGTGCGACTCCCAGCTGCGCGCCGAGCAGGTAGGAGCCGGCGGGCAGCGGCGCGCGGGCGATGAGGCCGAGGGCTTCCTGCGGCGCCGCCAGCGCGCCCGGCGGGACGAAGCGAAGCGGCACCCGCCGCAGCGCCAGGCTGGAGGCGACCGCAGCGGCGCCGAGGCGCCGCCCGGGCGCGAGCGCCCTCTCGACCACGACGACCGGCCGCAGCGGGCCGTAGCCCCGATTCGAGCCGGCGCCGTAGCCGTCGGCGATCGTCGCCGCGGCGGCCGCGGCGAGCAGCGCCGCGAGAAGGAAGAGGAGCGCACGGCGGCGCCGGCTCATGCCGCCGACGGCTGGCGCTCGGAGTGCAGCGGCAGCTCGAGCATCGCCAGCGAGCCCCGCTCGGAGCGGCGCAGGGCGAAGCGGCCGCCGTGCGCCGCCGCCACCCGCCTGACCACCGCGAGCCCGTGGCCGTGACGCCGCCGCCCGGTGAGCCGCGCGATCGTCTCGCCCGGCGTCCCCCGCCGCGCCGCCGGCCGCGAGGCACGGCCGGAGTCGGCGATCACGATCCGGGCCCGCGTCCTGTACGGACGCGCGTCGATCGAGATCCGCGGGCCGCCGTGCTCGATCGCGTTGAGGATCAGGTTGTCGAGCGCCTGCGCGAGCTCGACCCGGTGGCCGCAGACGACCGCGTCGCCGGCGCGCCAGCGCAGCCGCAGCGAGCCGCCGGCGAGGCTGACGCGGGAGCGCCAGCGCCGCGCCGCCGAGTCGAGCAGCGCCCGCAGCTCGATCGGCTCGGGCGGCAATTGCAGCCCCGGGCTCCCATTCACCTCGCGCTCGAGCCGCTCCAGCGCCGCCGCGGCGAGCCGCACGGAGCTCTCCAGCGCCGGTGGCGACGCGCCCTCGTGGACCCCGGCGAGGGCGATCGTCTGCAACGGCCGGCGCAGCTCGTGCAGCGCCTCGTTGAGCGAGCTGCGACGACGGCCGGCGCGCAGCCCCCGGGCGGCCGCGACCGCCGCGATCGTCGCCGCCAGCGGCCAGCCGGCGAACGCCTGCGCCAGCTCGGTCATCCATCGAGGAGCCGGTAGCCGACTCCCCAGCAGTTGATGACGAAACGCGCCCGCTCCGGATCGAGCTTGCGCCGCAGCCTGCTCGCATGCGAATCCAGCGTGCGGGTCTTGGTCGGCGAGCGCTGGCCCCAGACCCGGCCGAGCAGCTCGCGCTTCGAGAAGACCCGGTGGGGGTCGCTCGCCAGCAGGTGCAACAGCGAGAACTCTTTCTGCGACAGGCGCACCTCGCGACCGCCGACGAAGGCGCGGTGGCGGGCAGGGTCGACCACGACCTCCCCGACCCGGATCGGGCCGCCGCGCAGGTGGCGGCCGCGCCGCAGCACCGCCGTCATCCGCGCCCGCAGCTCGCCGTAGACGTAGGGCTTGACGAGGTAGTCGTCGGCCCCGAGCTCGAGCCCGCGCACGCGCTCCTCGTCGGCGCCGCGGCCGCTCAGCACGATCACCGGCAGGCGCGGGTCGAAGCGCGAGACGATCCCGTCGGCCTCGCGGATCTCGTGCAGCACGTCGAGGCCGGAGGCATCGGGCAGGCTGAGGTCGAGCAGCATCAGGTCGGGGTGCTTGAAGCGGCAGAGCCGCAGCGCGTCGGAGGCGCTCGGCGCCGGCAGCACGCCGAAGCGATCGGCCGTCAGGTTCTCGCAGAGCAGATCGAGCGTCGGCCCGTCGTCCTCGCAGACGACGACGCTGGCGATCTCGCGGCGCTGTGGAAGCATGCCCACCCAAGGGCACAGCGACGAGATCTCTCCCCCCTCGCGGCCGGGCCCGGCGGAAAAGACCCGCTCTTTGCGGCGAACCCTCAGCCCAGCAGGCGCTCGAGCAGCTCGACGTACTGCAGCGTGTGGCGGTTCTCGAGGAAGTTGGCGCGGACGCTCTCGCGCGCCGCCTCGCCGATCGCGCGGGCGCGCTGCGGCGACTCGAGCAGGCCGCTGACGGCGGCGGCGAAGGCCGCCTGGTCGAGCGGGTTCTTGAGCAGCACGCCGTTGACCCCGTCTTCGATCTGATCCTCGATCCCGCCGGTCGCCGTCGCGATCACCGGCCGGCCCTTCCACATCGCCTCGGTGACGGTCAGGCCGAAGCCCTCCTTGAGGCTCTTCTGCACCACTATCGTCGCCTGGCGCTGCAGCGCGTTGACGATCGCCGCGTTCTCGTCGAGATCGTCCATCGGCAGGCAGGCGAGCAGCACGCGCGAGCGGATCTCCGCCGGCAGCCGCTGCCATTCCTCGACGATTTCGGCGAGCACCGCGGCGCCGTCGGGGTCGTCGGTTACCGCGCCGAGGCTCGGCCCGGCGAGGACCAGATGGGCGCCGTGGCCGTCGCTCTCGACGTCGGCGAAGCCGCGCAGCACCCCGACCGGGTCCTTGAGCCGGTCCCAGCGCGAGACCTGGACGACCAGCGGCACGCCCGGGCCGGGGAGATCGCCGCCGACGACGATCTCGCAGCGGCGCTCGACCCGGCCCTGGCTTTCGTCCGGGCGCTCGTAGGTCGGCGCGGCGCCGCCGTCGGCGTCGTCGTCGGGCGCCAGCAGGCCGGCCTGGCGCAGGATCGCCCGAACCTGCGGCGGCGCCATCTCCTGGTTCTTCGGCGAGGCGGCGTCGATCGACGGCGGCACGATCGCGGTCGTCATCTTCTCGCAGGCCTCCGGCACGAACGCCTGGCGCGAGAACACGGCGGCGTCGGCCTTCGTCACAAAGGGGGCGAGGAACTCCCAGCCGGCGGCGGTCAGCTCGTTGCGCTCGTCGGCGCCGATGTGGCAGCGCCAGATCACCGTGCGGCCGCCGCCCGCGATGTGGGGGATCAGGCCGGCGGGCTGCGGGTCGTGGACGAAGACGACGTCCTCGGGACCGAGCTGGGCGAGCAGGCCGGCGGCGTTTTCCTCGCTCACCCGCTCGAAGGCCTCCCGCTCCTCGGACCCCAGCGGGCCGCCGTCGCCGAGCTCGCCGTGCAGGTAGTTGTGCAGCCGCTTGGTCAGGGCGAAGAACTCGGCGTCGCCGCCGATCGTCAGCCAGCGCATGTCGATGCCGAGCCCGTTCGCCAGACCGACCCACGACCAGAGCATCTCGGCCACCCCGCCGCCGGCGGAGGTCGAGTTGACGTTCCAGACCTGGCGCCCCCGGAGCAGAGCGGCGGCTCGCCCCAGCCCGGCTTCGAGGCGCTCCCAGTCCTGCGCCGAGACCACGCCGTGAAGACGCTCGAGGGAAAGCGAAGGGACCTGTACCTCACGGACGGTCATGGCATGCGGGCGGGCCTCGCGACCCGCGCCGACCCGTTCTCCCACTGCGCAGGGTAGCTCAAGCACGGCGCTCGCCCGGCGCTCGGCGACGGCGCGGCGCGGCGGCACCGCGCGGCGGATCGAGCAGGGCCGGCCGTCGCGATCGAGGAAGACGAGGTCGAGCGGGAAGCGCATGCCGAAGGTGTGGACGCTGCGGCAGCGGGGGATCAGCAGTCCGGCCCCCGCCTGCTCGCGGTCGAGCCCGGCGAGCCCGAGCAGGCGCGCCCGCCGCGTCGCCGCAAGCGGGACCTCGCGGCCGAGCACGCTCGCGACGGGAAGCCGACGGAGGCGGCGATGCATACCCCTCCAAGGGCGCAGCCGCCGAATCTCTCCCCCTCTAGCCTGTCCCGCATGTCAGCAAAGGTGGCGGTCTTCGGCCCCAACCCGATGCTCTCGGTGACGATCGAGGCGCTGACCGCCGACGGCGGCGACGACATCCACGTGCACGCGGCCGGACAGGGCGTCTGGGTGGCGCGGATGGCGGCCGAGCTCGGGGCCGAGGCGACGCTCTGCGGCTTCATCGGCGGCGAGTGCGGGACGGTGCTGCGGCCGCTGCTCGAACAGCTGCCGTTCGGCCTGCGGCTGATCGAGACCGGCGTCGCCAGCGGTGCCTACATCCACGACCGCCGTGGCGGCGAGCGCGTGCCGGTCGCGCAGAGCGCCAGCCTGCCCCCCTCGCGCCACGAGGTCGACAGCCTCTTCTCGGCCGCCTGCGCGGCGGCGCTCGACGCCGACGTGCTCGCCCTCTGCGGCCCCTATCCCAGCGAGGTGCTGCCGCTGGAGATCTACGGCAACCTGGTCGCCGACGTGAAGGCGAACGGCACGCCGGTCGTCGTCGACCTCTCGCCGCCGCGGCTCGACAGCGCCCTGGAGGGCGGGCCCGACCTGGTCAAGATCAACGACTGGGAGCTGGCCAAATACGTCTCGGGGCCGGTCGACACGCCGCAGCGCATGCGGGCGGCGGTCGGGGAGCTGCTCGAGGCGGGCGCCGGGGCGGCGATCGTCACCCGCGCCGAGGAGCCGGCGCTGGTGCTGCGCGGCGAGGAGGCCTGGGAGCTGGTCCCGCCGCGCTTCGAGCGCGGCGCCCGCGAGGGCTGCGGCGACTCGATGATGGGCGGCCTCGCCGCCTGCATGGCGGCCGGCCTCGACTGGGAGCGGACGCTGCGGACCGCCGCCGCCGCGGGCGCCGCCAACTTCCTCCGCCACGGCCTCGGCAGCGCCGACCGCTCCGTGGTCGAGGACCTCGCCCGCCGGGTCGAGCTGCGGCCGCTCGACTGACCGCCGCTGTGTCGCCTTTTCGGGCTATGTGACGTAAAACGCGACACGGCTAGAGGGCCGGGGGGAACGGCGCCTCCAGCTCCGCGCCTTCGACGATCGCGCGCGGCGCGGTGTCCCGCATCCAACCGATGTGCGAGGCGGCGGGCTCGACCCCGGCGAGGCGCTCGAAGGCGGCCGCCAGCTTCGCCGGGCGGCCGCCGTGCGAGGAATGGGCGTCGCTGCTCAGCACGTGTACGAGCCCGGCCTCGGCCAGCCCCAGCATCCCGGCCGCCATCCGCTCGCGCAGGAAGAAGTCGGCGGTCGCCTGGACAAGGGCGCCGAGCTCGACCAGCCGGCCGATCCGCTCGTACATGTCCTCGGAGAGGTGGCGCTCGGGATGGGCGATCAGCGCCCGGTGGCCGCGCTCGGCGAGGTGGTCGACGCGGCGCTCGAGGCTCTCGCCGAGCGGCCCCGGCGCCGGCTCGAGCAGGATCCAGCGCCCCGTCCCCAACGAGACATGCGCCAGCTCCTCCTCGCTCAGCGCCTCGACCGCGGTCTCGGCGACCTCGCCGCCGCCGAGCACGGCGACCGGGATCCCCTCGCCGCGCAGGTGGCGGTTCACCGCCTCGACCCGCTCGGCGATCTCCTCGATCCGCACGTCGTGGTCGTGACGGATGTGCGGGGTCGCGCAGATCGCCTCGATCCCGTCGCCTGCCGCCTGCCGCGCCAGCCCGGCGCTGTCGCGGACGTCGAGCGCCCCGTCGTCGACCCCGGGAAGGATGTGGCAGTGCAGATCGATCATCGGTCTCGGTTGGTCCGCCAGGGCGCAAAACCTCGTTCAGCACCTGCCCCGGGCAGGCACCGGACTACGATGACAGGCATGATCCAGCACCTGCCGACGCGGGGCTGCGCCGGTGGATTGGCTTCAACTCAAATGAACAAGAAGACGACCCGCAGAGGAAACTACGAGTCGGGCTCCGACTACGTGCTCGAGTACGGCGAGCTCCGCTTCGCCTTCAACGAGGAGGACTTCGGCCAGCGCGTCGAGCAGGCCGCGGTCAAACTCGGCTTCGTCCAGCAGGGGCTGAGCCGCGAGGAGCTCGACGACCTGCTCGACCTCGCGGTCAACGGCGAGATCGGCGAGCCCAGCTCGCAGCTCGGCGAGCACATCAACGGCAACTGGGAGGACCTGGTCGGCCCCTCCAACCGCAGCCTCGTCCACTGGCTGCGCCGGCTCGTCTTCCGCGGCGCCTGGCTCGACCAGCGGGTCAAGGAGGGTGAGCTCGACGTCGTCTTCGACGGCGGGACCCAGACCTTCGGCTACGTGCAGCCGGACCGCAGCAACGAGCCGATCGAGCTCTCCAAAGAGCCGAGCTGGCGAAGAATCGCCTACCGGCGTTAGCCGTCGGGCTGCTCGCGCTCGTAGAAGACCCGAACGCGGGATGCCAGTCCGGCGTCGTCGAGCTCGACCGTCTCGATCGCCCGGTGGCCGTCCTCGCGCCGGTAGAGGATCGCGAAGCCGCGGGGGCCGACGAGCAGCGACTCCTCGCTGACGGTCAGGTTCGGCGCCAGCTCGAGGCCGTGGCGAAAATGCTCGCGCAGCGCCTCGCGTCCGCCGATCCTGCGCTCCTCGGAGTCGCCGACCAGCGCCGGCAGCACGAACTCCACGTCCTCGGAGTAGCAGGCGGCGATCTCGTCGAGGTCGCGCCCGTTCCAGGCCTCGAGCCAGCGGTCGGCGTGCTCGCGAATCCCGCCCCGCTTGCGGCGCCGGCCCCAGCGGCGGCGGCGGCGTTTGCGTTTCGGCCGCTCCGCGTGCGGTCCGCGCTCGGCGGCCCGCGGCTCGGCGGCGGCCCGGGCCTCCGGCTCCCCCTTCGGCTCCTGTTTCCGCTCGCGCGGCTTGCGCTCCCGCTTGGGACGGCGCTGCGGCTCCGCCTTCGGCTTCCCGTTCGCCAGCTTCTCGATCAGCTCGGCGCGGGTGAGCATCCGGTAGCGCTCGACGCCGGCCGCGGCGGCCAGCTCGTGCAGCTCGGCGATGTGCTTGGACTCCAGCTGAGATTTGTTCATCGGGCGGCAGGTTATTGAAGGGCCTAGACGAGCGCCCCGGCGGGGTCGCCGCCGGCCTCGCCGAGCGCCGCCGGCCAGGCCTCGGCCTCGCGCCTGACCCGGCGGCGCGACCAGCCCAGCTCGTCGCCGAGCACGGCGGCGACGGCGCGCGCCGCATCGGCGTCGCGCAGCTGCGGCGCCGCGAGCAGGCCGAGCCGGGTGCGGCGCAGCAGCACGTCGGCCACGCAGCGGGCCTGCTCGAGGCGCGCCGCGATCGCCGCCTCGGCGAGCAGGTCGGGTCGGCCGGGGACGATCGGCGCGGCCAGCTTCGGATCCTCGGCGGCGAGACGGAGGACGTTGCGGGCCGCGTGGCCGTAGCGGAAGGCCAGCTGCGCGAGCGCCTCCTCCCCCACGCCGTCGGGCGCTTCGAGGTCCTCGGGGCGCGCCTCCATCCCGAGCGGTATCTCGGCCGTATGGCAGGGCGCCTCGCGGCCCTCGCGCTCGACCAGCCGGTCGACCGTCTGCTTGGCCATCCGCCGCCAGGTCGTCAGCTTGCCGCCGGTGATCGTCAGCATCCCCGAGGAGGTCTCGTACAGCTCGGCTTTGCGCGAGATGTCGACCGACTTCCTCGGGTCGCCGGTCGAGATCAGCGGCCGCACCCCCGCGTAAGCGCCGACCAGGTCGGCCTCGCCCAGGTCGCTGCCGAAGAACCGGTTGACCGCGTCGAGCAGGTACTCGACGTCCGCGGCGCCCGGCCGCGGATGGTCGATGTCGCCATCGAAGTCGCTGTCGGTGGTGCCGACGAGGGTCCGCCCGTACCAGGGCAGGGCGAAGATATGGCGGTCCTCGCCGGCGGGAACGATGCAGGCGCCGGAGCCGGTCGAGATATCGGCCCGGTCGAGCAGCACATGGGTGCCGCGGCTGGGCGCGATCCGCGGCACGTCCTCCTGCTCGATCAGCTCAGAGCCCACGCGGTCGGCCCAGACGCCGGTCGCGTTGACCACGTTCTCGGCCTCGACCTCGAAGCGCGCGCCCGACTCGGCCTCGACCGCGGCGACGCCGACGGCGCGGCCATCGCGCGTCAGCACGTCGGTCACCGCGGCCCCGTTCAGGGTCACCGCGCCGAAGCGCCCCGCCTCGCCGAGGATCGTCAGCACGAGACGCACGTCATCGGTCTGGCAGTCATAGAAGAGGTAGGCGCCGCCGGGGTCGCGCGCCTCCAGCGAGGGAACGAGCTCGAGCAGCTCCTCGCGGCCGATCGTGCGATGGCGGTCCGGCGACCAGTAGAAGTCCTCGTCCTGCTGCTTGGCCGAGCGCATCTCGCGGCGGCTGCGGCCGACCCGCGTCGTCGCCATCACGTCGTACATGTTCAGGCCCAAGCCGAGTTTGCGGTCGCGGCGTTCCTCCGGGAAGGAGGGGACGACGAACGGCGTCGGGTAGACGAGGTGCGGCGCCAGCTGCACCATCAGCTGCCGCTCGAGCAGCGCCTCGCGGACCAGGCCGAGGTCGAAGTTCTGCAGGTAGCGGAGCCCGCCGTGGACCATCTTCGAGGAGCGGCTGGAGGTGCCGACGGCGTAGTCGCCGCGCTCCAGCAGCGCCACCGAGTAGCCGCGCGACGCGGCGTCGAGAGCGACGCCGGCGCCGGTCACCCCGCCGCCGATCACCAGCACCTCGAAGCGCCGGCCGGCGATCTCCTCGAGGGCCGTGGCGCGCGCCAGCATCAGTCGAGATAGGTGGTGGTCCGGTCGACCGGCGGGCGCTCGGGCGGCTCCTTCTCCTGCCGCGGCGGGCCCAGGTGCAGCAGCCCGACGAAGCGCTCGCAATCGGGCAGGCCGACGGCGGCGCGGCCCGCGGCCGAGCGCAGCAGGCCGGGCGTGCGCCAGTAGCCGGCGAGGCCGCGCCCGTGCGCGGCGAGCAACACGATGTAGGAGGCGACGGCGGTTGCGTGCAGGTCCTCCTCGTTGCGCACCGGGTCGGCGCCGAGCGCGCATGAGACGACGATCAGGGTCGGCGCACGGTCGAGCTTGGCGGCGCCCTCGGGCCCGGCGGACGCCTTCAGCCGCTGCAGCGTCCGCGGACCGACGACGCGAAAGCGCCAGGGCGCGGTCAGGTGATGGTTCGGCGCCCAGCGCGCCAGCTCGAGCAGCCCGTCGACCTGCTCCCGCGACAGCGGCTCGGGCCCGAAGGCCTTGTGCGTGCGCCGCGTGCGAATCGCCGTCTCGACGTCCATCTTCCGAGCGTATAGGCCGGTCGCTACCAGGCGAAGCGGCGACCGAGGAAGAGGACGCTGCCGAGGGCGAGGGCGCTGGCGCCGAGGCCGACGCCGATCGGAACCCACGGGCTGGGGCCCGGGTTGTCGCCGGCTTCGAAGGGCGGCGCGGCGGGTTTGCTCGCGGTCGGCCCCGCTTCGGCTTCCGTCTGCGGGCTGCCCGGCGGCCGGCTGGGGATCGCGCCGAGGCCCGGCGGCACGGGGGGCGGCTTGACCGTGGACCCGCCGCCGCTCGCCGGCGGGACGCCGCCTGAGCCGCCGCCGAAGGATTCGAGCGCTTCCTGCGCCGTTCCGCTCGCCGCCGGCGGGATCGACGGCGGCGTCGGCAGCGAGCCGTTTTCGGGCGCCGTGGCGGGCGGCGGCGCGGTCGGCGGCGCCTGGCGCGTCACCGGCTTCACCGGGAAGGCCTGGCCGGCGGTCGCCGCGAGCGCCTGGGCGGTGACGAAGGTCGGCGTCTGGTCGCTCGAAGCCGAATAGCGGTAGTGGCCGTCGTCCGCCTGCCGGGCGGCGAGGTACTCGAGCGCGCTCTTGTTGCCGTCCTTTGCCGCGCCGGGGTCGGCGCCGATGGCGAGCAGCCCCTGCACGGCCCAGGCGGTCGACTGGGTGTTGACCGCGCCGGCGCCGCCGAGGGCGAAGCCGCCGCTGGGGCGCTGGTGCTTGCGCAGGTAGGAGAGCCCGCGCTGGGCCGCCTCGGTGTCGGGCATCGCCTCCAGCGCCGCCGCCGTGCTGTCGGCGCTGCTCGGCGAGCCGGGCGTGTCGCCCCAGCCGCCGTCGTTGCCCTGCGCCTTGGCGAGCCAGGAGATCGTCTCGTTCAGGCCCCCGTCGGCGCCGGCGCTGCGCAGCGCGAGGATCGCGAAGGCCGTGCTCGTCGGCCAGCCTTCGTAGGAGCCGTTGCGGCGCCGTCGCTTGAGCAGCGCCTCGACCAGGTTGCGGCCGCCGAAGGAGCGCGGGTCGACCTTCGCCCCCTGCAGGGCGAGGATCGTGCGGGCCAGCGCGCCCGGGCTCTTCAGCTCGCTGACGTGGCTGCGCAGGTAGCCGACCGGCCCGTGCCCGCCGCGGCTGACGTCGAGCGGGCTGCGGCCGGCGGACTCGAGCCCCAGCATCGCCCAGGCGGTCGTTTCGAGCGAGGAGCCCTCGCCCGGCGAGGCGCCCCAGCCGCCATCGGAGTTCTGCTGCCCGGCGAGCCAGGTCGCCGCCCGGGTGGCGCCGGCGCCGGAGGCCGCGGCGCGGGCCGGCAGGACGCCGGCCAGGGCGAGCGCGAGGAGCAGCACCGCGGCGACGGCCGGCGCGCGCCACTCGAAGCGCTCGCGGAAGCGGGCCAGCATGCGCACCATCGCCGGCCCGGCGACCAGCGCGAAGCCGGCGTTGCCGATCGCGTGGGCGGCGTCGAACGGGACGGCGCGCGACTCCAGCGCGAGGAAGCGCTGCAGCGAGAGGTCCCCTCCGTAGGTCGCCATCAGAGAGAAGTTCAGCAGAGCGCCGTAAGCGACGCCGGCCAGAGCGCAGACCGCGGCCAGGGTGAAACGATTCGCCCGCGGCCGGACGAGCGCCAGGCCGGCGCCGAGCAGGCCGCAGATCCCCCACCCCGCCATCTGCCACGGCGTCCACGGTCCCTGGCCGAGCCAGAAGTTGGAGACGAGGCCGGCGAGGGCGCCGACCGCGAAGCCGGGCGCCGGGCCGAGCGCGAAGCCAGCGAAGATCACGATGTCGGTGGTGGCGACGACGTTGGGCAGCGCCGCGAAGGCGACGCGGCCGGCGACCGCCAGCGCGGCCAGCGCCGCGACCAGGGCGACGACCTGCGAGCTCGGCCGCGAGCGCTCGTACCAGGCGAAGCCGCCGATCAGCACGGCGCCGAGGATCAGGAAGCTGGCGAGCTGCCAGCTCACCTGCCCGCCTCCGCGTCGAGCACGGCGAGGCCCTGCTCGGGCGTGACCACGCCCGGGACGTCGAGGATCCGGGCGACCTCGGTGGCGAAGTACCAGCCGCCCGAGAGCACCTCGGCCGCGGCGCCGTCGGCGATCGTCACGCCGTCGCCGAGCAGCACGACGCGCGTGGCGAAGGCGGCGGCGAACTCGACGTCGTGAGTGGCGACGACGACGCCCGCGCCGCCGCCCGCCAGGCCCTCGATCAGCTCCTCGAGCTCGCGCCGGCGGGCGCGGTCCATGCCGCGGGTCGGCTCGTCGAGGGCGACCAGGCCCGGCAGCCGCTCGCCTTCCGTGCGGCCGGCGAGGGCGATCGCCAGGGCGAGGCGCTGACGCTCGCCGCCGGAGAGGTCGCGGGGATCGGCGTCGAGGGCGTGCTCGAGCCCGACGGCGTGCAGCGCGGCGCGGCCGGCGGCGCCGGGAAGCTCGTCGCCGACGCGCTCGCGGACCAGGTAGTCGCCGGGGCTCTGGGTCAGCAGGGCGATCCCGGCCGCGGCCTCCGCCCTGCCGCGGACCGGGTCGAGGAGGCCGGCGAGGGTGCGCAGGAGGGTGCTCTTGCCGGCGCCGTTGCGACCCATCAGGGCGACGCGTTCGCCGCGACGGATCGTCAGGTCGATGCCGCGCAGGACGTCGCGGCGGGATTCCCCTTCGCCGAGCTCGACCCAAAGGTTGCGGACCTCAGCGACCATGGCGACGGAGGATCGCCCGCGCGTCTCGGACGCCCACGGGTAGGGGTTCGATGCCGGCGAGGGAGAACAGACGGGCGGCGGGGGTCTCCAGGGCCGTGTCGGCTCGCTCGGCCCAGGCCAGGAAGTCGGACGGGGCGCCGTCGAAGCCGATCGCGCCTGAGCTCATCGCGATCACCCGGTCGGCGGCGGCGAGGCAGCGCTCGAGGCGGTGTTCGGCGAGCAGGATCGAGACGCCCCACTCCTCGTTCAGACGCCGCAGCAGCCAGATCAGCTCGTCGCCGGCAACCGGGTCGAGCTGGGAGGTGGGCTCGTCGAGCAGGACGAGCCTGGGGCGGGTCACGAGGGCCGCGGCGAGCGCCACGCGCTGCAGCTCGCCGCCGGAGAGGGTGTCGACGGTGCGCTCGAGCAGCTGCGGGATCGCGAGCGCCAGCGCCACCTCCTCGACCGCGCGGGCGCGGGCGGATGGAGCGTCGCCGCGCATCTCCAGCGGCAGCGCGACCTCGGCGGCGACGGTGGTCGAGACGATCTGCGTCTCCGGGTCCTGGGCGACGTAGCCGGCGACCGAGGCGAGCTCTCCGGGGCCGGCGGCGATCGCGTCGATGCCGGCGACCTCGACGCTGCCCTCGATCTCGCCGCCGTGGAAATGCGGCACGAGCCCGCAGGCGGCGCGCAGCATGGTCGTCTTGCCCGACGCCGAGCGTCCCGCCAGCACGGCGAACTCGCCGGGCGCGAGCGTCAGCGAGACGTCGCGCAGGATCGGCGGCGCGCCGGGATAGGCGTAGGTGAGACGCTCGATCGCGAGCGCCGGGACGGCCCGGGTCGGGGTCGCAAGTTCAGGCATCGCGCCTCCTCGGGGCGATGCCGGCCGCGGCCACGAGCGCCGCGACGGCGAGCGTCGCCGGCGTCAGCTCGAGCTCGACCGACGGGTAGGCGTGGAAGCCGTCGGCGCCCGCGAGCCTGCCGCCGATCGCGGCCGCCAGCACGAGAAGGCCCACGCCGAAGAACCGGCTGTCATAGCGGGATCCAAAGCGCCGCCTGACGCCTCTTCCCCACCCCGGTGTGGAAAGAGCGGCAATCGATCGAGTGGGGCGCGGGGATTCGAGCGAGTAACCCCGCAGCTCCAGCGTGGCGGCGACGTCGACCGCCCGGTCGAGCGAGCCGGTGAGCAGGCGACGGGCGAGGGCGGCGCGGCCCAGGGGCGCGGCGGCGGGGCCGCGCAGCCGGCTCGCTTCGCGCAGGCGGCTCGCGTCGGCGGCGGCGACCGGGACGAGGCGGGAGATCAGCGCCGCGGTGAGCGCCGAGCGGCGGGCGAAGGGGCGCAGCGCGCGCAGCACCCGGTCCGGGTCGACGCAGGCCGAGTAGACGGCGAAGGCGACCATCGCGACGGCTGCCCGCAGGCCGATCGTGGCGCCGGCCGCGAGCGCCTCGGCGGTCACGCTCGCCTGGCCGAGCAGCGGCAGCTCGCCGAGCCGCAGCAGCACCGTCTCGCCGCGGTCGACGACGAGCGCGTTGACGGCGACGATCAGCAGCGCCAGGGTGAGGCCCATGCGCAGCGCCACGCGCACCGCGCCGCCGGCGCCGGCGAAGCGGCCGGCCAGCGCCGCGCCGAGGCCGGCGGCGGCGAGCACCAGCGGGCTCGAGTAGAGGAAGGCGACGGCGACGAAGGCGCCGAGGTAGGCGACGGAGGCCCCCGGCGAGGCCGTCTGCAGCGGACCCCGCCGCGGCGTGTAAGCGAACGGCGACCTCATCCCGCCCCCGATCGGGTCGGTTCCGTCCTAGTCGCCTGCACGGGCAGCGGTATGTCCCGCCCACCTTCCGTCGCCACCGCGTAACGGTCCCGCAGGTGCGCCGCGTCGAGCAGGCCCGCGGCGGCGCGCACGCCGCGGGCCGTCGCGCCGGTGACGACCCAGACCGGCGGCGCGCCGTAGCGGCGGGTCGCGGCAACCAGCCCGGCGTCGGGCCCGAACCGCCGCTCCGGCGCGCCGCCCGCGTCGAGTCCCACCATTTCGGCGCTTCCGGTGCGAGTTTCGTACCCCGACGGTACGAAACTCGCACCGGAACGGCGGGCCGTGGCGAACTTGCCGTAGACGCCGCTCAGCTGGGGCCCGCGTTCGAGCTGCGCCGCGGCCGGGTCCGAGCGCAGGCGGGCCCAGGGGCCGACGAGGACGCGGATCGCTTCGTCCGGCGCGCCCGCGGCGACTTCGACGCCGGCAGCGGCGAGGCGGGCGCGCACTTCGCCGCAGGCGCGGCCCCCGCCGAGGCATTCGACCGCCACCGGATGGCGCCTGCCTTCGTAGCCGTCGAGCAACGGCTCGGGCCAGGAGCCGACCACGGCCGGCACGTACAGGGCGCTCGACCAGTCGCGGTAGTCCCACCAGATCGCCTCGCCGCCGCGCAGCGGGAAGTCGGCGGCGCCGACCGAGGCCTCGACGCCGTTTACGAAGAAGAACCAGTCGTAGCGACGGCCGCCGCGCGTCGCTTCCCCGAGGCCGCCGATCGCGCGCACGTAGCGCCCGCCGTAGCTCGTCTCGATTTCCGCGTTGCGGTCGAGCACCCGCATCACCGTGTCGGATTCGGATGCGTCGTCGCGCACCGGGGCGCTCACCGGCGCGGCGCCGAAGTCGCGGGTCACCCGCAGCGAGACCCGGCCGACGCCGGCCCCCGCGCCGAGGCCGCAGCCGGCGGCCGCGAGCGCCGCCGCGAGCAGCGGCAACGCGCTCGCGACCGCCGTGCCACGGCGTCGCAGCACCGGGTCAGCCCCGCGGGCACTTCCTGCCGACGCAGACCGGCACCCGGTTGGAGGGCAGCACGCCGGCGCCGCGGGCGATCAGCCTCTGCGGCGCGCGCAGGGTCACCGTCGTGCGGCCGTCGGCGCCGGTCAGGTCGCTCGCGCCGCTCACCCGCACGCCGGCAGCCGGCTTCCTGTGTCCCTTTTCGTCGTAGGCGAGCACCTGGACGCCGAACGGGACGCCCGGGTTCGCGTGATGACGCGAGCGCAGCACCAGCTCGTCCGGGTAGGGATACGGAGCGAGCGCCCAGAGCACCTCGTCGCCCGGCTTCACCTTCGCCGCGTCGCCGCCGACCGAGGGCGTCCTGTGGTCGACCTTGAGCAGCCAGGAGAGCTTCTTCGTCGCCCTGGAGCCACCGACGTCGCAGAGCCCGAGCCCGAAGGAGAAGGCGTCGGTGACGGCGACCGGGCGCAGCGCGCCGATCCGGCGCGAGCCGCGCAGCAGCATTCCCAGCGGAGTCGCGCCCCGCACCTGCGCGACCCTGCCGCTGCCGCCGGTGCCGGCGCCGAAGCAGGTCGCCCCGGGACTGGTCTTGACCGAGACCTGCCCGGCGAGACCGAGCGGGCGTTCGGCGAGCAGCCTGCCGCCGGCTCCGAGCACGCGCAGCTGCGCGACGGGACGCTTCGCCGCCGCGGTCGCGGCGAACGAGAGGACGAGAACGAAAGCCAGCGCGCACGCGGCGACCGGCCGGAATGGAACGAGTCTTGGCATTTAAGCCACCCTTTCCTCGAGGGTTGTCATGGCTGGCCGGGGACAGGTCTCCTGGCTTCCGGGACTCGGTCGGCCGCACCTTCCCGGGAGCTCGGTGTCGCCCCCAGTGGCTGGCGCTCCAGGCGCCTGCGGCTTCCTTCAGCCCGGTCACAGTGGCGGGACCGCGCCGGTATCTCACCGGACTTCCCTTGACCACCGACCGTATGTACGCGGGCGAGTCTACCCGGCGGCGCGCAGGCCGGCGGCTAGCGCCATTTGGGCGGGTACTCGGGCGATTCGAAGGCGAGCAGGCCGGCGGTCATCCAGACCGGCTCCTCCCCCGACTCGGCCATCCGTGCCCGCGCCTTCTCCTGCTCCTCGGCGAGCGCGTAGAAGAGCGAGTCGACCCGGGCGATCACCGCGTCCCAGCCCCGCCGGTCGAGTTCCAGCGGCGTCCAGGTGAGGTGCTGGTCGGGGCGGCCGCCGATCGTCCCCGCCTTCAGCGCCTCCTTCGTCCGGATGGATAGGGACTCGAGGATCCGTGCGCCGATCAGCGCACGGGTCGACTCCGGCAGCTCAACCCAGGTGTCCTCCTCGATCACCCCGACCTCGGTCCCCCGATAGAAGCGCTCGACCTGCTCGGGATCGTCGGCGATCTGCTCGCTGCGCGTCTCTTCCAGCCAGCCGTACTGGGCGAGCAGCTCGAAAGCCTGCGTGAGCTTGGCGAGCGTGCCCATCCCGAGGTCCCGATGGAACCGGCGCGGACTCATCTCCCTGATGTTGCACTCGCTGAGGATCCTCCCCCGAACCGGGTCCGAGAAGAGCGTTGCGAGACGCTCGGCGCGCGACCATTTGGCCGCAGCGACCGCCTGACCGTTGTCTGACATGGAGCCCCCTTCACCCTCTACTTATCCGTGTCGGCGCAGAGTGTAGACACGGATTCGAGTACGCCCGGGGTCCCCTGCCCCCGGGCTGGGACGTTCGTCCAGCATTCTTGAGCGGCACGTCGCGGCGCGCATAGGCTCGCCACCGATCTGGAAACCATGACGTTTATGGGAGGGCGAGATGAGGCAGGGGTTGAGGCGGCAATCGCCGGCGTTCGCGGTGGCGGCGCTGGCGCTGTTCGTCGCGTTGGGCGGCAGCGTCTACGCGGCGAAGCGGGCGAGGATCAACGGCAGGGCGATCCGGGCTAAGTCGATCCCCGGCAACCGGCTGAAGCCGCGCTCGGTCGCCGCCAACCGGCTCAAGCCGCACTCGATCGGCGCCAAGCTGCTGAAGCCGCAATCGATCACGCTCAACCTGCTGAAGCCCGGGACGATCCCGGAGATCGCCGCCGACGCGCCGCTGAACGGCTCCGACATCAACGAGCTGACGCTCGGCCAGGTGCCGAGCGCCGCCCACGCCGACACGGCGGAAACGGCGCAGAGCGCGGTCGACGCGCAGACCGCCCTCAACGCGGTCAACGCCGTCGATGCGCAGACGGTGAACGGCCACAGCGCCGGCTGCATGCCCGGCACCCGGCAGTTCGCCGGCGCCTGCTGGGAGAGCACCGCGAGCGCCCCGGCGAACGCGCCGACGGCGGCGCGCAAATGCGCCGACCGCGGCGGCGAGCTGCCCGGCGCGCTGGCGCTGGCCGCCTTCGCCG
>DASSBJ010000105.1:0-4990 GCA_035698885.1 Solirubrobacterales bacterium
CACGGAGTGAGCGAGGTCGTGCTCGCCTGCGGCTTCCTGCCGGACGTGCTGCGCGAGGCGCTGGCCGGCGAGGAGGAGCGGGCGGGGGTGCGGATCCGCTACGCGGTCGAGCCCGAGCCGCTGGGCACCGCCGGCGCGATCCGCTTCGCCGCCGACCAGCTCGGCGACGACCTCGACGAGCGCTTCCTGGCGCTGAACGGCGACGTGCTGACCGACCTCGACCTGGCCGCGCTGCTGCGCGCGCACGAGGAGTGGGGGGCGGCGGCGACGATCGGCCTGCATCCGGTCGAGGACTCCGCGGCCTTCGGCCTGGTCAGCAGCGGCGAGGAAGGGGAGGTGCTCGAGTTCCTCGAGAAGACCGGCGAGCGCAAGCCGGGCGAGGTCAACGCCGGGATGTACGCGCTGACGCGGCCGGTCCTCGACCTGATCCCGCCGGGGCAGAAGGTCTCGATCGAGCGCGACGTCTTCCCGCGCCTCGTCGGCAACCGCCTGCATGGGCTGCTGCTCGACGGCTACTGGATGGACATCGGCACCCCCGAGCGCTACCTGCAGGCCAGCTGGGACATCCTCGAGGGCCGGGTGGCGACCCGGGTCGAGCCGTCGGGGCCGGACATCCTGGTCGACCCCCGGGCGCAGGTGGACGACGGGGCGACGCTCGGGCCGCGCGCGGTCGTCGGCGCGGGCTGCCGGGTCGAGGCCGGCGCCGTGGTGATGGGCTCGGTCCTGCTCGAAGGCGCCAGCGTGGGGGAAAACGCGCGCCTCGTCGACTCGATCCTCTCGCCGGGCGCCGAGGTGGCGGCGGGAGCGGAGATCGCAGGAGCGGTCGCGGCCGAGGGCGAAAGAGTGACCGCGTAGCCATGCTCGACGACGTCCTCGCCATCCCCGATCACCTGCGCGACGCCCTCTGGCGGGTCGAGTCGGCGCGACTGCCGCGCGGCGAGTCGGCGGGATTGCTCGTCTGCGGGATGGGCGGCTCGGCGGTCGGCGGCGACCTGGCGGTGGCGGCGCTCGGCGAGCGCCTGAGCGCGCCGCTGCTGACCGTGCGCGCGTACTCGCCGCCGAGCTGGCTGACCGACGAGTGGACCGTGCTCTGCTCCAGCTACTCGGGCGAGACCGAGGAGACGCTCGCCTGCTTCGCCGCCGCCGCGGAGCTGGGCGCGCGCCGCGTCGTCGCCAGCACCGGCGGCGCGCTGACCGAGCGCGCGCGAGGCGCCGGCGATCCGGTGATCGGCCTGCCCGGCCTGCTGCCCGCGCCCCGCACCGCCGTCGCCTACATGCTGGTCTGCGCGCTCGAGGTCGCCGCGGCGGTCGGGGTCGCGCCGCGTCTCGCCGGCGAGATCGAGGCGGCGGCCGCCTTCCTCGAGGGCGAGCGCGAGGAGCTGCGCCACCGCGCCGGCGAGGTCGCCGGCGCGATCGGCGACCGTCTGCCGGTGATCTACGGCGCCGGCCCGACCGCGGCGGCGGCGCGGCGCTGGAAGACGCAGGTCAACGAGAACGCCAAGCTGCCGGCCTTCTGCTCCGAGCTGCCGGAGGCCAACCACAACGAGATCTGCGCCTGGGAAGGCGAGCCCGCCTCGTCCCTGGCCGCCGTCCTGCTCGAGGACCGCGACCAGCACCCACGCGAGCGGCTGCGCTTCGACCTCACCGCGGCCGAGGTGGAGCGCGACGGCGGGCCGGCGATCCGCATCGAGGCGGCCGGGGAGACGCGCGGCGAGCGCCTGCTCTGGACGGTCATGCTCGGCGACCTCGTCTCGCTGGAGCTCGCCTCAGCCCGCGGCGTCGACCCGCTGCCGATCGAGGCGATCGACCGCCTCAAGGCCTCGCTGGACCGCGCCTGACGCCTCAGCGCGTTCTACGTATCCTTGTCGCGAACGGAAAAGACGAAAGGAACCATGGCAACCGCCACCGCACCAGCAACCGAGTACAAAGTCGCCGACATCGGCCTGGCCGAGTTCGGCCGCAAGGAGATCGCCCTCGCCGAGGTCGAGATGCCCGGCCTGATGCAGACCCGCGAGGAGTTCGCCGCCTCCCAGCCGCTGAAGGGCGCCCGGATCACCGGCTCGCTGCACATGACGGTGCAGACCGCCGTGCTGATCGAGACCCTGATCGCCCTCGGCGCCGAGGTCCGCTGGGCGAGCTGCAACATCTTCTCGACCCAGGACCACGCGGCCGCCGCGATCGCCGCCGCCGGCGTTCCCGTCTTCGCCTGGAAAGGCGAGACCCTGGAGGAGTACTGGTGGTGCACCGAGCAGGCGCTGCTGTGGCCCGACGGCGAGGGCCCGAACATGATCCTCGACGACGGCGGCGACGCGACGCTGCTCGTCCACAAGGGGGTCGAGTTCGAGAAGGCGGGCGCCGTTCCCGACCCGGCCTCGGCCGACTCGGAGGAGTTCCGCGTCGTGCTCGAGACGCTGCAGCGCTCGCTCGAGTCCGACCCGCAGCGCTGGACCCGGATCGCCGCGCAGATCAAGGGCGTCACCGAGGAGACGACCACCGGCGTGCACCGGCTCTACCAGCTGGCCGAGACCGGCGACCTGCTGTTCCCGGCGATCAACGTCAACGACTCGGTCACCAAGTCGAAGTTCGACAACCTCTACGGCTGCCGTCACTCGCTGATCGACGGGATCAACCGCGCCACCGACGTGATGATCGGCGGCAAGGTCGCCGTCGTCTGCGGCTACGGCGACGTCGGCAAGGGCTGCGCGGAGTCGCTGCGCGGCCAGGGCGCCCGCGTGATCGTCGCCGAGATCGACCCGATCTGCGCCCTGCAGGCGGCGATGGAGGGCTACGAGGTGCGGACGCTCGAGGACGTCGTCGAGACGGCCGACATCTTCATCACCGCGACCGGCAACAAGGACATCGTCAACGCCGGCCACATGGCGCGGATGAAGCACAACGCGATCGTCGGCAACATCGGCCACTTCGACAATGAGATCGACGTCGCCGGGCTCGAAGCCTCGCCGGCCGAGAGGGTCAACATCAAGCCGCAGGTCGACGAGTGGCGCTTCCCGGACGGCCACTCGATCATCCTCCTCTCCGAGGGGCGGCTGCTCAACCTCGGCAACGCGACCGGCCACCCGAGCTTCGTGATGTCCAACTCGTTCACCAATCAGGTGATCGCGCAGATCGAGCTCTACGGCCAGCCCGAAGGCTTCATGGCCAAGGAGGTCACGGTGCTGCCCAAGCACCTCGACGAGAAGGTCGCCCGCCTGCACCTCGCGGCGCTCAGCGTCCACCTCACCGAGCTGACCGAGGAGCAGGCCGCCTACCTCGGCATCCCGGTCGAGGGCCCCTACAAGCCCGATCACTACCGCTACTAGATACATATCGCCGCCTCCTCTGCTCCCGCGAATGCCTGAAGAATCAGAGATGGACAGGGATTCGCTTCCGCGTCCGGGGGCGGCATGAGAGCGATGGTCCTGGCTGCCGGGCTTGGGACGCGGCTGCGGCCGATCACCTACCGGATCCCGAAGCCGATGGCGCCGGTCCTCAACCGGCCGGTGATGGAGCACATCGTGCGCCTGCTCGCCCGCCACGGCTTCGATCGGGCCGTCGCCAACCTGCACTGGTTCCCGGAGACGATCGAAGGCCACTTCGGGGACGGCGCCGAGTTCGGGGTCGACCTCACCTACAGCTTCGAGGAGCAGTTGCTCGGCACGGCCGGCGGGGTCCGCAACGTCGCCTCCTACCTCGGCGACTCCTTCCTGGTCGTTGCCGGCGACGCGGTCACCGACATCGACTTCACCGCGATGAGGGAGTTTCACGAGTCCCACGACGGGCTGGTGACCCTGGCGACGAAGCGCGTCGCCGACACCAGCGAATTCGGCGTCGTGATCGCCGCCGAGGACGGGCGCGTCCAGGGCTTTCAGGAGAAGCCCGATCCCTCCGAGGCGCTCTCCGACCTCGCCAACACCTGCATCTACATGTTCAGGGCCGAGGTCTTCGACTACTTTCCCGAGCCCGGCGCCAGCAAGGCGGCCGGGCCCGGAGACCCACCCGAGTTCACCGACTGGGCGATGGACGTGTTCCCGGCCCTGCTGGAGGCCGACATTCCCTTTTATTCGCATGAGATCGACGCCTACTGGGACGACATCGGCAACGTCGAGGAGCTGCGGCACAGCAATTTCGACGCGCTGAAGGGCGCTGTCGCGATCGAGGCCGGCGCCCCGCAGGTGGCCGAGGGCGTGCGATCCGCCAGCGAGCTCGGCGATGCCGAGATCGAGGGTCCGGTGCTGATCGGCGCCGGGGTCGAGTTGGGGCGCGGAGCCCGGATCCAGGGACCGGCGATCCTCGGCGACGGCTGCCGGGTCGGCGCGGGCGCCTGGGTCCGTGACTCGATCCTGCTTGCCGGCGCCGAGCTGCAGGATGGCGCGATGCTGGTCGGCGGCATCGCCGGCCGTCTAGATGAATGACCGCCTAGCCGAGTCCTGAGCCTTTTCTGACATTTCGCGCGCCACCCGCGCGAAGAGGCCGCCGAGGATCCCCCGATGGGAGTCCTGGACGCGCTGCTCGCCGGCCTCGTGCCGCCGCGCTGCGCGGCCTGCGGGCGTTCCTGCCGGCGCCAGGAGGCGATCTGCCCCGGCTGCGCGCGCAGGCTCGCCGAAGCCAAGCCCCTTTCCGGCAGGGGCCCGGCGGGGGTCGATTGCGCCTGGTCCTCGGCGCCCCATCAGGGTGTCGCCCGCGACCTCGTCACGGCGCTGAAGTTCCGCCGCCTGCTGCCGGTGGCCGCAGTGATGGCCGAGCGCATCGACTGGCTGGTGCCGACGGCGCTGCTCGGCGGGGCGATCGTTCCCGTCCCCACGGCCGCCCGCCGCACACGCGGCCGTGGCTTCGACCCCGCGGCTGAGATCGCGATGGCCCTCTGCCGCCTCAACGGGGTACCCATCCACAGCTGCCTGGTTCGCGACGGGGGCGGCCGGCAGGTCGGGCGGTCGCGGGCGCGGCGAATCGCCGACCCGCCGCGGATCCACATCGAGGGGGATGTCCCGGC
>DASSBJ010000106.1:0-3605 GCA_035698885.1 Solirubrobacterales bacterium
GTGGACATGTGCCAGCTAACGCTGGAGCGGACGCTCGCCTGAGCCCTCACCGCCACAGCTCGCGGCGCAGCTTCGCATTGCCGCGCTCGAGCTGCTCGATGGTGGCGCTGGCGACGGAGCGCGCCCGGGTGTCGCGGTTGATGCGAGCCTGGACCTCCCGGTGCGACTTGCCGGTGCGGCGGGCGACGTCGGCGACCAGGCGTCTGCGCTCGCCGCGCAACCGCTCTCGGGTCGCATAGGCCGACTCCCGCTCGGGTTTGCGGTCCTCCGACGCGGCTTCGGGCCTGGCGAGGGCGGGCGCCTTCTTCGTCCCCGGCTCGGGGTCATCGGTCGGGAAGAGCTGGAGCGTGGTCTCGCTCATGATCGCCTGATCCAGCTCGGCCTCGCCCGAGCTCAGAGCGGCGAAGCGGTCGCCCGGCTCGCCCCGCTCCGGGTCGAGGTCGTCGAGCTCCTCGCCCTCTTCCTCGGCGTCCGGCGAGAGGTCGAGCGCGTGACGGCGCTCCAGCTCGATCTCGTGGGCGAGTGCCTTCAGCCGCGGGTCGGCCGGAATCAGCAGGTAGCTCATCTGGCGGCGCGGCCCCGGGGTGGCCCGGATGAAGCGACCGACCACCTGGCGGAAGAACAGCTCGGTCCGGGCCGCCGTCGCATAGACCCCGACCCGCAGGCGGGGGATGTCGACGCCCTCTGAGACCATCAGGACCGAGACCAGCCAGCGTCGATCGGAGGCGGCGAAATCGGCGATGCGCCGGCTGGCGCCGGGCTCGTCGCTCATCACCAGCTCGGGTCGTTCCCCCGAGACCGATCCGAGCCGCGCCGCGATCGCCCGCGCGTGATCCTGATCGGAGGCGATGACCAGACCCCCCGCGTCGGGGTGCCCGCCGGCGCGCACCTCGCTCAGCCTGGCATCGCCGTCGCGCAGCACCTCGCCCATCCACTCGCCCTCCGAGCTGAGAGCCGTTCGCAGGCGCCGGGCCGCCTCCGCCGCCGGCAGGGCAAGGTCGAAGTCGGCGCTGCGCAGCCGACCGTCCGAGAGCCACTCCATCTCGCCGTCGTACGGCAGGAAGGTGATCGGGCGGCACACCCGGTCGACCAGCGCCTGCGGGTAGCCGTAGGAGTAGTCGGCCCGGCTGACGCCATCCTCGTCGTAGGTGACCCAGGGGATGGCCGAGTTGTCGGAGCGGAAGGGCGTGCCGGAGAGAAGCAGCCGGAAGCGGGCGCCGTCGAAGGCCCTGCGGGTCTGCATGCCCCAGGCGGCCTGATCGCCCATGTGGTGCGGCTCGTCGGCGATCAGCAGGGTCGGCCGGCGGCCGGCGGCCCGCCGGTGCGTATCCGGCCCGGCCGCGATCGTCTGGTAGGTGACGGCGACGCCGTGGAAGTCGGCCGACTCCGGCCCGTCGGAGTTTGGCCTGTTCGGCTCGAGGTCGATGCCGTAGCGGCCCGCGTCGGCGGCCCACTGGCGGCAGATGTGGGTGGTCGGGCCGGCCACGACAACGCGCGAGACGAACCCGGCTTTCAGCATCCGGTGGGCGATGTGCAGGCCGAAGGTGGTCTTGCCGGCCGCCGGCGTAGCCGAGGCCAGGAAGCTGGCGCCCGAGTGCGCCCGCACGGCCTCGGCCGCCTCCTCCTGCCAGGAGCGGAGGGGCCGGGCATCGGGCCAATCCGGAAGCGGTCGGGCCCGCGCCCCGCCGCCGAGCGGGTGCTGAGAAGCGTCGTACAAAGGGCGGGCAACAATAGGGTCGCCCGCGGTCGGAGGTTCAGTCGCCGGTCAGCGCACACGACTCGCGACTCGAAGTGGCCGGGCCCGGCCACTTGAGAGGCCGGGCCCGGCCGCACCCCAAAGGGGGCGGCTGATTAGCCGACCTTTCGAATGGACACGGTCGGAAGGACCGTTTTACTCGTCGCGAGGTTCATCTCTTCACCCCCTTTCGCCTTCGTGGAGCCACCGGCCAAATGTAGGCCGGGGACATTTGAGAACCCTTTAGGTCCTATTTGGGATTAGGGGAGTAGACTGCGCGCTCAGCCGATGCAGAACACTTCAACAGCACGCGACAACACGACTATCTCCACGGCCGATCTCGATGCGCTCAACGCGCACCTGCATCGCATGTCTGTCGTCTTTGCGGTGGAGCTGCGGCTGAAGATCGTGGTTGAGCTGTACATGCGTGAAATGAGCCCGACTCGCTTCTACGAGGAGTTCGGCGGCGGCTCCCTCTCGAGGGTCACTCGGAACTTCGAACGGCTGGCGGAGGCGGGTTGGCTCGAATACATTCGCCAGGAGGGGCCGGGGGGCAGGCGTCGAGGTGGGGTGGAGCACTTCTACCGAGCCACCGAGCTCGCTTACTTCGATGCCAAGCACTGGGCGCTGTTGCCCTACTCGATACGCGTCGCCTTCAGCTGGAACTCGTTCAAGCAGATCGCCGCACGGCTCCGGGTCGCGATCGAAGCCGGCTCGGTCGATTCGGGTTCGCGAGAGGCTCTTACCCGTCAGTCGGCGACGCTCGATCGGATTGGCTGGGCCAAGGTGATCGAGGCGATCAGGGCTCACTTCGATTTCATCTTCAAGGAGCAGGAGGCGGCGGCATTGCGTGTTGCTCGTTCCGGAGAGGCGCCGATTCGCGCGAGTGTCGTCCAAATCGCCTTCGAACCCGCGAATGACAAGCGATCTGGCGGGATGTCACATCTGGTTGAAGGTAGCCAGGAGCCGGTGGCGCCGCTGCCGGTGCGCCTCTCGAAGGTGTTTCCGGACCCGGTGTCGATGCAGATCATTCGCGAGGCGAATCGCCGTGAGATAAGCGCGACCCAGTTCCACGCCGAGCTGGGAGGCGATTCGATCGGCGGCATTCGGCGTCGATTCAAGAAGCTCGAGAAAGTCTCGCTCCTGATCGAGGTGGAGGCTAGAACCGGAGGCAGGCGCCGGGGAGCGACGGAGAAGTTCTACCGGGCCACGGGCCCGGCGATTTCTGCGGCCCGAAATGGCCCCTGGGCGAACATTCCAAAGGCTGTCGACGACACCGCCACCTGGCGCTGTTTCGAAAGCCTGTCCACGGAGATCAAGGCGGCGATGAAGCAGGGGACCTTTGATGCTCGCGAGGACAGCTGCCTTGCCTGGTCGCTGCTGCAGCTCGATCGGCGGGGATGGGAAGCGGTGACCGCGGATCTGGACGCGCTGCGTCGGTTCGTCGACGCCGAGCGGGAGCGTGCGCAGGCGCGAATGGCGGAATCGGGCGAGTCCGGGGCGGAGATGGTTGTCGCGCTGACGGCGTTCAAATCGCCCAAGGACTCAGAACGCGAACCGTAGACCGGCTCGTGCCGACCTCGGTGGAGACAACGTCTCCTACGGCTTCGGTGCGCCTCTCGGCCAGCGCGCCGAGAGGCGGCTCTTCAAGTCCGACAAGGCAAGGGACCGCGTCGAAAGCCTCTGGAAACCGCTCGCCGCCGCGACCGCCGTCGCGATCCTCGTCGCCGCAAGCGCCGAGGCCGTCCGCCGACTCAAGCTGACCTGACCCAAGCTACGCTTCATCCACTGGCGCCTTGGCGGAGTGGCTACGCAGCGGCCTGCAAAGCCGTTTACACCGGTTCGATTCCGGTAGGCGCCTTTCGCTCTG
>DASSBJ010000107.1:0-40423 GCA_035698885.1 Solirubrobacterales bacterium
CCGCGATCTTCGAGCAGGTCGGCCTGCGGCTCGCCGACGTCTTCGACGAACAGGGCCGCCCCTGCGCCCCCAGCGACGTCGAGCGCGAGCTCTTCGTCGAGGCGCGGAGGTGAGCCGCAGGGCCGACGAGCCCTGCGGCAGCGCACGCTGATCGGAGGCGGTCTCGTGATCATCGCTGCGCTGATCGGTTTCCTCCCGCATATCTAGGGTCTAAGCCAGGGTTCCCTTCAATCTCGCGCCGGCCCCGATCTCGCCACGTTTGGTCAGCTCCTCGACCGTGTAGAGGCGCTGGCGGAAGGGGATCTCCTCGTAGCGCTCGAAGACCTCGCCGAAGCGGATCGGCACCGTCGCGCCTTCGATATAGCGGTCCTCGTATCAACAAACAGCCGCGCTCGCCCGGGGCAATGCGATGACGCCAGGCGTTCGCTACTGCTCTGAAGTCTGTTTTCCGAGAAACACTCTGTTTATTATTGACAAACAGACTGTCATTTGAATAGCGTTCTCCTGCGCATCCCGGCGGGAGGCCGGCCATGGCGAATGAGGAGAGCGGAGGAGAGAACGCCAAGTCGGCCTGGCCGGATCTGCTGACGGCCGCGGCGAGGCAGTTGATCCCGGTGCTCCTCACCGGCGCCAGCCTGATCGGCTTTGTCGCCTTTGCCGGCGGCGTCATCGTCTGGACGCGTTTCTCGGCAGCGAAAGTCCCGCCGGACCAGGCGGTCAACGCGGTCCCCCGCGATGAACTGGTCGCGATCGGGTCAGCCCTGCTGCTGCTCTTCGGCTTTTTCGGAGTCCTGGCGCTGATCGGCGCCTTCCTGATCGACCGGGGGGCCCGCGCGACCCCGGGGATGGCGCGCGCTCTGCTGCTCGTCTTCCTGATCGAGGCCGTGACCACCGTGGTGATCGCCGACGGGCTCTCAATAGTGAAGACGATCGCGGCGGCCGAGCTCGTGGCGCTGCCCGTCGCCGGTGCGCTCTGGGCGACGCTCGCGCGACGCTTCGTCTATCTGGAAGACGACCTGCCGAGCCGCGCCGGCGAGCGCACGGGGCGGCGGGAATTCGACATGCTCCTGCTGGCCGAGGGAGTCTCGGTGCCGCGCTCCGGCTGGCTGTACAACCGCTGGCCCGCCGTCTCGAAATGGGGGCGCAAGAAGCTCGGCGGGCGTGAGCTGCCGCTCCACCTCTGGGGTCGCCTGATGCTTCTGGAACCGCTCATCTTCGTCGCTCTCGGCATCGCCGGCGCCGTGCCGCTGCTCTGCTGGTCCTCGAGCGCCGTGTTGCTCGTCTGGCTGAGCGCGAGCCTCGTCTGGTCCGTCTTCTTCGCGCTGTGGCGCTCGCGCGGCCAGCTCCGCGTGCTGTTGCACGAACAGGAGAAGCGACGCCGGCAGGCTCAGGAAAAACACCCCGAGCCGACCGGCAGCCTGGCGGGCAGCTTGGAGCGGTGGCGGCGCGCGGAGCATGCAAAAGGGGGCGAGGAGGTCGACGAGCGCCTGCTGAACGAACGCCCCCAGCGGCTGGTCCTGCGGGGATCGGGGGCCATACTCATGCTCGTCCTGCTGGCCGTCGCCGTCGTCCTTCCCGGCCTCTGGCTGCAGGAAGGCTGGGTGGCGGTCTCGATCGCGGCGGCCGCGGCGCTGGCGGCGGGGCTGTGGCGGATCGCCGCCCTCGCCTCGCGGCGGGTCATCTGGTACGGGGTGGCGGTCTTCCTCTCCGTGCCGTTGTTCGGGACGCTCAGCGCGATGGCCCGCAACCTCGAGGACCCGCAGGTGCAGCCGATGGCGCTGATCCGCACCTCCGACGGGCCGGACGAAGCGATCCAGGGCCTCTACGTGACCGAAGCGGACGACCGCGTGTACTTTGCGACCGTCGCCACGGAAGGCTGCGGGAACCGCCTGACGGGGCACAGCGGGCGACTCGAGTGGGTGCCGAAATCCGAAGTCGTGGCGATGTCCGTTGGCCCGTTGCAGAGCGTCGAAGACGCTGCCGACAGCGCCCTCGAAATGGCCTACGCGCTCACGCCGGCGGTCGAGACGCCGGCCGGCGCCGCCGCCACCCTCACCGCGGGCGAGCTCGCCGAAGCCGGCGCGAAGCCCGGCACGCCCCAGCCGGCACACGCCAAGCGCCTCGAAGACGCCGGCTCGGCCGTGCGGCCCAACTACGGGGCGGGGCTCAGCCTGACGCCCGAAAACGCGTCGCCCGGCGAGCGGGTCACCCTGCGGTTGAGCGCTCCGAACGCCGGCGTGGGCGGCTTCGGCCGAACGCGGAACGGGCACACGGTGCGGGTCGGCGGGGTGCGCGCGACGATCCTCAGGGAGTACGCCCACCGGCCGGACACCGCGGAATACGTGGAAGCGAGCGACGGTCTCCTGCTGAGGCTCGAAAAGGGCGAGCCCTACGTCAGGGCGGAGAACGGGGGGTTCAAGCACCTCGGCCGGCTCAGCCGGCCGGACGACCACGGGCTCTACCTGAAGCTGGTCGACAACCGCGTCCTCTCCGTGGGCGGCGACGAGATCGGTGCGCACGAGGGCGAGGGTCGCGAGGACGGCGTGTACCTGCCGATTCACCGCAACGGACACGGGGCGCCGGTCCTCGATCGGGTCGCGAGGAACGCAGTGCTCCGCGGCGCCGCCGACGGCGAAGGCGACTTCGGTGCGCCCCTGCCGGTGCGGTTGATGCCCAATCCAAAGACGCAGGCTTGGCACGAACGGCAGATCCGCTTCATCGTGCCGGAGAACGCCTCGACGGGCGCGGTGACGGTCGAGTGCTCGCAACTCGCCGGGCAGCCACTGCTGCGGGTCGCCCACGCGCCGGTGGCACGGCTGTCGGTCCACATGCAGCTCGGCTCCAGGCGGGTGACTTTCCAAAGCAAGGGCACGCACGACGAGGATCACGAACGGCTCGTGCGGCACTGGAACATCGCCGGCATCGAGCGCGGCGACATCGAACAGCTGAGCGTCGATCTGCCGCCGCGCCCGCGGCCCTACGTCGTGCGCATGACCGTCAGCGACGAAAGCGGTCGCTCGGCCAAGGCGGAATTCCACCTTCTGCGCCTGCCGGCCTCGATCTTCGGGCTCGACGTCGACGAGCCGCGCAACAGGGCGGTCCTGGCCGAAGCGCGGAAGACCCTCAGAGCGGACGCCGCGAAACAAGCTCCGGCGGCGATCGAGATCGACGGTCACGCCGACGACCCCGGCTCCTGGCGGCACAACGTGAGCCTCTCGCTGCGCCGGGCGGTGAAGGTGCGGCAGGCCCTGCTGGCCGCTCCGAAGGCGGCCAAGGCGCAGGCCGCTCGGAAGGCGGCCGCGGCGCCGGGGCCGGTCGTGCCGGTCCGCACGCTCGCCTATGGCGAGGGCTGCCCGGTGGATCCCCGGCCGGGACGGAACGCGCGCAACCGGCGTGTCGACGTCTTCGTGATCGACCGCGGCGTCCGGGTCGAGCCGCCCGCCGGCTGTCACCCGCGACGCCTGCAGAGCACGGTATGGCGGCTTCCGGCGGCGGCGCCGCTCTGCCCGCCCGAACCGCACCCGGAGGCGGGGCGGGAAGGAACTCTGTTGGGTCCGATCGTCCGGCTCGCGAACGAGGCGATCGGCAAGGCGGTGGCGACTCTCCGGGGATCTGGGCGCTCGGGCGCCTGCGACGGGCGAGCAAGTGAGAGCCCCTCGCGCTGAGCCGTCAATCTATGTTGAGGCGCGGGGCTAGCCCGCGACGCGGCTAGAGCTTGCGCCCCTCGACGAAGATCTCGAACTGGTTGGGCTTCGGCTTGCGCGGCTTGCCGCTGCCGGAGAAGGTGTTGGCGAGGCGCATGCCGACCGAGTCGTAGATCTCGGCCAGCTCCTCGACCGTGTAGAGGCGCTGGCGGAAGGGGATCTCCTCGTAGCGCTCGAAGACCTCGCCGAAGCGGATCGGGACCGTCGCGCCTTCGATGTAGCGGTCCTCGGCGTTCCAGTGGTGGTCTGAGAGTTCGAGCGTCGACTCGCCGACGATCCACGATTTCTTCGGCAGGTTGCGTTCCGCGTGCAGCACGTTGGGTAGCTGCATCAGGTGCCCGCCCCCGGCCCGCAGGGCGTTTGCGATGACCTCGAAGGTGCGGTAGTTCTCGGCATCGCTCTCGAAGTAGCCGATCGCGCCGTCGTTGAGGCTCAGCACGAGGTCGAACTCGTCGCCCAGCTCGAGCTCGCGCAGATCGGCCTGGATGAAGGTGACCTCGAGGCCCTCCCTGGCCGCAGCCCGCTCCGCCATCTCCAGCAGGTCGGGCGAGATCTCCACGCCGACGACCTCGAAGCCGCGCCGCCGCAGCTCCAGCGAGTGCCGGCCGACCCCGCAGGCGAGGTCGAGCACCCGCTCGCCGCCCTCCGGCCGCAGCATCATGATCGCCCGGTCGACTTCCGCCTCGGTCCGGTCCGCCCACGGCATCGCCGCCGTGACCGGCGGAAAGCCGCGGCGATACCAGTCGGTGGGGACCTCGAGCTGCGGAGTCATTACTCAGAAAAGTAAAACAAATGTAGGTCAGGCGTGCCTCAACTCGGCCGTGAGGCTTCGGATCAGCGACAGACTATAATCAAATAGTCTGTAGTATGGTGACCCTGAGTGGAGGGGGAGCGATGACATCGACTCTGGCAGCCGGAATGTGTCTGCTCCTGAGCGTGCTCCTCGTCGCGGGCTGTGGCAATGCCAAGGACGCTTCGACGACCGGCACGGGCCCCGTCGGGCGGGAGGAATCGAGTGGCGAGCGCGAAACCAGCACGAGTGACGCGACGGCTGGTGCCGCGGAATCGAACGAATCCGGCGAGGCTGCGGAACCGGAAGCGGCGACCCTTAACACTAGGGAGCTCGTGGACCGGGCGAAGCAGCTTTGCGGCAAGCGGCGGGAGGAAATCCGCACGGGCTCGGCCAAGATCTTCGCCACTCTTCAGGCTGCCAAGCCCCCAGAACAGAAGGCCGTCATGCGCCGCCTGGCGGTCGAAGTCGTCGTGCCCGGCCTCGAAGGCGAGGTCGATGACCTTCGCGCCCTCGAAGCGGAAGGCGAAGGCTTCGAGGTCGCGCCGCTGACGGCGACGATCGAAGGGATGATCGCGAAGGCGCAGGAAGACCCGCAGAAGTTCGTCAACGACCCGACCGAATACGACGCTGGGAAGAAGCTCGCCGAGAAGTACGGGGTCGGCGCCTGCGGCGCGCTTTCCTAGCCGCCTCTGGTTTTCCCGGCGTTGTGCAGCGCCCGGCGGAGCAATTGCCGCTCGACGAATTGGCCTACGCAGAAGGTCTCCAGGCGGCCGCGTCCTTCGACTCGTCTCGCCGGCAGCTCCAGTTTCGCCACGGCATCCTCAAGGTCGGCGAAGAGCAGCTTCCGCGTCTCCCTCGGGATGCGGGCGTCCATCACGACATAGCGCGAGTAGATGTAGCTGGCCTCCGCCGCCAGGGCGCTGTCGTCGAGGGCGTCCAACGCCGCTTCCACTGCCGCCTGAGACCTTTCGTCTACGGCATGGATGACGAAGGCGATCGAGCGCACCAGCACCGACCTGGCGGAGCCGAGCTCCTCCGAGAAGGCCTGCGGTTCGATGCGAACCAAGCCCTGCGCGGTGGCCGCGTAGACCAGCCCGTTCCACAGCCAGTCTTCGTCGAACGGATGCCAGTCCAGGGGGCCGGCGAGCGAGGCGACCATGGCGCCCAGGAAAGCGTGGCCGCATAGATAAAGGGCGGTGCCTGCCCAAAATGCCCGCGGAGCCCACTCGCGCCAGAACTGGTAGCGGCGTGGGGGCTGAGAAACGGCGCCGACTATCGCGGATGCCGCAGCTGCAGTAAGAATCGATACCCACACAAAACCTTGACGGTACATTAGTCTGCCCGCCGCACCGCATCATCTTCGCGACGCATAGCAGATGACCGACTATCCGACCGCCGCCAGACAACTCGTTGCAGCGCTCGCGCAGCGCTCGTCTCCGGACGGCGGCGACCTGGGCATCGTCCTTGGCCATCTCGAGGAGGAGCTTTCGGGGCGCTTCCGGACGCTCAGCCTCGCGGACCGCAACGACGTCGTCGGCGACACGCTGATGTCGGTGGTGGGCGCAGCGCAAAACGGCAAGATCGATCCCGAGTCGAAGCCCGGGGGCTACATCTGGCGGATCGCCGAACGCCGAGCGCTAGACCGGTTGCGGGGTCCGACCGAGGTCCCGCTGGAGGCGGCGGACGCGCCCAGCTTCCCGGCCGAGGACGACGCGATCGCGGCGCGTCTCGACGAACGAGCGCGAGGGAAGGACGTATACCTGGCGATGCGCCTGGCTCGGGCCGACGGCAATCACCGGATCAACCGTCTGGTTTCAGAGTGGCTCGTGTTCGCTCAAGAGCGCCAGCGGGCGCCCAGCGTGCGCGATCTCGCCGAGCGAATGGGCATCAGCCACGACACCGTCGCGCGGCACCTCAAGATCTTCGCCGGCTATCTCGAGCGGGTGCTCGGCGAGAGCGAGGGGTGAACCCGACGGCGGATCGAGAGCGAAATCTGACAGTTCTCCTCGCCGCCGCGTATGTACCCCAGAAGCCTTCACTATCGAAAGGGTCCCACATGTCTGTAAGTGCCTTGTCTGGCTCGGCTCCCGAGCCGCCGCGGCGCGATCGCTCGCGTTACGGCGACCTTGGAGCAGCCGACGCCGCGCTGGCCGCGCTCAGCGCCGAGCTCAGGCAGCGGCTTGCCGCGCTCGACAACGCTCCAGACGACGCCGTCGAGGCCGCCATCGGGCTGATGCCCTACGGCCACCGGGCGCTGCTCGAGAGCTATGAGCTGATTGAGACGATTCACCCGGCGGCCGCGGCGTCCACCGAGGGAGCGTCTCCCCGGCGGGCGCACCTGACCGACCTCGGCCGCACGGTGGCCGATCTCTGCGCGCGTCCGGAGTCGTCGGACGGTGAGGCCGCGAACCTGGCGGCGCGCGCAGAGGCGCTGCATCGCCAGTACGCGGATCGCCTGCCGTTCGAAGCCGCCGAGGCCGAGAGCTGATGTCGCCGTGCGCTTGCCCGTCCGCGTCGCACGGACCGCTGCCGGGGCTTCGTTAGGTGTCCCGACGCCGTCTACCCACCGCGCTGCAGCTATTGCGGTGGGCGGCGGCCGAGCAGCGGATGCCCCTGGACGAGTTCGCGCCCCGGGTGGACATATACGCGATCCAGGCGGTGCTCGACGAGGCGTCGATGCTGGATCTCCGCCGAGACCACCTGAACGACCTGGTCGCGGTGCTCTCGATGATGCTGTCCGGTTTCCTCGCGCATGCTCCGCTGCCGCCCTGGCGCCGGCCGTTCGCGGTCGGGGCGATTGAGCTGACATGCTGGCTGAACGGCTTGGAGCTGTCGCTCAGCGACACCGAGCGGACCATGCTGTTGCGGGAGGGCTCGCGGCGACACGCCAACCGTAGGCGCCTCGAAGAGTGGCTGGCGGCGCATATCGAGCCGCTTTCGCCCGTCGCGGCCCAGGCCGCGCGGATGAGGGCGCGCGAGCAGTTGGGCGCGCCTTACCGCGACCGGCCCCGTCTCTATATCTCCGCCCGTTTCACCGCCGCCTCTCCGGCGCTGCGCGAGGAGCTCGTCGAAGCGGCGAACAAGATCCAGGAGGTCGCGCACGAGGTGGCGCGCGAGATGCGCGCCCCGATCGGCGTCGAGCCGAGCCATGCGGAGCACGACTGGGCCGGCCTGCCGATCGAGGGTGACATCGCGATCGAGGCGCCGTGGCGCGAGGCCACCTGGCGCGAGCCGCAGCCGAGCTGCGACTACAACCGCGCCGAGCTGTGCCGGGCCAACGCGCTGATCGTGCTTGCGCCGGAGGGCGGCTCCCACACCACCGGTTGCGAGCACGCGATGGTACCCCTCGACGCCCAGGTCCTGTACATGGCGTTTGGCGACGACGAGCCGCTTCCGCACGGAGTCGAGGGCAACCTGACGCTGCGGCCGACGATGGATGACAGGATCTTTCAGCCAAGCGAGGCCGCCGGCGCCGCGTCGGCCTTCCTGATGGACACCTGGCAGTCGATAGAGCGCTCCTGGCGCCTTTCGGAGCTGCGCGAGTTCGTCTACGGCCCGCTCGCCGACGAGTTCGCGGATCGCTTCCTCGAATACGAGTCCGAGCAGAGGGCGGCCCGGCTCGCGAGCTGCGGCCTGCGGCCCGAGCTGGAGCGGCAGCTGACGTGCGCGCAGGCGCTGTCTCAGCTTGGCACGGAGACGCTCAACCGCGTTGCGGCCGCCTTTGGAATCGAGATCCCCACGTCGCTGGGACGCGGCACGAGGCCGGGGCTGGGCGACGCGGAGCGCGACGCCCTGAGCAAGTACCAGCACGAGTACCAGGTGCTGCCCGGCACGATCATCGCGCTGCGCCGTGAGGCGGAGCGCCGCCTGGCCCTGGGCACGCTTCGCGATTCGCTGACCTCCACCCGCGAGTGGCGGGACCTGCATGGCCGGCTACGCGAGGAGGGCGCCGGATGAGAGACAGCCTGTATCGGAGTGCCGAGCTGGCCGCGGAGGAGTTGCTGCGCGACTGGTCGGGCACACCGCCGGTTGACCTTCAGGGCCTCGCGCTCGCGATGGGGGTGGCGCAGATCGTCACCCGTCCGATCTCCAGCGACGGGCGGTTGGAGGTCCACTCCGACAGGAAGGTGATCGTCGTCGACGCCGGGGCGGGCGACACGCGCCGTCGCTTCACGATCGCGCACGAGCTGGGGCACGTCTGGCTGGGCGCGAGGGGTAGCCGCGCGCTCAGTCTCGACCCCGCCCGCCAGGAGCGCTTCTGCAACGCCTTCGCCGCCGCTCTGCTGCTGCCCAGCCAATGGATCGTCCACAAGGCGGGGGAGCACGAACCCGGCCTGGAAGCTCTCCGCGCGATTTCCGGTGAAGCCTCGGTCTCGATGGCGTCCTGCCTGATCCGCCTGCACCGCTTCCCCGACTGGCGCAAGACACTCATGCAGTGGCGCTGGGACGAAGGGGACTGGCGCCTATGGTCGATCGCGGGAACCTCTCTCCGCCACCGCAGCCAGATCGACAGCGTCGAAAAGACGCGGCGCACGATCTCGCTCATACGCCGGGTCGGCGGAGGCGTCCACCGCTGCCCCCTCTGGCTGGGCATCGGTTCTCAGGAGCGGCAGGTGGAAGCCGAGCTGATGGTCGACCGCGGCTGTGCGCTTGCCCTCGTCTCCTGGCAGGAAGCCGTGGACCCAGAGGAGCCATGGCAGCTGCGCCCTTCCTGACCCGGCTCCAACGTTCGCGGCAAGAGAAAGGGCCGGCGGAGCCGGCCCTTTCTCTTGCTCGGTTGGTTTTGGCAGGTCTATTCTTCGCTGGCCCTGACGGCCGCGGCTTCGCCCTGCTTCAGGACGCCTTCGAGGATCGCCGTGTTCGTGCCGGCCGGTGAGGGCAGGCCGATGATCGAGTTGACCAGCGGGTCGATGAACAGCGAGAACAGGCCACCGCAGCCGTGGGCGCCGGGCGCCGCGAACGAGTTGTTCACGAGCGCGCCGCCGGTCAGGGTGATCAGCTGTCCCCCTTCGTAGATTTCGGGGGTGCCGACGCTGCCATGGATCGGTTCGTTCGGCGGCGGCGGCGAGGTTTCGCCGCTGGTGAAGTTGATCGTCACCGGGTTGGAGTTCGAGCCGATGTAGCAGTTGCTGCCGAGGATCGGGTTGCTCAGCTTGATCTTCGTCGGCAGCGAGATCGCCGTCCCTTCTTCGAACAGCAGGTTCAGGGCGTTGATCTGAACCCCGGAAACCGGGCCGGCGATTTCCACCGTCGCGGTCACGCCGGTGAAGCCGTTGTTGATCTGTTCGTTGAACCAGCTCTGCAGCCAGCCCGGCCACCAGGTCGGCGCCACGACGCCGAGCAGGCCGCCAGGCACCGGCTGCGGCGTTCTCGACAGCGTTTCGCCGTTTTCAGCCGCGACCATGACGGTGTCGAACACTTCGTTGAACTTGAGCCCGCCCTGCAGGATCACCGGGTGTTCCAGCGGCACTTTCTTGGCACCCATTTCGAAGTAGCCGCCGCTCGATTCCGAGTAGATGCAGGCGATAACTTCCGGATTGCCGGTCGGACACTGGTCGAACTGGGCAAATTTGCCCGTCGGGTTGGAGGCCAGTGCCTGCGCAGGCACCAGCAGCGCCGCGATCATCGCCGCGGCGAGGATTAGCCGTTTCATTGACTGGTCCTTTCGTTGTTGTTTCCTGGTGGCGGCAAGGGGGAGCCGGAGGCTCCAGGCCACTCAAGAACTCCTCCATTAACCACGCCGTTCCCAAGGGAATAAGGTCTTGTACCAGAAAGAAGTTTTTAGCGCAAGGGGCGATGCATGCGGTCCCAGCGGGCCGCGGCGACGATCGGCCCGGTTCCTTCGCGCGCCCAGCGGGTCAGCGCGAAGGCCGAGCGCTGCTTTCCGCGCGGCTCGACCGGCCTCACCTGGCCGACCGCGCGCAACGCGGCGAGGCGCCGCTGCAGGGCCGGGTAGCTGAGCGACCCGACGGCGCGCTCCAGCTCAGCCAGCGAGAGCGGCTCGGCCGCCAGGGCGTGGAAGACGGTCGTCGCCCAGCAGTCGGCGAGCGCTGTGATCGCGGCGCCGGCTGTCGCTTCGTCCAGCCGCAGCGGCGCCTGCGGTGTGCGCTCGAGCCAGGCCTCGACCGCGCCGGCGATCGCCAGCAGTTCCCTGCCGGGAGTTGCCAGCCCGTACTCCAGGGCGTGGGGGAAGCGAGCCCGGCGCCGCACGGCGACGACGCCAAGCGCCCTCAGGCGCTTCAACCGCGCCTGCAACGGTCGTGCGGCCCTCGTATCGCGTTCCAGGTCAAGCGCCGTCCCGGTCCCGTCTGAAAGCGTCCGCAGCAGCGCCGGGACCGGCGGGGTGGCGAGCAGGGCAAGTGCGCTGTGCATGCAAAGAAGAATTTTATTACTCTCCAGAGATGTCTGGCGAGATACGGCCATGTACCGTATAATTGTCAAGTGGGTTCCGCGCGGCCGTCGCGGCCGGGTGCGGGCCCCTCGCCATGGGGAACGGGGCAGCACAAGCGACGCCGGAAGCAGCGGCCACACGGCCGGGCGTTCGGGCACTGTCGCTCTTCGCCCGCGTCCTCAGCGCCGACGTCCTGCGTGCCCACGCCGATCGCGCTTGGAGCTTCGCCGAGCTCGAGCAGCTGCTCGGCTGGGCGCCGACGGCGAGCCTGCGCGTGGCGACCGCCAACCTCTGCGATCTCGGCGCCCTGGCGCATGAGGACGGGCGGCGAGGGGCCACCGAGCTGACCGCGGCGGGCTCCGACCTGCTGGCGGTGGCGGATGCGCTCGAAGGGTGGCTGGCCCACTCGCCCTTCGGGCCGCAGGAGCTCTCCGAGGTGGCGGCTCGCGGGACCGTCAAGGCGCTGGTCGCCGGCTGGGAGGCCGGCATCGTCCAGGCGCTCGCCGGGCGCCCCCGCAGCATCGCCGAGCTGCGCCCGCGGAGTACCGAGCACAGCTACCCGGCGCTGAAGCGGCGCTTCGCCAAGCTGCGGAGCGCGACCCTCGTCGCCGCCGTGGACGAGGGCGCGCGCAGCCCGCGATATAGGGCGACGGGGCTGCTCCGTCGCGCCGTTCGCCCGCTCAGCATGGCAATCAGCTGGGAGCGCCGCCATCGGGGCGAGGACTCGATCGACCAAGCCGACATGGAGGCCGCGCTCCAACTCGCCCTGCCCCTGATCGAGCTGCCGCCGGAAGCGTCCGGCAACTGCGTCCTCGCGGCACCGACCACCAACGGGAACGGGAGCGCATCCGAGCTGGTCGCGCTCGGGCTGACGATCGCGAACGGCCAGATCGCCGCCACCGAGCCAGCCGGAGCCACGGACCCGGATACCTGGGCCCTCGGCTCCGCCGACGCCTGGCTCGACGCGATCGCCGAGGGTCGCGGCGACGAGCTGCGGGTCGGGGGCCCCGACGCCACGCTGGTCTCGGTCGTCGTCGAACGGCTCCATATGGCGATCATTTAGATCCGTATTATTAAGTTTAATTTGTCCTACACTTATAACGAGCGTATACATCCTCCGCAATGTGTTTCGTTCTCCCGAGCTCGGGGGCCAAGAGAAGGGACATGCGGAAATGCGACCCAAGACCATCCTCGGCGCGGTGCTTGCCGTGTCGTTGTCGCTCGTAGCCGTACCGGCGGTTGCCTCGGCGAGCCCGACGGTCGACATCGAAGGCTCGACACACTTCACCGCGTCGGGAGGAACAGCGCAGTTACACGTACCGAACAGGATAGTCCACTGCGAAGCGATCAGCGGCGAAGGCGAATTCGCCAGCGATGAAGGCAGCACAGGCACGGTCCAACTTGCCTTTCACGGCTGCACGACGACGGTTCTCGGGTTCCGGGTCGCATGCACCACCGAAGGCCAGGTCAGCAAAACCATCACAACCACAGAACTGGAATTCCACGTGATGGCGCACAACCTGGAACCGGTGATGCTGATCACAACGACCGAAGGGCACTTCGCGACCTTCGTCTGCGCCAGTCCCCAGTTCGAAGTGGGCGGCAACGGAATCGTTGGAGCGATTATCAGCCCCATCTACAACTTCTCGTCTTTAGCCTTCACGGTCGAATTCGCCGAAACCGAAGCCGAAGGCGGTGGCCAGGCGATCACGACGACTGACGAAACGATAGGAACCGACTGGAAACTCACCGCGTCGGTTGAAGGCGGCGAACCGGAACCATCATGGGAGGTGGCGTCAGCTACCGGCGTCTTCACAGAAGGCGAAGCGACGATTACAGAATAGCCACCCCGTCCCAACCGGGATTTGCAAATGCAATGAGAGGAGGGGCCGCCGGCGGGCGGCCCCGTCAAAGAGAAGGGACCCGCGGACATGCGACTCACGACCACGCTCGGCGCGGTGCTGCTGGCCGCGTCGGCTGCCCTCGTATCTATCCCGGGGCTCGCCATGGCGAGCCCCGGGGTCGACTTCAGCGGCTCGACACACTTCACCGTATCGGGTGGGACATTCCTGGTGGAGACCCCCCATACCACCATGCACTGCGAATCAATCTCCGGTACAGGTGAATATACGACTGGCAGCACAGGCACGATTCAACTTACCTACCACGGCTGCACCATCAAAGTTCTCAACTTCGAACTTCCTTGCACGACCGAAGGCCAGTCCACCGGGACAATAACAACCACAGTGCTGCCATTTCACGAGCAAAAGGACAGCAACGGCCCTGTGATGCTGCTTACAACGAATGGGGGGCATTCCGAGAGTTACAAATGTGCTGGTCAATCCGTCGTGATCGGCGGTAACGGCGTCATTGGCGCAGTCACGGCGCCTGGTTACAACGAAGCGTCGAATACGTTCACGCTCAACTTCGCCGAAGCTGAAGGCGGCGGCCAGGCGATCACGACAACCGAAGAAACCGGTGAAATCGAGTGGGAACTCACCTCGTCGGTGAATGGCGGCGAAGTAGAACCGATCACGACAGTCGGCGAAGCAACGGCGACCTTCTCGGAAGGCGGCGAAGGGACGACCACAGAATAGGTCGCACGGGTTCGCAAAAATGCTCGCCGGCCTCTCGGGACGGGCGCGCAAATCTGCGGACTCGTCTGGCTACAGGAGGGCTGAATGCAGGCGATTCAGCACTCCTGCACGATGCCGCGGGCAAAGTGTGCAGGAAAGCTTGACTTATAGGACAGGCCGTCGTAGAAGCCGGGGCGCAATACAACGCTCCGGCGACGGCGCCGGAGCCCTACAAGGAGGAAATCCTGCTATGAGACTCAGGAAGACCCTGGTCGCGGCCACGGCGCTGGCGGCGCTCGCGTTCGCGGCGCTGCCGGCGATCGCCTCGGCGAGCCCGACGGTCGACATCGAAGGCTCGACACATTTCACCACGTCGGGCGGCACAGCGCTGTTGCTGGGTTCGCAAAAAATCCACTGCGAATCGAGCACCGGCACAGGCGAATTCGCCAGCGACGAAGGCAGCACAGGCTGGATCGAGTTCACCTTCCATGGTTGCACCACGACCGTGTTGGGATTCCCGGTAAGCTGTACCAGTGAAGGACAGCCCAGCCGGACAATCACAACCACAGAACTGGAATTCCACGTGATGAAGCACAACGGGGCACCGGTGATCCTGATCACATCGAACGAAGGCCACTTCGCCAGCTTCAACTGCAGCAGCGTTCACGTCACGGTGGGTGGTAACGGCATCATCGGCGCGCTCACGGCGCCGGGCTACAACGAACCGTCGAATACGTTCACAGTCGAATTCGCCGAAGCCGAAGCCGGCGGCCAGGCGATCACGACAACCGACGAAACCGGGGAAACCGAGTGGCGGCTGACGGCGCAGGTCGGCAGCGGCGAACCGAAACCGGCGGTCGAGGTCGCCGAGGGCACCGGTACGTTCACAGAAGGAGGGACGGCGACGATCACAAAAGAATAGGTCGCCATGATGTCCTGAACGGGACCGGTAAGACCAGTGAGACGGGGCCGCCTTGGGGCGGCCCCGTCTGTTGCAGAGCCCCGACGCACGGATATTTTTTCGGCCCGGTCGGCGGAGATCGCTTGCATACCGAGAAAACTCTGCAAGGATTCCCGGCTGAAGCTCGGCTGTGGGAAGCCGGGCTCTGGGGGTGCTCGGCGCCGCGGCGCCGTTGCCACTTCCACGCTGGGCAAACTACGGCAAGAGAGTGGGGAAGCGATGCGAGGACGTCTTGGGGCCGGTTCCGTGGGAGCGCTCGTGTGCGTGGCGGTGTCGATGCTGTGGGCCGCCGGTTACGCCGAGGCGGCGCCGGCGACGATCGCCGAAGGCGGCCAGGGGGCAGGTCGTGTGCTCTTCCCGGTCGGCGCGGCGGTCGACCAGTCGAGTGGCGACCTCTACGTCGCAGACAGGAACAACTTCCGCATCAACAAGTTCGACCAAGACGGCAACTTCCTTCTCTCCTGGGGCTACGGGGTGCGCGACGGCCACAGCGTCGCGCTCCAGACCTGCGGGCCCGAAGCGTCGCCGCCCACCTCACGCTGCTTCAAGGGAGAAGACGTCAACGTCCTCACGGGAGCCGCTACGGTGGCCCCGTCGAGCGTCGCGGTCGATCAGACGAGCGGGGACGTCTATGTCAGCGATACGGGCACGGGCAATGACCGTGTCAGCGAGTTCGGCCCGGCCGGAGAATTCATCCGCGCCTTCGGCGGCGACGCGGTGTCGAGCGGCCCGGGCAACACGGGTGCCGACGAGCAGCAGAAGGCGGTGGTCAAGGGGAGCGGCGGCACCTTTCCGCTCACCGCCACGACGGGGCTGGGCTTCGGGCGCAAGACCGCAGGCTCGAACGTCATCACGGAAGTCACCAGCACGGTCGGCGCCCTCCATGTCGGCGATCTGGTGTCCGGAAGCGGGATACCGGGCAATACCCCGGTCACCGCGGTTGGCTCGGACTCAATTGCGCTTGCGGCACCGGCCAGCTCAACTGGCGCTATTTCGCTGACCGCGAAGGAGACCACCTCCGGGATTCCGTACAACGCGAGCGAAGCGGAAGTCGAAGCGGCGCTGGAAGCGCTGCCGGGGGTGGGGACCGGCAACGTCGGGGTCGCCCGGACCGAAGTCTCGGCGACCCAATTCGAATACCTTGTCAGCTTCTCGGGCGGGCCGTTACACGGCAACGACATCGCGCAGATGACCAGCTCCACCGCCGGGCTCACGGGCTCGCCGAAGGCGGCGACGATCTCGACCGTCGTCCAGGGCGGAGGGCCGGAGATCTGCGTCGCCGCCGCGGGCGACGTCTGCAAGCAGGGGGACACCGGCAGCGCCGCCGGCCAGTTCGGCTCCGGCGCCCCGGGGGCGCTGGCCTTCGACGTCGCCACGGGCAACCTCTGGGTCGGCGACGTGAACCGGGTGCAGCAGTTCGAACCGTCGGGGGCGTTCGTCTCGCAGGCGGCCGTGCCGAGCGGGGGAGGCCTGGCCGCGAGCCTGGCGATCGACCCGGTGAGCGAAGACTTCTACCTGAAGAGCGCCAGCTTCCCGCAGGTACGGCGCTACGAACCCTCGGGCAGCCCGGTAAGCACGCTGACCGAAGTGGGGACGCTCGACGGGTCGGGAAGCCCGCGGACCGTCGCGGTGGACGCGCTCGGCAACGCCTACGTCGGCGACGCGACCAGTCCCTACCGGTTCAAGGCCTACGACTTGAGCGGCGCACAGATCAGCCAGTTCGGCGCCGGGCAGGTGATAGGGGCGCCCGGCGGAACCGCGGGCGGCAACGCGATCGCGATCGGGGAAGGCGCCGGGGCGCTCTACGCTGTCAGCTCGAAGACGAGCGCAGCGGAAAGCGCGGTGCAGGCCTTCGACCTACCGCAGCCGGGGCCGCTGCCCGAAGAACAGCACGTCGAAGACCTCGAACCGACGACGGCGACGCTGGCGGCGACGCTGAACCCGGAGGGGAACGCGACGACCTACCACTTCGAATACGACACGAACCCCTACGGCGAAGGGGAAGGTGCGCATGGCACCCCGGTACCGATACCCGACGCGAGCCTCTCGGCGACCGAATTCGACGCCGAAGCGGTGGCAGCGCCGATCACCGGACTCATCCCTGGCACGACCTATCACTTCCGCCTCGTCGCGAGCAACGAATGCGAACCCTCGACGACCTGCACGGTCGCGGGGCCCGACACGACCTTCACCACGCTGCCGGCGATCTCGATCGACGCGCAGTGGGCGAGTGGGATCGGCGCCCGCAGCGTCGCCCTGCACGCCGAGCTCAATCCGCTCGGCGTCTCCGGAAGATGGTGGCTCGAATACGGCACCTCACCATGCTCGGAAGGCGGCTGTGCGAAGGCCGCCGAAGGGCAACTGCCCGCGAGCTTCGGCGACGTCTCGGTCGGCGCTGTGCTGACCGGCCTGGAACCGGCGACGACCTATTACTACCGCTTCGCCGCCAGCGACAAGCGGGAAGCGGTCGAATACGAAGTCGCGGGCGCCGACCATCACTTCACCACCCAGCTCGGCGCGCTCGGCTTCTCGCTCGCCGACGGGCGAGCCTGGGAGATGGTTTCCCCGCCGGAAAAGTTCGGCGCCCTGCTCGCCCCGGCCTACTCTGGACAGATCCAGGCAGCCGCCGACGGCAACGGTCTCGCCTACCTGAGCTTCGGCTCGGTCGAAGCGGCGCCCGAAGGCAACCGCCTGACCGAAGAATCCTCGGCGCTGGCGCGGCGTGGCGCCGGCGGGGCCTGGAGCTCGACCGACATCACGCCGCCGAACGCCGACGTCGTCAACGTCGCGACCGGGTTCGGGGGCGAATACAAGCTGTTCAGCCCCGACCTCTCGGGGGCGCTGCTCGAACCGCGCAGCAACACGCTGCTCTCGGTCGAAGCCTCGGAACGGACGCCCTACCTGCGCACGAACGGTGCCTCGCCGAGCTACCGGCCGCTGCTCACCGGCAAGGAGGGCTATGCCGACGTGCCGCCGGGGACGGAATTCGGCACCGATCCCACGGAGCCTTCCTTCTACCCGCTGAGCGCGGCGGGCGTCCAGGGGGCGACGCCCGATCTCAGCCACGTGGTGCTCCAGTCGGCGGTGCCGCTGGTCGAGGGTACCCCGGCCGCATTCAGCCTCTACGAGTGGGTCGGCGGACAGCTGAGCGCGGTGAGCATCGAGCCGGAAGAAAGCGAACCGGTCAGAGGTCAGCTGGGCTCGAGCGGGGCCTCGACGCGCCACGCGATCTCCGACGACGGCTCGCGCATCTTCTGGAGCTCTGGTGCCGGGGGCACCCCCACGGGCCTGTATGTGCGCGACATGCCGCGCAATGAATCCGTCCGTCTCGACGACGCGGAAAAGTTCGGCGGCTTTGGCACCGGCCCGGTCGCGCCGATCTTCCAGGGGGCGAACTCCGGCGGCACCGTCGCCTTCTTCACCGACACCCAGAACCTGAGTCCCGACGCCAACGAAGACGGCGCCGACCTCTACCGCTGGCAGGCCGAGGGCAGCGGCTCCTGCGAAACGGCCGGCGGTTGCCTGACCGACGTCACCGCGCACACGGAGAACTTCGGCGAAAGCGCCGAAGTGCAGGGCCTGGTCGCCGGGATGAGCGACGATGCGAGCAAGGTCTATCTCGTGGCCAAGGGCGTGCTCGCCGCCAACGCGGTCGAAAACGGCGCCGGGCCCGAAGCGGCGAGCCCGGGGGAGCCCAACCTCTACCTCTGGCAGCAGGGCGTCGGAACGCGCTTCCTCGCGACGCTGTCGGAGGAAGATTTCCACGACTGGGGCGAAACCAACACCGGCTGCTGCTTCACCGCGCAGCAGTCCGCCACCGCTTCTCCCAGCGGCCGCTATCTCGCCTTCATGTCGCAGAACAGCCTCACCGGCTACGACAACCGCGACGCGACCAGCGGCGAGTTGGACCAGGAGGTCTTCCGCTACGACGCCTCGGGCAACGAAGGCGCTGGCTCGCTGGCCTGCGCGTCCTGCAATCCCTCGGGCACGCGGCCGCGCGGGCTTCGCGGCCACGAAAGCGGCGTGGTGCTCGCGGTCGACCCGAAGAACCTCTGGGGCAAAGGGAGTGGAGGCGTGCCACCGGCGACGCCGCTCGCCGCCACCCTGCCCGAGGCGACTCAGATCGGTGCCAGCGGACCCTCCCTCTACAGGCCGCGCACCGTGCTCGACAACGGGCGCCTGTTCTTCAACGGCGCCGACTCGCTGGTCGGCGCCGACTCGAACGGCAACTGGGACGTCTACGAGTACGAGCCGACTGGCGTGGGGAGCTGCACGGCCTCCACGACCGGCGCCGCGGTCGCCCGCAGCGCGGGCGGCTGCGTGGCGCTGATCTCCTCGGGAACCGGCGAAGCAGAAGCGGCCTTCCTCGACGCGAGCGAAAGCGGCGACGACGCCTTCTTCCTCAGCAGCGCGCAGCTCTCGGTGCTCGACGAAGACCATGCCCGCGACATCTACGACGCCCGCGTCGGCGGGATCCCGGCGACGCGGGCGCCGCGGGCCGAATGCCTCGGCGAAGCCTGCCAGCCCGCGGCCTCACCGCCGACCGCGCAGACCCCGGCGAGCTCCGCGTTCGAAGGGCCCGGCAACCTGGTCGAAGGGCGCGACTGCGGCGCCGCCGGGCGCCGGGCGGCGAAGCTCAGCCGCAGCGCCAAGAAGCTGCGCCGCCACGCCCGGATGGCGCGGCGCAACGGCAAAGCGCGGCTCGCCCACCGGCGCGCCGCCAAGGCCAAGGGGCTCGCCAGGCGGGCGAGGAAGCAGAGCGCCGGCGCCAAGCGCTGTAGGCGCGCCAGGCGGAGGGCCGGGCGATGAGGCGGCTCACCGGAGATCACGACAGCGCTTCCGACGCGACCAAGGAGACAAGAACGATGCACCACAAGCGACTCGCGACCCTCGCCGCCCTGATCTGCGCGGCGGCTCTGCTGCTCATCGCCCTGCCTGTCGCCTCGGCCTCGGCCGAAGGGTCGCCCTGGTGGCAGGTGCTGAGCGGCAGCCGGCCGACGAACCTGTGGGAAGCGCCCGACGAAACCGAGATTCAGGAAATCGAATCGGAAGAGAGCCCGTCCAGCGGTGTGCTGGCCGCGAAGATCAAGGTGGGAGGGAGCGTCGTGGGCTGCCTCGGGGCCGGGACCTACCTCGGCACCTTCAGCGCCGACGAAGTCTGCCAGCTGCTCGGAGTCGCTCCCGAAGCCACGGAAACCTCGGCCGATCTGAAGACGCTGCTCGAAGGGGTCTATGGAGTCCCGGTCAGCGTGACGGGCGGACCCGCGGGTGGGGCTCCTCCCCTCCGCGTGAGCACCGCCTGGGGAGTGCCGCAGCTGGAAATCGAAGAGCTTTCCCCGCCTTCGGAATTCGGCACGGCCGAGTCTGAAGTGACCAGCGAAGGCAGCGGCCGCCTGGTCGTCACCGCGACCAACCTCGGCGACGCGCCGCTGGACGCAACCGGCACGCCGCTGACGATCGTCGACGAAATGCCCGAGCACGTCCTCGCCTACGGCGCCCAGGCGGTGGCCGGCAACACCGGCGGCGGCCAGCCGGGCGCCGGCCCGGTCAGCTGCACGGTCGAAAGCGCCGGGGCTCTGGTCAGCTGCACGTTCGAAGACGAACTGCCCTCCTATGAAGCGATCGAAGTCGAAATCGAAGTGGCGCTGGACTCGTCGAGCGCCGGCGCGCCCGGCAGGGTCACCGTCTCCGGCGGCGACGGGCCGAGCGAAAGCGTCTCGCAGCCGGTCGAGGTGAGCAGTGCGCCGGTTCCCTACGGGCTTGAAATATTCGACGTCGAGAGCGAAGAAGAGGGCGGGGCGAGGGCCGAACAGGCCGGCCTGCACCCCTTCCAGTGGACGAACACCGTGCAGTGGAACTCCGGGCCGCAGTCGAGCTCTGACCGGGGCGTCGCCACCGTCGAACAGCCCGCCACGCCGCGCAACACCCGCGTGATCCTGCCGCCCGGCTTCGTCGGCAACGCCAACGCGGTGCCGAGGTGCGATCTCTCCAAGTTCCTCACCAGCGCTCCGTATTTTTCGAATGAATGCCCTGCCGACACCGCGGTCGGCGTCGCCTCGGTGACGATCATCGAACCGGCCACCTTCCAGATGGCGCGCATCCCGACGCCGATCTTCAACCTGACGCCGCAGCACGGCGAGCCGGCCCGCTTCGGCTTCACGCCCGTGGCCCCGGTCTTCATCGACACCGCGGTCGACCCCGACCACGGCTACAAGATCACCACCGAAGTGCGCAACGCGACGCAGACCGTGCAGGTGCTCTCGGCGACGCTGAGCATCTGGGGGGTTCCCGGCGACCCGCGGCACGACTCCTCGCGCGGCTGGGCCTGCGCCCTCCACGGCGCCGCGGCGGAAGCGGAACTCGGCCCCTGCGAAAAACCGAGTGCCGCCCCCATCCCGTTCCTGCGCATGCCCGTTGCCTGCCACGAACCGCTCGATTTCCGAGCTGAGCTGGAACCGTGGAACACGCCGATCGGCAGCTTCGTCGTACCCGGCTCCTCGATCGCGCCGGCACTGCGCGGCTGCAATAGGGAGCCCTTCGACCCGAAGCTCGACCTGACGCCGACGAGCAAGCTGGCCGAGAGCTCGAGCGGGCTCGACGCGACGCTGACGATGCCCAACGCGGGTCTCGACAACCCGGCCGACGGGGCGATCTCGGAAACGCAGTTCAAGAAGGTCGAAGTCGAACTGCCGGAAGGGGTGACGGTCAACCCGTCGGAGGCCGAAGGGCTGGCGACCTGCTCGCCCGCTGACTACGCACGCGAGCGCTTCGACTCGGGCCCCGGCGAGGGCTGCCCGGAAGCCTCGAAGATCGGCAACGTGAAGATCTCCACGCCGCTGCTGGAAGAGGAAGCGGAAGGCGCGCTGTATATCGCGACGCCGCACGAAAACCCGTTCGACAGCCTGATCGCGCTGTACCTGGTTGCGCGCGTGCCGGAGCGCGGGGTGCTGGTCAAACAGGCTGGCAACGTGACCCCCGACCCGCGCACCGGCCAGTTGGTGACGACGTTCGACGACGTGCCGCAGATGCCCGTCTCGAGCTTCAAGCTGCACTTCCGCGAAGGCGGGCGGGCGCCGCTGGTGACGCCGCCGCACTGCGGAACCTTCCAGACCACGGTCCGCTACGTGCCCTGGTCCGCCCAGGATCCGAGCAACCCGCAGCCGGGCGAGATCGTCGAAAGGCAGACGCCGTTCACGATCGAACACGGCGTCGACGGTGGCGGTTGTCCGCCCGGCGGCGTGCCGCCGTTCAACCCGGGCTTCTCGGCCGGGGCGCTGAACAACGACGCCGGCAGCTTCAGCGAGTTCGACATGCGGCTGACCCGCAGGGACGGTGAACAGGACATGACCAAGTTCTCCGTCAAGCTGCCGGCGGGACAGCTGGGCTCGCTCGCCGGAGTCGGCAAATGCCCCGACTCGGCGATTGCCGCGGCGAAGGCGAAGACGGGCAAAGAGGAGCTCGCCTCGCCCAGCTGCCCGTCGACCTCGGAGATCGGCAGCACGCTGGCCGGGGCCGGGGTGGGGTCTGTGCTGACCTACGTGCCCGGCAAGCTCTACCTCGGCGGGCCGTTCCACGGCGACCCGCTATCGGTGATCGCGATCACGCCCGCGGTCGCCGGGCCCTTCGACGTCGGCACGGTCGTCGTGCACGAGGCGCTGACGCTCAACCCGAGGACGGCCGAAGTGGAAGTCGACGGGGCGGCCTCGGATCCGATCCCGCACATCCTGGCGGGGATCCCGCTGAAGCTGCGCGACCTGCGGGTCGACGTCGACCGGCCGCATTTCACGCTCAACCCGACGAGCTGCGAAGAGATGAGCACGCGGGCGAAGCTGTTCGGCTCGAACGTCAACGTGTTCGACCCTGCGGACGACGTGCCGGTCAACCTCTCGGCGCGCTACCAGGCGGCGAGCTGCGCGAGCCTCGGGTTCAAGCCGCGGCTCAACTTCAAGCTGCGCGGCGGAACGCGGCGGGGGGCGCACCCGGCGTTCCAGGCGGTCTACCGGCCGCGGCCGAACCACCAGGCCAACCTGAAAGACCTGGTCGCGCGCCTGCCGCGCTCGGCCTTCCTCGACCAGGGGCACATCCGCACGATCTGCACTCGGGTGCAGTTCGCCGCGAGCAGGTGCCCGAAGGCGGCTCAGTACGGCTACATCAAGGCCTGGACGCCGCTGCTCGACGAACCGCTGCAGGGCCCGGTCTGGCTGCGCTCCTCGAACCACAAGCTGCCCGACCTGGTCTTCGACCTGCACGGGTTGGTCAACGTGGAAGTGGTGAGCCGGCTCGACTCCTTCAAGGGGGGCATCCGGGCGACGATCGAAAACGCCCCGGACGCGCCGCTGTCGGCGGTCGTGCTGCGGATGCAGGGCGGCAAGAAGGGGCTGATCGTCAACAGCCGCAACATCTGCAGGCACGTCAACCGGGTGGCGGTCGGGATGACCGCGCAGAACGGCAAGACCCGCGCCGTCAAGCCTGTCCTGCGCGACCAGCGCTGCGGCAAGCAGCGCAAGGCCAAGCGGAAGCATCGGCGCCACCACCGGCGCTCCCCGCGCCGATAGGGATGAGGGGGTCGTCGTCCCTGTCCGGCGACCCCCTTGCTCTATCGGCCGGAGGCGAGCAGCTCGATGGCCTCGAGGTCCGGTAGGGCCGACGGCGTCGGCCGCTCCGGCGCGGCGAGGCGCTGCTCCCAGTCGCAGGCGGCGAGAAGCGACGCCGCGGCGCCGCGCAGCCAGCCACCGACTGTGTTGCGCCTGTCGCTTCCGCCGGCTCGGCAGAGCTCGACCAGGCCTGCGAGGCGCATTGCTGCGAGCCGGTGCTCGAGCGAGGGGTAGCTGAGCGCCGGGTTCTCGGCCGCGAGCTCGGCCAGCGTCAGGCGGCCGGCGGCGAGCCCACTCACCACGCCGGCGGACCAACCGTCGGCGAGCGCCTTGATGGCGGAGCAGGCGGCGTCGGTGCCGGCCTGCAAGGGCCCACCGGGCGCTTCGGCCAGCCAGCGGTCGAGGGTTTCGTCGACCTCGAGCAGCTCGCGCCCGGCCTCGGTTAGCTCGTACTCGAGCAGGCCGGGGAAGCCGTTGAGACGGCGCTTGGCGATCGCGCCGAGCGCGACCAAGTGGCGCAGCTGGGTACGGGGCGGCGCTCCGTCCGGAACCCCGATCGCGTCGGCAAGCTCGGCGGAGCGTGTGGGTCGCACGCACAGCGCCCCCAGGATCTGGACGTGCGAGCGGTCGGTGAGCAGCAACAGGGTCCGCGCCCCGCGAGGCCCGGCGTCCCGGTCGATATCTGCTGACCTCGTCGCCATGGATCGACATTACATTATTTGCTCAGTATTTTCGTGTTATATGGACCAGGAGACGCCTCGCTCGCCCAGAAAGACGCGCGAGCAGACGGAGCCGCGTCTGGCCGCTTCGACGAGAAGCCCGGGATCGGAGGTGTATTTGAGGTCGATGTACTGGGTGATCGTCGGGTCTGTTTGGGGAACCGACGGCGCGCCCGCGACGATCCTCGCTTCGAATACGGTCAACCGCAAAGTGAAGTCGCTGCGTTCCGCCTGGTCTTCGCCGATGCGCCGCACGGGCTCGACCTCGACGCCGAGCTTTTGCCGCCCGACGCGAATCGCCGCCTTCTCCAGGGCTTCGCCGGGTTCCACATAGATTGCGGGGAGCCCCCAGACGCTGCCGAGCACGGTGTCCTCCCGGGGTCGTTTGACCGCGAGGAAATCTCCACTCTCGTCGCGGATCGCGACCGCAACGGCGATGCGCGGCTGCTGCGTATCGGACGTCATCGCGTCGGCGACTCCTCGAAATGGGCGGCGGCGCTGCGGACGCAGAGGCCATGGATGCAGACGTTCAGGTCGATGTCCGGAACGAGGCTCACCGGATGGTTGGAGTCGACTGCGGCGGGGAGCTTGGAGGCCTCTATCCAGTGGAGCCCCGAGTAGTGGTCGGTGGACTGGGGGAAGGCGCCGGCGCCCGAGTCCAGCGAGAGCTGGATCGTCAGCATTCGCGTCAGCTCCGGGGCGCCGTCCGGACTGGCCGGATCTAGCACCTCGTCCAGGGCCAGGACCGCCGCGGTCGCGCTGCCGGCCAGCTCACCGCCCGCCAGCGAAGCCGCCATCCCCAGCTTGCGCGCGAGGAGCGTCTCGCTGAGGAAGGCGAGCAGCTCGGTCTGGGAGCGCGCGCCGCCGATCCGCACCTCATGCGCGCTGTCCAGCGAGCGGATCTCTCCCGGCTCGAGGAGCGGTGGCGCGTCGGCAAGCACCTCGGACAACGCCGCCGTCATCACGGACTCGGGGACGCGCATCGTCGGCGTGCTGAGGACGTTGGGGTGGCGGGGACTGGTTGGAAGGGAGGTCCTGACGCCGAGCAGCACGCGCGAGGGGTCGCGGCTGGAGCGGATCGCCAGTGCGACCACGTCGCTGTGCTCGGCTTCGTTGCGCAACCTCAGGCCTGCTCTTCGCGATCGGGGGCGAGGGCGGTTTCAAGAAGCCAGTCCCTGCCCGAGACGAGCAACCGGTTCAACGGCTCGTCGGGCCTGTCGTCGTAGAGCTCGGCCAGCGGGACGGCAGTCAGCGCGTGCGGATTGCAGGCGAGCGCCTCACTCATCTCATCCGGTTCGGGTGAGCGGTGCAGGTGGGCTCTAAAGACGCCGAATCCCAGTTGTGTGGCGCCGTCTCCGTCAACCACGTAAAAGCCGTCGAAGTTCAGGCGGCGCTCCTCCAGTTGCAGGCCGCAAGTGACGAAGAGCTCCCGCTCGGCAGCGAGGCGGAGCGCCTTCATCGGCAGGATGAAGGGCTTTGGCTCGCCCGCGCGCACCCAGAGCCGATCGTATGCCTCGTCGTGGTCCTCGTGGGCGGAGATCTCGACGCCGAGGGCGGCGGCGACATCGGCCTCTTGCACGCGCGCGCTGAGCAGCGACATGCGCCCGAAGTTGTCGTTGTCGGTCAGCGGCGATCTTCGCTTCAGCAGAACGTGATCGCCGTCGGCGCGCGGACAGCGCAGGACGACGATCGCAACCGGCTTGAGGGTCTGTCGGGAGCCCGTCGTGTTCCCGCCATACGGCGCGAAGCCCATCATCGTCGGGGCCTCTGGAGCGTCCGAGGGCCGCGGACCGGGGCTCGCCGGCTCGCAGATGACCTCTCTGAGCTGGAGACGACTCGCCGTGGTGGCTACCTCCCGCAGGTACGCTCTGAGCGGATCGGCGATCGAGGTGGCGTCCAGTTCGATGATCCGTGCCGTCTCCGATGCGCCCGGGTGTGAGGGCAGCACGGAGAAATAGCGAATCGCCTCCCGTTTGTGGCTATGTCGGGTGACAACGATGCAGTCCGAGAAGGAGCTGGGGAGCGTAAACAAGGCGCCTGCGGCGGGCTCGCCCGGCTCGCGGGGGCCCTTCGCGGCGGCGTCGATGAGATTCCTGAGGCCCATGAAGCCGACCTGCCAGCGGTTCGCCGGGCGAGTGCCGCTGTTGTCGGCATACGCACGAAGAGCGGCCTGGGGGGCTGCGGTGTAGTAGGAGATCGGCGGCAGAGCCCCACTCACGATGTCGCGGGCCTCGAGCAGCGATCGCAGCGCCTCCAGCAGAGGTCGCGGCGCGATCCCGTAGATCGCGACCTGTTGAGCTCCGCTTATCTCTTCGGCGATTTCGCGCCAGCGCCCGGCCTGGACGAACTCCTGCGGGCCGTGGGACAGCGCCGACTCGACCTCCGAGGCCGGCCCGCGTGCGACCTCGTACGTTTCGGCTCCGCTCGGGCCCTTGAGTCGCGTCGCCACTTTTGCGTCATCGCCCATGCGTCGTCCGGGTTGCAGCCGACTCAGCAGGCAGGCCGCGGTAGGTCGCGGCGACAGCCGCGACCATGTCGGCCCATGCGTTCAACAGCGCGGTCTCGTCCGGGGTGCCTCCGTCGGCCAGCTGGACGAGATCGAGGCAGGCCCGCCGCGCCTCCTGGTTTCGCAGGCGGACACCGAGCAGCATGAGGTTGCGGCGCTGCGGCGAAGAGCGGGCGGTAAGCACGGCGAAGAGGTCGCGCTCTTGCTCCCACATCGCGAGGATGCGGTCGGCGATCGAGCGTTCCTCTTCGTTTTCGGCGCGCCGGTGATCCTCGCGGCGAGCCAGGGCCGGGACGCCGAAGCTGACGGCGGCACCAGCGAAGACGCCGGTTAAGGCTACCGCGGCTGAAATCAGCTCTGACAACGGATTGAGTCTCCCTGTGTGCCGTAGTTTGTACTTCGGCGTATCGAAAGCATACCGTCAAGATCGATCCAGCGAGAGGTTCTGGTTGACCGGTTGACGGCTGAGCGCAGCAGGAGGGGACGGACTCGGTGTCGAGCGCTGTCGAGCCGGTCGAGCGCTACGACGTCTTCGGCGACTGAGCGGCGGTTTCAGTCCCCTCGTCGCTTCGGGTCGAAGGGGCGAGGCCGCTCGAGCTATACCCACAATGACCGTGAGCGACTCGCCGGTGGCGCCGAGGTGCACGCCGGAGAGCTGTGCATCGTCGGTCTCGACCAGGTGCGCGAGATCGCGGAGGCGACCCTGGCGGCCCTGCGGAGGGTGCGCGCCCAGGGCCAGGATTCCGACGACACGAGCCTGCGCACCCGCCTGACGCGAAGTTGGGTGCGTAGGACCGGCCCCGAGGACCGGCCGTCGCCGGGCTACAGCAGACTGTCGAACTTCCGCGTGGTGTGGATCGAATCGATCCAGAGCGCCTCGTGGCCACCGTGCTGACCGAGGAGCTTGCGATTGGCCTCGCAGGTGGCGTTGTGGTACTCGGCCACCCAGCGCTGTTTGCGCCAGCGGGGGTAGTCGGTCGCCTGTCGTTCGAGCTGTGCGGCGACCACATCGCGATGTGAGGTGAGGATCGCGGGCAGCTCGATCCCCACATCTGCGTCGATAACGCCCCCAGGTAGTCGACGAAGGGCGCCCCGTCCTCGTCGACGAGGACGGGCAAGCCGTCGTAGATCGCTTCTTCGTTCGACCCCGCGACGGCGGCTCGGCGGACGGCCAAGGCCGCCGCCGGCGAGAGCACGATGCGCGGGTCGAGGGCGACGTCGCGCTCCAGTGCCACCGCCTCAACCAGCGCCGGACCGAACAAGAGCCCGTCGTGGCAGTGGAACTTGTCCAGTGTGATGGCGCCGCGTGCGAAGTAGTCGGCGGTCGCGAGTCGGGTCTGCAGCTTCGCCACGTCGCTGGCGAGCTGGAAGATCGCCAGCGCCGGAGGCAGGTCGGACGAGATCGGGACGGCGGCCACCATCGAGTCCGAGAAGACCGCGGCCGGGTAGACGCCCGGGTCGGCCCTGCCGGCCTCGGCGCCGATGGCGTAGGGAAATGCGTCGCGAATCGTGCGGTCGAAGCGCACCAGCTCCGCATCCGCCCCAGGGCCGCCGGCAATGGCGCTGACGCCCAGGAGGTCGAAGAAGACGACCGCGCACTTGACAAGGCGCGGCTCGTCGTCGGGGCCGATTACGTATCCAGACAGAAATCATCACGATCCTATATCGTGCTGCCGCGTTGTTTTAGGGAAAGCTCAAGGGAGGGCATCGGTGGGGCGTTGGGGCAACGGTGTTGGGGTGTGTGCTGCGATCGCGTTGGCGATCGCCCTGATGGGCTGTGACGAAACGCAGAAGCTGACCGACCGCCCGATCTCGATGGACATCTACGTCGATGCGACCTTTTCCAACGATCAGGTCGCCGGCGAATGCATGCCGGACGTCATGGCTGCGGCGCGGCTTGCGGCGGCGTCGCGCGGCTTCGTCACCTTCCGCAGCTTCGACGGCGACCCGTTCCGCTAGGCGCATGGCCGCAAGCGCGACGAGCTGCGCGACCGGTTCAACGCGCTTCCCAGGAGGGCGCGCGTGCAGGTCGGGTTCAAAGTCGTCATCGGGGTAAGCATCAGCTTCACGGTCTTCGACGTTGGCGTCATGGGGAGTGCGTTCCATCTGATTCCAGGCGAACTGATCTGGAAGATCGTGCTCACCTTCGGCGTCGCGCTCGCGCCGATCTCGACCGCCATCGGCATCGCTCAGTGGCTGAGTGCCGCCGAGGCGCCGATCAGAGAGGGCGCGAAGGCGACCTGGCTGGCGTTCGTCGCCGGCCTGTTGGCGATCGTCGGGATCGGGCTGATCGTGCTCTTCCGCGCCGCGGCGACTTCCGACAGCGCACCTCTGCCCGTGCACGCATACGCCTTCCTCGCCTTCATCCAAAGCGCCCTGGCGATGGCTGAGGCGATGATCTACACGGTCTACTTCGACGGCAAGGTCGGCCGTGCGCTGCTGGAACGGATCGCTGTCGCCGAGGAAGAGATAGAAGACCTGGAGCAGGAGGAGGCAGGCGAGCGCGCGAACGCCCAGCGCGCGCAGGTGCGGATCGGCGAGATCGAGACCGCAGCCGAGAAGGAGGCCGCCGAGCTCAAGCGCCAGCCGGAGCGGCAGGCGGCGGCTCGTAGGGAGGAGGAAGGCGCCGCCGTGATGCTAGAGGCAATCGTCGAGCACGCCATCCAGGAGGGCGCCCAAGCGGCGGAGCGGAGTGAGCGCCGCAAGGAATCCGAAGCGGCTCTCGAGCTTGCGACCCGCCAGCCCGCCTTCGGTGTTGGGAGCTGGGCGGTCGGCGGAGTCGCGCTGATCGTCTCCTTCCTGCTTGGCCGGGCGGGCCTCTTCTAACCGAGCAAGTCCGGCAGTCGCGGCGAGCCGAACCCCTCAGGCGGGACGCTTTCGATACGACCTGGGGATTATCTGTAAATAGTCCGGTACGCTTGGACGGTATCCACCAGTGAGGGGAGAGCGTCATGGCTCTGGACGTCCATCTGCGCGGTGCGAAGGTCGCTTCGCTGCGACCCGACGGCGAGGGGTACGTCCTCGCCTACGACGAGCAGGCCGTCGAGCGGCTGGGGACGGAGCGGGCGCGGATAAGCCTGGCGCTGCCGCCGCGCGCGGAGCCGCACGGGCCCGAGGAGACGCGCGTCTACGTCGAGGGGCTGCTGCCGCGCGGACCGCGGCGGCGCAGGCTGGCGCACGAGCTGGGCGTCGACCCGACCGACGGCTACGGGCTGATCGCCGAGCTGGGGCGCGACTGCCCGGGCGCGGTCACCTTCCTCGAGGAGGGCGAGCAGGCGGAGCCGCGCGCGCCCGAGGATCTCGCCTGGCTCTCCGAGGACGAGCTGGCGGGCGCCCTGGACTGGCTGCCGCAGCGCTGCTTTGACCCCGGCGAGCCGCGGCGCATGCGCTTCACGCTGCCCGGCGAGCGCCACAAGCTGGCGCTGGTGCGCGACGCGGAGTCGGGCCGCTGGGCCTGGCCGGAGCCCGGCGTCCCGAGCACCCACGTGGTGATCCCCGAATCGGGCCTGCGCTCCGAAATGGCGGTCAACGAGTACGTCTGCTCCAACGCGGTGCGGGCGCTGGGGCTGCCGGTCGGCGTCTCGATGGCCGAAGCGGTCGCCGGCCGCAACTGCCTGGTCTCGCCGCGCTTCGACCGCTGGGGCGAGGGGGTCGGCGCCGAACGCCTGCACCAGGAGAGCTTCCAGCAGGCGATCGGGATCGCGCCCGACGCCGAGCTCTCGGCGGTCGAAGGCCTGGTGCGCGGCCGCGAAGTGCTGTTCGAGATCGAGGACGAGGACTTCCCTGAGTCCTTCTTCTCGGTCGCCTTCTGCGCCTGGGCGCTCGGCGATCGCGACGAGCGCTTCATCGCCAGGCTGGCGCTGATGCACGGCGAGGACGGACCGCTGCCGGGCCTCTTCTGCGGCATCTACTCCGAGGACGTCTACCGCGAGGGAGAAAAGGCGCCGCTGCTGGAGATGGCCGAACGCTGCTCGGCGATCGTCGCCACCGGAAAGTGCGCGATCGGCATGATGCTGGAGCCCGAGCACAGCGTCCGGCCCGCCTTCCAGCACCTGCACGACCTCGACGACCTGCTCGGCGCGCTCGTCGAGCGCTCCAAGGAACAGGGCTGGCACGGCCCGGTCGTCGACCAGATCCACTACCAGGTCTCCCGCCGCATCGGCTTCCTGCGCGAAGAAACCCGAGGGCGTTGAGCGGGCGGCCAGCGACTTTCGTACGTCTTGCTGCGGCGAAATTTGACATTTGACGCGCCACGCGCGCGCCGGCGACCTTCACGGTCGGCGCATGTTCTCGATCGGCCTATGGCTCCTTGTCGCGCAGGTGCTTCCGCGGGTGGAAGATCCATGGCCCACCAGCATCGGGCTCGGGTTCCCGTTCGCGGCGGCCGGTGTCGCGGGGAGACTGGCGGATCTGGTCTTCTCGGAGTCTTCACCCGCTCGGCGGGACAGAATCAGCCGGAAGGCCGGCGTCTATGGCTTCCGCCTCGGGCTGTCTATCTACGGCCTCGCGCTGCTCGTTCAGCTACTATCCAACCTATGAAACGTCTTGTCGCGTCAGAGAGGCTGGTAACCGTGACATCCGCCATCGTCGCGGGCCTGCTCATGGTGTTGATTCGGCCAGGCCCGGATGTCGCTTTTCTGATCACCACCGCGGTCGCCGCGGCCGGCCTTGTCTTCATCCTTGGTCCCGACTTGCGTCAGCTCCGACGCGAAACGCGCCGGCGCCGCGGGCGCCGGCGGGCACACCGACGCTAGACAGCGCTGGGCGGTGACGCCGGCGGGGCCGCCTGCGACGTCTTCGTCTAGCTCGACCCCGCAGAGCGTGCCTGCTAGCGGCGTCCGCCGAACAGCGTCTTGTGCAGCCCGCCGAGCAGGTCGCGGTGGAAGCGCCAGTCGCCGCTGGTCTCGAGCTCACGCTGTCTGCCGTCGATCACGGCGTCGAGCCACGCGGCGGTGTCGCCGGCGATCGAGGCGTCGGCCTCCGGGTCGGCGCCGGGCTCGCAGGCGACGACGCGGCCCTCCTCGATCCGGGCGGTCATCGCGACCGGGCTGCCGAGGACGCCCTCGTCGAGCTCGACCTCCAGCGAACAGGAGCCGCTGAGGTGCGACTTCGTCCGCAGCAGCGGCAGGGTCAGGCCGAGGGCCGCTTCGGCGTCGGCGGCGGCGATCGGCGCGGTGTCCTCGCGCGGATGGCGCAGCTCCATCCGCGCCGCGGCGGCGAGCGGGGCGAGGGCGAGGCGCAGCCAATCGGTCGCCTCGAAGCGCGGCTCGCCGCCGCCCTCGCCGGGAAGAACACGCAGAAGGCCCTCCTCGGCGAGCAGCGCGATGCGCGCGTCGATCTCCCCGGCGTCGAGCACGCCCACCGCGCTCTGCACCTCGGCTTCGGTCCGCGGGCCGGCGGCGAGCGCGTGCACGACTGTCGAGGACCAGCCCGCCAGCAACGCCCAGAGCGGATCGCCGGAGCCCGGGCCCAGCTCGACCGGACCCGCGGGGCAGCTGTCAAACCAGCGCTTCAAGGCGGCGCCGACGAGGGGCACCTCGCGCCCGGCCGGCGTCGGCTGCATCAGCGTCTCCGGGTCGTCGGGGTCCGCGGCGGGGTCGACGGGTTCGAGCAGGAAGCGGTCGGCGAAGACGTCGTCGATCCTCGCCGCCTCGTCCTCGGGTTCGACCAGGTCCTCCGGCTCGACCAGCTCGATGCCGGTGGCCGCCTGCGCCAGGATCGCGCGCGCCGTGCTCCGCTCGAGCCCACTCTTCAGGTAGGTCAGCGTGAGCGTTCCGGCTCGAGCCCGGAAATTGCCTCCGGGGGCGCCTCCAGCAGCCACGTGACGATTATGTCATGCCGCGTGCTCCTCATGGAACGCGGCGGGTTCGCGAGGTTGAGCGGCCGCTGCGCCGCCGTCGTGAGATCGACTCCTTCTTCATCGGCGAGCTGGTGGAGCGACTGACCCGGCTTGCTTTCAGCCGCGCGTCGGCACGCCGAACAGCGTCTGGTGCAGGGCGTTGACGAGGATCGCCGCGAGCCGCCTGTCGCCGCCGGTGCGCACGCGCTTGACGTCGGGCTCGATCACGGTGTCGAGCCAGTCGCTCGCCGTGGCCGCGCCCCAGGTCTCGGCCCGCAGGTCGAGCCCCGGCGTGCAGGAGACGACGCGGCCGCGCTCGATCCGCGCGGTGACCCCCGCCATGGCGGGCCCGGGCTCGGCCGTCGGCAGGGGCACCCCGTCGTCGAGGCTGACGCCGAGGCGGCAGCTTCCCGAGACGTCCTCCGGCAGCTCGAGCAACGGCAGGGCGAGCAGGAAGGCCGCTTCGACGTCGAGCGCGTCGATCGGCACGGTCTCTGCGCTCGGATGGCGGCGCTCGACCCGGGCGGCGGCGATGAGCGCGGCGACGCCGGCGCGCAGCCAGTCGGTGGCCACGTACACGGCGGCGCCGGGGTCGGCAGAGGCGCGCACCTCGACCAGTCCAGCCCGGCGCATGGCCGCGAGGCCGCGCCGCAGGCCCCGCTTGCCGAGGCCGTCAGTCGCTCCCTGCAGCTCGCGAACGGTGCGAGGGCCGCGGGCGAGCGCGTGGACGACGCCCGCGGACCACCCGTCGGCCAGGGCCTTCACCGCCAGCTCCGCCTGCTCGCCGGCGAAGTCGAGCGGCCCCTCGGGGGCGCTGTGCAGCCAGCGCTCGATCACGAAGCCGACGAACAGCCCTTCACGGCCGCCGGCCGTGATCTTGTAGTGGCTGTTCGGCCCGGCCTCCACCGGCCGCTCCAGCACCACGCGCAGGATGTCGCGTTTGACCGGGTCGGCAGCCATCCTCAACGCATGCGCACCCGCGCGCATGCCCCCGCTGCTCGTGCTGATCCCACTTCTCCACACGGCGGTGACCATTGTGACATGAAAGGGACCTATTTGGAAACGCCCGAGGCCACGCACACCCCCTCTCAGAGGGAGAGAACCCCTTCTCATGCTCGGTGCATGTCTATGACCCGAGGTGGCTACCCCAGCGACGCGAAGCGTTTGAACAGCGCCCGGTGCAGCTCTCGGAGCAGGAGCTTGGCGAGGCGACGATCGCCGCTGGAGGAGATCCCCTCGGTGCGGCGCTCGATCACCGCGTCGAGCCAGGCCGCTGTGCTTCCTGAGATCGCGATGTCGGCGGCTGGGTCGATTCCGGGCTCGCAGGCGACGGCGCGGCCGCCCTCGATCCGGGCGGTGACGCCGGCGGGGCTGCCGGGGACGCCCTCCTCCAGTTCGACCGCCAGCGAGCAGGCGCCCGCGAATCTGCGCGGCAGCTTCAGCAGCGGCAGGGTCAGCTCGAAGGCGGCCTCGACGTCGAGCGCGGCGATCGGCGCCGTGTCGCCGGGCGGGAAGCGCAACTCCATGCGCGCCGCCGCGGCGAGCGGGGCGACGGCGCGGCGCAGCCACCCGGTCGGCCGCACCAGCGGCTCGCCGTCGGGGTCCTCGCCGGGCGCCTGCTCGAGCAGGCCGGTCTCGAGCATCGACTCGATGCGGACGTCGATGACCTCGCGGTCGAGGACCTCGATCGACTCGCACACCTGCGCGGCGCTGCGCGGACCGCCGGCCAGGGCGTGGATCGTCATCGAGCCCCAGCCGCCGAGCAGCGCCGCCATCGGTCGCCTCGACTCCGGCCCGAGCGCGAGCGGGCCCGCGGGGCAGCGGCGCAGCCAGCGCGCCAAGACCGTGCCGACGAACGGCACTTCGCGCCCGGCCGGCGTCGGCCGCATCATGGTGTCGGGCCCGATCGGCTCCCCCGGCGGGTGGTCGGGGTCGGCCGGTTCGAGCAGGTAGGAGTCTTCGAAGATCCCCATCACCATGAACTCGGGGTCGGGCTCCTCGATCTCCTGCACCTTCACGCCGGTGGTCAGTTCGGCCATCAACGTCCGCAGGACCGGGCGTTCGAGCGGGCTGACGAGGTAGAGCAGCGTCAGCGCCCCCGCACGCGCTCGGTACCCCTCGTCGGTGGCCTGGATGGAAGCCACGTGACCGATTATGGCACGACCGGGTAATCCTCCTGGAATAGATGGAGTTCTCTCACTCGTCCGCGGGGACTGGGCGGGGTCGCCAGCGGGGTCGATTGGCTGTGACCTTCGGCGAATTCCTTGACAAATCCACCTTCGTACCAATAAGGTCGATGATTCCCCGAGTTTGCGAGCTACGCGGCAAGGAGGAGAGCGATGGGGCGACGGCGGTGCGGGTCCGGATGAGCCTCGACGTCTGCCTGCGCGGCGAGCGGATCGGCAGCCTGTTCCGCAGCGGCGACGGCGAGTACGGCTTCGCCTACTCGCCCGAGGCGCTCGCCTCGGGTTGCCCGCCGCTCAGCCTCTCGCTGCCGGTGCGGACCGAGCCCTACGGCGCCCGCGCCGCCCGCGCCTACGTCGAGGGCCTGCTGCCGCAGGGCGCGAGGCGGCGGGCGATCGCCGGCCGGGTCGGCCTCGACCCCGGCGACGGCTACGGGCTGATCGCCGAGCTCGGCGGCGACTGCCTCGGCGCGGTGACGATCGGCCGCGGCCTCGCCGGCGCCGAGCCCGCGGACCCACGCTCGCTCTCCTGGCTCACCGACGCGGAGCTCGAGCAGCTGCTCGACCCCCGCTGCGAGGAGATGTTCGACCAGGGCGATCCGCACCGCATGCGCTTCGCCCTTCCCGGCGAGCGCCACAAGCTGGCGCTCCTCCGCGACGAGGCCGAGGACCGCTGGGCCTGGCCGCGCCCCGGCCTGCCCAGCACCCACATCGTCAAGCCCGAGCCGCCGGAGCTGCCCGGCATGGCCGCCAACGAGCACGCCTGCACCGGCGCCTACCGCCGGCTCGGCTTCCCCGTCGCCCACACCGAGGTCGTGACGATCGCCGGCCACCCCTGCCTGGTGTCCAAGCGCTTCGACCGCTGGGGCGAGGCGGCGGCGGGGGAGTGCCTGCACCAGGAGAGCTTCGCCCAGGCGCTCGGCATCTGCCCTGAGGACGCCGCCCGCAGGCTCTCCGCCGGCGTGCCGATGCTCAGCGAGGTGAGCGAGCTGCTGCGCGCGATCGGCGAAGCCGGGGCGGTGCAGACGCTGCTGCGCGCCACTATCTGCGACGTGCTGCTCGGCTGCACGGAGCTGCGCGGCGCCAACGCCGCCCTGCTCTACGGGGGCGGCGCGCCGATGCTCGCGCCCTTCTACGACATCGCCTCGACCGAGGTCTACGGCCAGGTCCGCCCGCGTCCGATCGTGATCGGGACGGACGTGCCCCCGGCGCCGCTGCTGATCGACCTGCGCCACGCGATCGAGCTCTGCGGCATGGAATTCCAGCCGGCGCTGATCGACGCGACGAGGCTGATGGCGCCGCTCTGCGCAGCTCTCAACTCCGCCGCCTCCGAAGCCCAGGAGGAGGGCTGGCACCACAACGCGATCGAGGAGGCCCTGCAGATCCTCTTCGAGCGCACCAAGGGCTTCAGCCGCGAAGTCCAGTACCTGCGGCCAAGTCCTTCTTGAAGCGCGCAGAACCCGCGCGAGCGCTGGAGCCGCTGCTTCGGCTGACGACGGAAGGGCGCGAGCCGGAGCGGCACGGCCACCGTGGAGAGCCGCTCCCGGCCCTTCGGGTCAGGCGATCTCGGGCGACTCGCCGAACAGCCGCTCGTGCAGCGCCTCGACCAGGCCCGCGACGAGGCCGGTGTCCCCGCCGGCGTCGAGCCCGGCGGCTGTCGGGTCGACCACGGCTTCGCACCATTCAAGGGGTGTGCCGCTGGCCCAGGTCTCGGCGGTCTGCTCGAGCAGCGGGGAGGAGGCGGCGACGCGGCCCTCGGCGACCTCGACCGTCGCCCCGGCGACGAGCGGCTCCGGCTCGTCGGGGATGCGCACGCCGGCGCGGCATGTGCCGCGCAGCTGCTCGGGCAGGCGCAGCAGCGGCAGCGCCATCTGGAAGGCGGCCTCGACGTCGAAGACGTCGGGCGGCAGCAGGCCGGGGTCGGGGTGGCGCAGCTCGAAGCGCACGGCGGCGACGATCGGCGAGATCGCTTCGCGCCCCCAGTCGGTGAGCAGGTAGGACGGCGCCCGTCCGCTCCCATACAGCGCTTCGGCCTGGCCCGAGTCGACCATCGACTCGAGCTGCCCTTCGACCGCCTCGGCGTCGAGGACGGCGGCGAGCGTCCGCTCCAGCTCCTTCGACGTCTGCGGCCCCGGCGCCAGGGCGTGGGTCAGCGTCGCCGACCACGAGAGCACCATCGGCGCCAGCGCCCGCGCCGCCGCGATGCCGAGGCTCAGCGGTCCCTGCGGGCGCCGCCGCAGCCAGCGCTCGATCATGTGGGTGACGAAGAGCATCTCCTCGCCCTTGCCGGTCAGCCGCAGCGGGTCGGCGAGGCCGGGGTGGAGCGCCTCGGCGAGCTCGATGTCCTGCTCGTCGAGCTCCTCCACCTCCGCTTCGTACTCGGCGACCTCGTCCTCGTCGGGAACCGGCGGCGCCACGCCTTCCAGCGACGCCTCGAGCACCGCCAGCGCGTCCTCTTGGTCCATCGAGGTGGCGATCTGAAGCAGCGTCAGAGCGCCCGCACGCGCCCGGAACTGATCTCCGGTAGCGCCTCCCGTAGCCACGTGGCGATTATGGCATGAAGCATTCCTCTAATGGAACCTGCCGGTCTGGGCGAGATCGTGCGTCGCGCCCGTGCGCGACTCAAGCCCACGGTCGCTTCTGTCGAACTTGTAAGCGAACGTATGAGAGAGGCCCTCAACAGCAATCCGCTGGTCCAGCTGGGCGTCGTCGGCGTGCTGCTGGTCGCCGTCGCGATCTTCCTCATGTCCTCGGGCGGGGGCGAAGAAGAATCGGCGGGCGGCGAAGCGACTACGGAAGCGACCGTGGCGGTCGAAGCCGCCGGCTCCGAAGCGCCCGGCTCCGAAGCCGCCGGCTCCGAAGCGCTCGGCTCGGCGCTCGCCGGCGCCGCCCCCAGCGGCATCGCCGCGCCGCCGCTGCCGAAGCCGGTGCTGCGCGCCTGGAGGCACAACCAGACGCTGGTCCTGCTCTTCGTCCACGACGGCGGCATCGACGACAAGCGGGTCAAGGTCGCCACCGAGGGGCTGGCGGGCTTCCGCGACGCCAAGGTCTTCATCGTCTCCGCCAAGCGGATCGCCCGCTACGCCGCGATCAGCGAGGGCGTCGGCGTCGACCGCGTGCCGGCGCTCGTCGTCGTCACTCCCAAACAGCTCGACAAGTCGATCCCGACCGCCTCGGTCAGCTACGGCTTCCAGAGCCCGCAGAGCGTCGCCCAGGCCGTGATCGACGCCGGCTACAAGGGCCGCACGCTCGACTACCACCCATGAGCGGCTGAGCGGTGGACTCGCGCGAGTTCCCCAACCACCTGCGGCCGGTCCCCGACTCCGGCGACTCGACCGCGCCGGAGCTCGACCCGCAGGCCGGCGGCGCCGCGGGCCTGACGCCACCGCGCCAGCGCGGCCGCCACAGCGGCTTCGTCACCGACGTCCTGGTCGACCTCGGCTTCGTCGGCGACGACGTCGCCCGCAACGCGATCGAGGCCTCGCGCAGCGCCGGCCGCACGCCGGAGCGGCTGCTGATCGAGCAGGGGGCGATCACCGCCGACCAGCTCTCGCGCGCGGTCGCCGAGCGCTACGGGCTCGACCACGTCGACCTCTCGGCCTTCCAGGTGGACATGGCGGCGGCCAACCTGATCTCGGTCAACACGGCGCGCCGCTACCGCGCCCTGCCGGTCGGCTTCGTCGACCAGGAGACGCTGCTGGTCGCGATGGCCGACCCGACCAACGTGCTCGCGGTCGACGACATCCAGATCGCGACGGCGCTCGACTGCCGGGTGGCGGTCGCCGCCGAGGAGGACATCGAGGCGCTGATCGGCCGGCTCAACACGCTGCAGAGCGCGGTCAGCGAGGCGGTGACCGAGGGCGAGGCGGCGGCCGGCGAAGAAGCCGAGCTGGCCGAAGTCGCCGACATGGAAGTCAGCGCCGAGGACGCGCCGGTGATCAAGCTCGTCTACAGCATCCTCGGCCAGGCGGTCGGGGAGGGCGCCTCCGACGTGCACTTCGAGCCCGGCGAGGGGGAGATGCGGGTGCGCTTCCGCGTCGACGGCGTCCTGCGCGAGGCCGCCCACGTGCCGAAGCGGATGGTCAACGCGGTCGTCTCGCGGGTGAAGATCATGAGCGACCTCAACATCGCCGAGAAGCGCGTCCCGCAGGACGGGCGGGTCAGCGTGACCGTCGAGGAGCGCCGCGTCGACCTGCGCGTGACGACGCTGCCGACGCAGCGCGGCGAGGGGGCGACGATCCGCATCCTCGACAAGGAGAACGCGCAGCGCTCGCTCGACGACCTGGGGATGGACGGCGAGGGGCGGACGCGCTTCGCCGACGCCTTCGGGCAGTCCTACGGCGCCGTGCTGGTCACCGGGCCGACCGGCTCCGGTAAGTCGACGACCCTCTACGCGGCGCTGGGCGAGCTGAACGCGGTGGAGAAGAACATCATCACGATCGAGGACCCGGTCGAGTACCGGCTCGAGGGCATCAACCAGATCAACGTCAACCGCAAAGCCGGGCTCGACTTCGCCACCGGGCTGCGCTCGATCCTGCGCGCCGACCCCGACATCGTGATGGTCGGCGAGATCCGCGACGGCGAGACCGCGCGGATCGCGATCGAGGCGGCGCTGACCGGCCACATGATGCTGACCACGCTGCACACCAACGACGCGCCCGGGGCGATCACGCGCCTGACCAAGATGGGGATCGAGGCCTTTCTGATCGCCTCCGCCGTCGACTGCGTCGTCGCCCAGCGGCTGGCGCGCAAGCTCTGCAGCCACTGCAAGCGGCGCACGATCGTGCCGCCGCAGGTGCTGGCCGAAGCCGACATGCGGGTCGGCGGCGACCTCGAGGCCTACGAACCGGTCGGCTGCAGCCGCTGCAACCAGAGCGGCTACCGCGGCCGCGTCGGGATCTTCTCGGTGATGAAGCTGAGCGAGCGGATCAAGGAGATGGCGGTCGAGCACGCCTCGGAGGCGGAGATCGGCGCCGTCGCCCGCGAGGAGGGCATGCTCACGCTGCGCGAGGACGGCCTGCACAAGGTGCGCGCCGGGCTGACCAGCCTCGAGGAGGTCGTCCGTGTCAGCGCCTAAAGAGATCGCGCCGAAAAGCCGATTCAGCTGACCATGGCGGTCGATTTCGCAGACGTGCTTCGCCGCATGGTGGAGACGAAGGCCTCCGACGTGCACATCACGCCGGGCGTCCCGCCCTGCATGCGCGACAAGGGCAAGATCGTCCCGATGGAGGGCTTCGACGTGCTCTCCGGCCAGGAGACGCGCGAGATCGTCTACTCGATCCTCAACGACGACCAGCGCAAACGCTTCGAGCTCGGCAAACAGCTCGACTTCGCCTACGCGATCCCCGGCGTCGCCCGCTTCCGCGTCAACTGCTTCTTCCAGCGCGGCGTGGTCAGCGCCGCCTTCCGCCTGGTGCCGCAGGACATCCCCTCGCTGGACTCGCTGAAGGTGCCGCAGGTGCTGCGCGAGCTGTGCGAGAAACCGCGCGGCTTCGTCCTCGTGACCGGGCCGACCGGCTCGGGCAAGAGCACGACCCTGGCGGCGATGATCGACGTGATCAACGAAGGGCGCCAGGACCACATCCTGACGATCGAGGACCCGATCGAGTTCCTGCACCAGCACAAACGCTCGATCGTCAACCAGCGCGAGGTCGGCTCCGACGCGCCCGACTTCGCGCTCGGCCTGCGCGCCGCGCTGCGCGAGGACCCCGACGTCATCCTGGTCGGCGAGATGCGCGACCTGGAGACGATCTCCACCGCGCTGACCGCGGCCGAGACCGGCCACCTCGTCTTCGCCACCCTGCACACCCAGTCGACCGCGCAGACGGTCGACCGGATCATCGACGTCTTCCCGCCCCAGCAGCAGGGGCAGGTTCGGACCCAGCTCTCGATCGCCCTGCAGGGGATCGTCACCCAGCAGCTGCTGCCGACCGCCGACGGGATGGGCCGCACGGTCGCCACCGAGGTGCTGGTGCCGACGCCGGCGATCCGCAACCTGATCCGCGAGGGCAAGACCCACCAGATCTACGCCGCCGTGCAGACCTCCGGCGCGGTCGGCATGCAGACGATGGACGCCGACCTGGCGCGGCTGGTGCGCGAGGGGACGATCACCCGCTCGCTGGCCGAGCAGCGCGCCTCGGTGCCCGAGGAGCTCAAG